>CAZEGE010000018.1:0-39777 GCA_964511765.1 uncultured Anaerolinea sp.
CATAATCCAGTCAAACCGACAATGGTATTTTTGTATTGGCAAAAGCCGCCCAACGGCTTGGCTCAGCGGCAGCAGCGGCGGCGGGTTTCGACACGGCTTCGCCAGTCAGTACAAGCGTGGACAATACTTGGGAGCCGGAAAAACTCGAAGCCAGGGAAATGCTTTATTGCACAGCGAAAGTATAAACCCATCTGGCGGAGATAGTGAAGGCTATCTCCAGCTTGAAAAGCATGAAAGCAGAAAACAATAAATGGCTCCGAAAGTTCATCTTTCCGAGCCGTTTTTCATTAGGAGCTTTCTTTTCAATCCTTTTGTCGCTCAACTCTTGACACTGCTGTTAATCGGTGGCACGCTTTTGACTTTAAGACTCCAGCGTCTATTTACAAGCGGTCATATTCTGGAGGTTCAACTTCCGCTACTTTTGACATAGCCTTAAGAAATTTTGCCTTGCTTGCCCGTTTTGCACGCATTTCTAAATAATCTTCTGCGCCCAATGCAGAAAGTTTTTCTGCTAATGCCAAAGTAATAAGTTGATTAATTGAAATATTTTCTTTTTCTGCTAACTCACGAGCGGACTTGTGAAGTGATTCGGGAAGTCTTAGACTTAATGTACTCATATCTGACCTGCCATTTCTAGAAACTCTTTTGGTGTTATGGCTTTGATACCGAAATTCTCAATTCCTTTGAAGTCGTTGACTTTATTTTGGTCAATCCCTACCTGAAAAAATTGAACTTTATTCTGCAAGGGGCGGGCTAACGAGTTAAGGATTGATGCGGCGGGAGGCGGCTATTCTATGCAGGTTAGACTTCCTTCAATAAGGTATTCCCATATTTCACCACTGGTATACTCATTTAGTAAGAGAGGGTTGTCTATTTGTATCTTGAAATCACCTCCACCGTTCCAGTAATGCCTCCATAATTTATCTTGCTCAATGCCATTAAGAGATACTGTATAACTTAAACCCCTTACAAGCGAGATAAGTTCCATATTTGCTCGATGAACCCTATTCAGTTGACTTTCTTCAAGCTGAAATCGCTTTATGTTCCCCACAGACCATCTGTACAGATTAATTGCCTTTTCACAATCTTTGTAGTCTTTAAAAGCATATATATATGAAAGTCTAGATGGCTTCTTTGGAAAGTACTGATATCTACATATTTCTGCGTTATATTCAATGCAATAGCTATTCGTAATAGACATATTGAATAGCGATGGAGACACGATATCGGTATCGGGATTCGGAACAAAAGGAAGGTATTTTGCCGTTCCATCTATATATTTTATGAGAAATTCCTTGTTAGATACTGCATTGGAGAAAATTGACGAAGTTATTCGTCCTGATGCTTCGAAATTGGCTTTAGCTATTGGATTAGCTAGATTTAAGAATATGAAATATGTGTCGCTCATATTTTCCTCGGCCCAACGAATAAAGGATTGATGCGGCGGGAAGGAAGGGAATAAAAACTGCGGTAGAATGGCGCCGCCGCATCTGTCCGAGTTGAACTAAGCCGTACGCACGAGAATCCAGATCCGCCGCTTGGAAATTAAAGATCAAATACTTTTCGGGTCAGCGATACAAAATATACATCCACCAATAATTAGGATAATTGTACATGCAAAAAGAAATATTTTGCAAACGAACCTGAAGGGGAGTCTCTGTTTGTGAAGCAGTCTGGGAACCCTCAGAAGAGACCTGAGACGTGGTAAATCTGCCGTGCTCAAAACGGCCTTTTTTCTTTCATCCATCTGCTTTTATCAAAGGCGGGCGCAGAAAGAACGGATTACCCCTACGGTATAATCATGCCATGTTGGAACTCGTCTCTCCCGAACCCGTGGATTATTTGGCGATCGGTCATATCGCCGTGGATCTTAGTCTTGCAGGCAAACAACTTGGCGGGACGGTCTCCTATTCAGCATTGACGGCTCGCGCGCTGGGTTTGCGCGTCGGGATTGTCACCTCGGCTGCGGAGGCTGAGTCCCTGGGGCCTTTGGCTGGGGTTCAGATCGTCAACATCCCCAGCGAGCATAGCACGACTTTTGAAAATATAAACACAGAAAACGGACGCAGGCAAATCCTGCATCATCGAGCCGGGCCGATCCTTTTCGATCATATTCCGCAGGCCTGGCGGGGCGCCCCGATGGTTCATCTCGCGCCGATTGCCGCTGAATTGGATGGGTCGCTGGTAGAAAAATTATCCGCCTCTTTCCTGGGCCTCACGCCGCAAGGCTGGCTGCGCAAGTGGGATGAAAGCGGTCGGGTGGAGGCTTGTGCCTGGGAAAACAGCGAGCAGCTTCTCGGTCAGGCGGGAGGCGTGGTGCTGAGCGTGGAGGATGTCGAGCGCGACCTGGAACTTGTCGAGTTGATGGCGCACCAGACGCGGGTCCTTTGTCTGACAGAGGGCGAATCAGGCTCGGTTTTGTATTGGAACGGAGACCGCCGTCGTTTCCGTCCGCCTTTGATGGAGGAAGTGGACGCCACGGGCGCGGGCGATATATTTGCGGCGGCGTTCTTTGTGCGTTTGCATGCGACACGCGACCCATGGGAGGCGGCCCGCTTTGCGACCAACCTGGCGGCTCATTCAGTTGCGCGGATTGGCCTGGATGGAATTCCCACGCCGCAGGAAATTGAGAGTTGCTTGATGGAGGTTTTGTCTTGACGAAAATTTATACCTTGGTGAATCAAAAAGGCGGCGTGGGCAAGACAACCTCCGCCATCAATATTGCGGCCTATCTTGCGCGGCTCGGACAAAATGTCCTGGTTGTGGATCTGGATCCGCAGGCCAATGCCACCTCCTGTTTGGGTGTCGATAAACTGGAGGTGCAGGGCGGCACCTATGAAGCCTTATTGGGCGAGGGAAATATTTTTCCTTATGTATTATTGAACGAACGCTTGAAATTGTCGCTGCTGCCTTCCTCTCCATCTCTCGCCGGAGCGGAGGTGGAATTGGTGGATGAACTGGCGCGTGAGTTTCGCCTGCGAAAAGCCATTCTTACGATTTCAGATCGCTATGATTATGTGCTGATTGACTGTCCGCCTTCATTGGGCCTGTTGACCGTGAACGGATTGATGGCGGCCATGAATGGCGTGATCGTGCCGGTGCAATGTGAGTATCTGGCTTTGGAAGGCCTCGGTCAATTGACCTTAACGATTGAGCGGGTGCGTTCGGCTTTGTTCCCTGAGTTGACGGTGCGCGGCGTGGTGTTAACCATGTTCGACAGCCGCACCAACCTCTCCTCGGATGTGGTCGCGGAGGTCAGCCGCCATTTTCCGAACCAGGTATTCAAGAGCGTCGTACCGCGCAGTGTCCGCCTGGCGGAAGCGCCTTCCTACGGTTTGCCGATCTCGGAATATGCGCCTGCCTCGATTGGAGCGCTGGCTTATGAATCCGTGGCGAAGGAATTATTGAAGGGCGATTTAAAATAACCCTCTCCCCAGCCCTCCACCCTTCGGGTACGATGTCCCGAAGGGAGAGGGGACTCCCTTCCCCTTTTTGGGGAAGGGCTGGGGATGAGGGGAAGGAGCAAGCATGGCTCAACGAAAAGGTCTTGGTAAAGGTTTGGAATCGCTCATCCCTACTGGCGTGAGATCGCTGCCCGCTTCTTCCGGTGCAGGCGGAGTCCAGGAAGTGGCTGTGGAATTGATCAAGCCCAATCCGCGCCAGCCGCGTTTAAAATTCCAGGAAGAGGAACTGGCTGAACTGGCCGCTTCCATTCGGGAACATGGGGTGATCCAGCCTCTGATCGTGCTGCCGAACGCTGACGGAACTTTTATATTGATTGCAGGCGAAAGACGCTGGCAGGCCTCCAAAAAAGCGGGTCTGCGGAGCGTGCCCGTCATTCCGCGCCAGGCGAACAATCAGGAACTGCTCGAGATCGCGTTGATCGAAAATGTCCAGCGCGCGGATTTGAATCCGATGGAGGAAGCCGAAGCCTATCGTCAATTGGTGGAGGATTTCGGCCTATCCCATGATTCCGTTGCCAAACGGGTAGGCAAGAGTCGTGTGGCCGTGACGAATACCCTGCGTCTGCTCGGTCTGGCGGATGCCGTCAAACAGGCGTTGGTGGATGACAGCATCACGGAAGGCCATGCGCGCGCCTTGTTGATGCTTTCCACACAAAAGGCGCAAACCTCTGCCTTGCAGACTTTAATAAACCTCTCCCTGAACGTCCGTCAGGCGGAGGAACTGGTGCGAAAACTTGCGGGACAGAAAGCGGTCAAGGCCAGGAAACCAGTCCGCAGCGCAGAGGTGAACGATGTGGAGAAACGCCTCCAAAACAGTCTGGGCACAAAGGTCGCGTTAAAGCACGGCAAAAAAGGCGGCACGCTCACGATCTACTATTATTCCGACGAGGAATTGGATTCTTTGCTGGATAAATTGACCTAAAATGAAACTTCTCTATAACGCGAATATTCATACACTCGATGGCTTGCTTTCACACGCCTCCGCGATTTTGATCGCCGGCGGCAGGATCATTGCCGTGGGGGATCGGGACAAATTGGAAAGTCTCGCGCATGGCAAAGTGGAAAAGCAGGACATGGGCGGCAGGACCATTTTGCCTGGCCTGACCGATGCACATATCCACATTCAACATTATGCCTTGGGACTGGCAAGGGTGGACTGCGAAGCAAAAACAAAAGCAGAATGCCTGCGCCGCGTAGCTGAACGTGTGAGTCATACCAAGCCCGGTGAATGGGTGCTGGGGCATGGCTGGAATCAAAATGAATGGTTGTCCCCCTCTCCCTCTGGGAGAGGGGTTAGGGGTGAGGGCGAATGGCCGACGGCAAGTGAGCTCGATGCGGTTGCGCCGAATAATCCCGTTTATCTCACTGCCAAATCCCTGCACGCCGCGTTGGCAAATTCTTTTGCATTGAAACTTGCGAACATCACACGGGATAGTTCGGACCCAAAAGACGGCGCAATTCAACGGGATGCCAAAGGACAGGTCACCGGCGTTTTGCTCGAGACCGCAATGGGCCTGGTTGCAGATGCAATTCCCGAAACAGCCATCAATGATATAGAACAAGCCATTGAAAAAGCCCAACCTGTTTTGTGGAAGATGGGGATTACGGGCATTCATGATTTCGACCGCCGCGATTCCTTTATGGCATTGCAATCCCTGCGCGCGGGTAATAAATTGAAATTACGCGTCAATAAAAATATTCCCGTTGAAAGCGTGGTGCAAGCCAATGAGCTCGGTTTACGCACCGGCTTCGGCGATGAATGGTTATGGATCGGCTCTGTCAAGGCCTTTATGGATGGCGCGCTGGGTCCGCGCACTGCCGCCATGTTTCGGCCGTACGAGAATGAACCTGAGAACAAAGGCATTCTCAACATGGATGGCGAGGGACTTTTCGAATATTGCCGCAAAGCCGCTGATGTGGGTTTGAGCATGACCGTCCATGCGATTGGCGACCGCGCCAATCACGAAGTACTCGATGCCTACGAACAACTTCGTCAATACGAAACCCAAAAGGGATTGCCGCACCTGCGTCACCGCATCGAACACGTGCAGGTCCTTCATCCCGATGACGCGCCGCGGCTTGCAAAACTCAACGTCATCGCTTCCATGCAGCCCATTCACGCGCCCTCCGATATGTTCGCCGCAGACCGCTTCTGGGGAGATCGCTCCGCGCTTGCCTATGCCTGGCGCACGCAATTAAATTACGGCGCGCCTCTCGCTTTTGGATCGGACGCCCCGGTCGAATCGCCGAACCCGTTTTTGGGACTGCATGCCGCAGTCACGCGCCAACGCGCGGACGGTTCGCCCTGCGCTGAGGGCTGGTATCCCGAACAAAAATTGACCCTGGCTGAAGCCTTATCCGCCTACACTTTGGGCGCCGCCTACGCCGCCAATGTGGAACACCGCCTTGGCAAACTTGCTGAAAACTATCTCGCTGATTTAATTGTCTTGGACCTGGATCCCTTCCAAATGGAACCCAACGACCTGTTGACGATGAACGCCGCAGCGACGATGTTAAACGGGGAATGGGTATATAATTCCACAGAACAATTATAGGTAACACTCGGGCGTAAGTTGCAGGCTAAAGGGATGGTGGAGGATCAAGATTAAGATCATCTTGATATATTATCCTTCGGCTGCGATATGCCAAGCGCAAAATGTGCGGCTCCGCTCGGGACCAAGAAGATTGGGATGCCATGGCAGAAAATTCTCCGAACCTGACACCTGAAATGTTGATTCCCCGTCTGGGCGAATATATGGTCCAGAAGGGTTTGATCAGCAATGATGACCTGCGGGAGGCGCTTGCCTATCAAAAGGAACAGACTTCCAAAGGGAATCATTGTCTGCTGGGACAGGCCTTGATCGACTTGGACCTGTTGGATCGGGCTGCGCTTGACCAGGCGGTCACCGAACAGATCATACAATTACGTTCCGCTTTGCAGGCCGCCAACCGTAACCTTGAGCAAAGAGTACAGGACCGTACCGCGGAATTGAATGAAGCCCTAAACAGGCTTTCCGAACTCAACCAGATGAAGGCCAATTTAGTGGCGAACATCTCGCACGAGTTACGCACCCCGCTTACACACATAATCGGCTATATCGAGTTATTGATTACTGATTCTTTGGGAAGCATTTCAGAGGAACAGCGCCAGGCCTTGCAGGTGTGCCAGCAGGCTACCACAAAATTGGAAGGCTTAATTGAAGATTTGATCATGTTCTCGCTGGCCTCGCGCGGCGAGATGACCATGAAGTTGGAGGTGGTGGATATCCTTCACCTTGTCTCCCTTGCGGTGAATTCTGCCCAAAACAAGGCGGAAAAACGCAGAGTCCAGGTTTCGGTGTCCGCGCCGGAAAATATTCCCTCTGTGCAAGCCGCCCCCGAGAAAATCGGCTGGGTGGTGAATCAACTGCTCGATAACGGTATCAAATTTACCGCATCAGGCGGAAGCGTGGTCATCAGTCTCAAGGAGGGAGACGATAACCTTGTTCTTGTTTCCGTAACGGATACGGGCATCGGTATTCCAAGCGGCCGGTTGAATGAAATATTTGAACCGTTCCATCAATTGGACGGTTCCTCCACCCGCCGTTTTGGAGGAACGGGGCTTGGTCTTTCACTGGTCCGTCAGATCGTCGAAGCGCACGGTTCCTTATTGGATGTGCAATCCGTGGAAGGCAAAGGCTCCACGTTTAAATTTCCATTGCAGGCTGTGCGTGATTCATAATGGATATATCGACGCTTTCTTTTTTACATAACATATTTCAGGAAGTTCAAGGAAAACAGGATTGGAAAGCCGCGCTCGATACATTGTTTGTATCCTTGCGCGGTTCTTTTGTCTTTGATAATGTCGCCATCTATCTGGAAGACCCGCAGACAAAAAGATTGGAAGTTGCCTACGCGCGCGCCATGGGACGCGGTAAACATGCCGAAGCCGATGCCGCCTGGGGGCAGAGGGCAGCCAACGACGTGCTTGTATCAGGGGAAATGACTCTGCAATTACCCGCGCAGGCCTTTGAGGGTATGGATCGTATGGCGCTGGCGCATTTACTGGGTTTACCCCTGAAGATTGGCTCCAATTTAAGCGGTGCGCTGGTATTTGTCCGTTTCGGCGGACCCGAGTTTACCGATTTGCAAATTCAAATTGGTTCATTGCAGGCGTTTTGGGCCGCAGCTTTGATCGAACACAGGGATTTGCAAGCGGCGCGCGCAGAACTGGATTCTGTGCAAAGGCAAATGCGCCTGCAGGATGATTTTGTTTCCACGATCTCTCATGAATTACTTACACCGCTTGGCTTTATTAAGGGATATAGTACAAGTCTATTAAGGGAGGATACAACCTGGGATGAAGCCACCCAGCGTGAATTTTTGAATATTATTGATGAGGAAGCCGATCGATTAACCCGCTTGATCGAAGATATGCTCGAGTCAGCACGCTTGCAAAGCAAGACCCTTCAGTTTAAATTCTCTCCAGTTAGAATGGATGCACTTGCACGTGATGTTGCCACCCGGGTGAATGCGCGTCACCCGCAGGTAAAAATCACCTTTGATGTCCAGCCCCTTCCGTCAATTCGCGGCGATGGTTTCCGCTTTTCACAGGTCTTCGAGAATCTTTTCAGCAATGCGCTCAAATATGCGCCGGATTCCCAGATCGATATTGCGATGCGTATCAAAGAGGGGAGGATGCACGTCACCTTTGCCGATCATGGGAATGGCATCTCTGAGGATTATCTCCCCTTTATCTTTGAGCGTTTCTATCGTGTCCCAGGCGAACGCACGGTCCCTGGTACGGGACTGGGGCTGTATATTTGCAGGCAGATTGTGATGGCGCATCATGGTAATATTTGGGTGGAGTCCGCGCCGGGTGAAGGTACGACCTTCTTTATCGAACTGCCTGTCGATGCGGTGGTTTGATTGTTATCATCCTTATGTCATTTAGGAGATCGTTATGGCCAAGCGTATTTTGATCGTAGACGATGAACCCCGTTACCTTCGCCTTTTAGAGGCGAATTTGCGTACCGAAGGCTACGAAGTGGAAACTGCACAGGACGGCGTTCAGGCTCTGGAGGTGTTTTCAAACCAACCGATAGACCTAGTCTTGCTGGATATCATGATGCCGCGCCTGGATGGTTTTGGGACCTGTCAGCGCTTGCGTGAATTCTCCAATGTGCCCATTGTGATCCTGACGGCTCGCGGCGAAGAGCAGGATCGTGTGCGCGGTCTCGATCTTGGCGCTGATGATTATCTTGTAAAACCCTTTTCTGCCACCGAACTGCTTGCGCGTGTTCGGGCTGTACTGCGCCGCGCACAGCCTCCCGCGGATATTATAGGTCAGGCGCGCTTCTTTACCCATGATGAGCTAAAGATCGATTTCGCCCGTGCTGAAGTGTGGCGCGGTGAGGATGTCATTTCACTTTCTGCAACAGAGTACCGTCTCTTGCTGCAGTTTGCACATAATATTGGGAAGATCCTCACCTCGAAAGAATTACTCTCGAGCGTGTGGGGAGCGGAATATAAAAGTGACAAAGAGATTTTGTGGGTGAGCATTGCCCGCTTGAGACAGAAACTCGAAGAGGATGCTCACAATCCCCGCCATATTGTCACGCGGTCCGGGCTGGGGTACCTGATGCCTCCAATTGAAGCGTGACATGAGCGCATATGCGAGTGCGCGGAAGGAAGTACCATGACTGGAAAAAAGATACTGATCGTCGATGCAGATGTAGCCAGCCGAAACTTTATTGCCCGCAACCTGACGGACCAGAAATATGAAGTGCTTCAAACTGGCTCTGGAAAGGAAGGGTTGATCTTTGCCTGGCGCGATCATCCCGATTTTATGATCATCGACCCGCATATGGCTGATATTACTGGCGGGGAGATGGCTGTAAAACTAAGGCAGGACCCGCGTACAGCAGATTTGCCCCTTGTCGCTCTTGGCGCTGACTCCAGTGCGATTCACATCAAGTCCTGTCTGGATGCCGGTTTCAATGAATATATAACAAAATCCGAGCAGGCTGTTTCCATCCTAAATGAAACGATAAAACGTTTGCTTGGATTTCCGGATGAGATCATGAAGCCGGGTGGGGGCTTGCTCATGATATTTCTGAGTGCAAAGGGCGGCAGCGGTACCTCATCCATGTGTGCGAACATTGCCATGAACATTTCACAAAATCAGCCGGGGGCGCGGCTGGTTGTCATGGACCTGGTATTGCCGATCGGTTCCATCGCTCCCATTGTCGGCTATCAGGAAGCGCAAAATATCGTCACGATTACGGATATGCCGCCGCAAGAGACAACCCCCGAGTTTTTTCGCAACGAACTGCCGGAGATGAAGACCTGGCGTTTTAATTTGCTGGCTGGTTCGCCGGACCCTGAAAGTAGTAATTGTCTTAACGTGGGGAGAATCTGGGATATCGTGACAGCCTTGAAGGCCTCCTATGATTATGTGCTGATCGATATCGGTCGCTCGCTTTCAAAGATCACCCTGCCGCTCATTCAGCACGCGGATCTTGTGGCTTTGATTGTAAGCACCGATGCAAGCACGGTGTCATTGACAAAGACTTTATTGGAATACTTAATACACAAGGGTGTGAATGCCGGTTCCATTTATACGATCCTGAACCGGACTGTGGGCCTGGAAGGTTTGAGCAAAGTGGAAGCGGAGAGTGCGCTGGGTATGAAGATCATAGCAACCATGCCCTATCTGGGCACTAATTTTTCTTTTGCCAACACCCATCACCAGCCCTTCTCGATAAAATTTCCCACGGATACAGCTTCCATCATATTTAAGAATGTGGCCGGAGAAATGGCAACTTTGGCGCGTAAATTTCGAAAGGAATAATTTATTAGAATAGGTGTTGCCACAGATGGGAAGGTTCAGGGAGTATTAAGCGCCACTGGAATTCATCCCAATTTTACGCCGCGGCTTGAAGCGGCTGGCTTTAAACTTGGTGCGGGGATATTCGCGCCGAGACCTTCCACCTCTCAAGGTTTGCGATGTTAAAACACTCTGCTATAATCCATGCATCCAACCCCTTATGAGGAATTATGAATAACGCTCAGATTACCATACGTGAAAAGAAACTAGGTTTGCTGATTCGGGATGCCCGCCTGGCGGAACGCCGCAGCGTAAAAGAGTGTGCTGATGCAATTGGCATTAAACCGGGCTTGTTCCGCGCATACGAAGAGGGCCGCCGCTCTCCATCCCTGCCTGAACTTGAAACCTTTGTATATTTTTTGAAACTTCCGATCTCCCAATTCTGGGGGACAGAGATCAAGTCTGATGCGGGCTCTCCGCTTGAATCTGTGGATCTGCCGCAATTGATAGCCTTGCGCCAGCGCATGATCGGGGCGTTGCTGCGGCAGGAACGGACGAACGCAAACATGTCCATTCGCCACCTTGCCTCGGAAACTGGGATTTCACAATCGAAACTAAAATCATATGAACTGGGCGAGCGCGCCATCTCCGTACCTGAACTTGAAAGCATTCTTGCAGTCATGGGTAGCCGGATTGATACTTTCTTTGATCAAAGCGGTCCGGTGGGCCAGTGGATGAGCAGCCAGAGGGCCGCGCAGAAATTTCTTGAATTGCCTGAGGAAATACAAAACTTTGTCTGCCAGCCTGTCAACCGACCCTATCTTGAATTGGCTATGAAACTCAGCGACATGTCCAGGGAGAAATTGCGGTCTGTTGCAGAAGGCCTGCTTGACATTACGCTTTGATATTTATTGAAAAATTCCGGTGAAATCTCCAATGCCACTTGAACCTGCACAACTCGAAGTACAAGGCAAACGCGCTTTTCAAAATAAAAAGTTCAATGAAGCTGCTGATCTATTCCGTCAGGCCGCAGAAGCTTACAATTTGGATTCCGCGGGATTAATGGTTGCTGAAATGAAGAACAATATAAGCGTCGCCCTGTTGCAGGCCGGCAAGCCGCAGGAGTCGCTGGATGCCGCAGTCGGCACGGATGGAATATTCGAAGGCGCCAGGGACATTAAGCGCCAGGCAATGGCATTGGGGAATCAAGCTGCCGCGCTTGCGGCTCTCCGTCGGTATGATGAAGCCATCGAAAAATATGAACTATCCGCTGAGTTATTCAAGCAGGTCGATGAAGGTGACTTGCGTTCCATGGTCATGAAATCCGCCGCTGCCATAAAACTTAGAACCGGCCGCATTACCGAATCAGCATATAAGATGATGGGCTCACTGGATGCAAAACAGACTCCGGGCTTTTTCGAGCGTATCCTGAATTTTTTCCTTCGTCTGATCAATAGAGGATGATCAACCTTAGCTTACAGGTTCGGCGCGCAGTCCAACAGGATTACCAGCAAATCGCCAACCTTATCTATTATGAATCCAATACACACCGCCATTTGGATTGGAGGTCTGTATTGGATTGGATCGGTTCGCAGAATTACTGGGTGATGGAGGAAGGCGGACTTATCACTGCCACCCTGGCTTGCCCTGCAGATCCGCCTCTGGTGGCATGGATCCACCTCTTTGCGTATCATCCGCATCTATCTGGAACCGAAGCCTGGTCTGCGTTATGGAAGGTCGCTTACCCTGAAATCGTCTCTGTCAACCCGCAGGCGCAGGTCGCGGCGATTGTGGTGAAACAATGGTTCCAAAATATCCTGCTTGCCAGCGGTTTTGCAGTAAAACAAAATATTGTTTTGCTGCAATTGAGCGGCGAAAATATCAAAACACTTCATTCGCCGCAACAGATTCAAATACGACCCATGCAGGAATCAGACCTGAAGGTCATAACGGAAGTGGATCTTGCTTCGTTCGGTCATTTTTGGCACAACACATTTGATTCGCTTCAAAGAGCGCGTTTGCAGGCGTCGCATGCCACTGTCGCTGAAGACGATTCGGGTGTGATCGGTTATCAGATCAGTACGGGGAATCCATTTGGGGCACACCTTGCCAGGCTCGGGGTTCAGCCTGAGGCGCAAGGCAGGGGAGTAGGCGCTGCATTGGTGAATGACTTGATCCAGCGATTGAATATCGGTCGAAACGGCAGCCTTTCCGTCAACACACAGGCGGATAATGCTGCATCGCTATTCCTTTATAAAAAATTGGGATTTGTACAGACAGGCGAACATTTTCCAGTGCTTGTATATCCGCCGGGTGTTTCATGACCCAGGTGGATATTTCGTTATTTGGGATCAAAATGCTGACTGGGCTTGTTCGCAGTCTTCCAAAATCCAGATCGCATAAATAAGCGCTTGAACTGCCTGCGCGTATATTGAATTTTGCTAATGTTTATACCGGGCAAACAGCAAAGAGTACGATATTGAAGAACATGTCTGTCATACATTGGACGCATCAGTGTGAACTTTAAGATCAGCATTGGAGGATGAAATGAAACATCAAGAACTAACCTGGAAAACGTACGATGGTTTGGATATTTTTGCCCAATATTGGGAGCCGACAGTTTTGCAACCCAAAGCAGTCGTGTGCCTTGTGCATGGATTGGGCGAGCATAGTTCTCGTTATGCCCACGTAGCCGAAGCATTTGGCAGGGAGGGTTTTGTATTATTTACCTCGGACTTGCGCGGGCATGGACGTTCCGGGGGTGCCCGAGGACATATCTCATCCATTGAAGATTTTATGATGGATATCGACGTATTACTGGAACAGGCTGGCGCACGGTTTGCAGACCTGCCGCTCTTCCTGTACGGACACAGTCTTGGTGGTATACAGGTTTTGCATTACGGCCTGCTTCGTAAGCCGAAAGTGAAAGGGGTGATTGCCACCGGTTCGGGTCTGCATACCGCTCTTGAGAAACAGGCTTTGAAAGTTGCCGTGGCAAAGGTATTGGGAACCCTGATGCCAAGTGCTTCCCTTGCCAGCGGGTTGGACCCAAAAAGCATTTCACGCGATGAAAAGGTTGTGCAGGCCTATATCAATGACCCGCTGGTGCATGATAAAATTTCGCTTGGTTTTGGAAAGATCATGCTGGGTGTCAACCAGTGGACCTTGAAACATGCGGGCGAGTTTCCACTTCCGTTGCTTCTTATGCATGGCAGGAAGGATGTCCTTGCTTTTCCGTCAAGCAGCATCGAATTTGCCGCTCCATTGAGGGGAAATTGCACGCTGGTATTGTGGGAAGGCGCCTATCATGAAATTCACAATGAACCCGAACAGGCTGAAGTCTTCAAGACAATGATGCAATGGATGAATGCCTGTTTGCGCGATTGAAAAATAAGAGCCTTCTAACGCTGCACTGGACAAATCCATTTCAGCATGGGAAAATAAAAGACAAACTTTAATCATAGGAGTTAGTATGGACAATAATAAAGAAATAAGCAAGCGGCAGGCACGCCGCGATCAAATACGCCGCAAGGAGCAGCGCTCCCGCCTGTTGAGCATAGGTCTTATATCCCTCGGGGCACTTTTTCTGGCTTTCTTGTTTATATATCCTAATTTCAAACCGATCGGCGATGTAATTTCAGCGCCGGTTATTTCCCGCACAAATGTGGATTTCAATGCAGTGGGTAACCCTGACGCCCCGATCAAGATCGATGAATATTCAGATTTTCAGTGCCCTTACTGCCGCAACTTCCTTATGGATACGGAAGAGAAATTAGTGGAAGGTTATATAGCTGACGGTACTGTATATTTTGTGTATCACTCCTTCGGCGACTTTATTGGTGCGGAATCGGGCAGCGCCGCAGAAGCAGCTTATTGCGCAGGCGATCAGGGTAAATTCTGGGAAATGCACGATATTATTTTTGCCAACCAGACGGGTGAGAATGTCGGTGCCTATACGGACCGCCGTCTGCTGGCATTTGCCGAAAAAATAGAATTGAACATGAATGAATTCCGCTCCTGTTTCAATGGCAGCAATTATAAGAGCCTGATCGCAGAGGATGGAAAGAATGGGATCCTTGCTGGTATTCAGGCAACTCCTTCATTCCTGTTGACTTATACCGTAAATGGAGAGACAAAGACCGTTATTCTTGAAGGCGCACAGCCTATTAATGTCTTTCAGGAAAAGATCGATGCGGCTTTAGCTGAGATGGGTCAGTAAAAAAGCACGAACACATAAGCACAACTCACCCCGAAGATGATCTTTCGTGGGTGAGTTTCTTTTTAAGCACAAAAAACTATTTCTTGCAATAAATGCTGATTTCCAGTTTTGATTTGTGCAGGATTAATTTCTATCCATTGCCCTGAATCTGTGAATAAAATATAATGCCATCCCAAACAGGATGAGGGCGTTGGCCTGGTGGATGAGGGCGGTCACGATGTTGACGTAAGACAAGATGGTAAGCACGCCCAGTGTGATCTGCAGGGCAACCACGCCAATTAACCATTTGAACCCGTTTTGAATATCGGCAGGATACTTCCGTTTCTTCACGAGGTAATACATCGCAGGGACAATGATAATCCCCAGCCAGGCAAACCAGCGGTGGATGAAGACGATGGTTTGCGGAGTTTCAAACAGATCGGTCCATGAGTTGAAGAAATTGGGTGGTATTAATTTTCCAAACATGAGAGGCCATGTATCTGACACGTGGCCTGCTTTGAGGCCGGCTGTCATACCGCCGTAGGTGATTTGAATCAGCAGAACAACCGTTGACCAAAAGGATAATTTCGATGGCAGGGACCATTTGACTTTTGTTGATGCATCGGGGAAGCCGTATTTGTGACCCAGCGCCGTCCACAATGCAATGCCGAAAAGAGCAAGTGCAAATAACAGGTGCATGGTCAGGCGGAAATGGCTGACGGCAGGGCGGTCCACCAAACCGCTGGCGACCATGTACCAGCCCATGAAAGCCTGCCCGATGAAGAGCAGCCCCATCACCAGATAAATGCCGCATTCCTTGAATGGGATGGTTTTCTTGATAAGAAAATAAAACACTGGAATCGCATAGAACAAACCTGCCAGGCGGGCAATCAAGCGGTGGATCCATTCCATGTAGAAGATGAATTGATATTCTCCAAGCGTCATACCGGTGTTGATCTTGATGTATTCAGGAGTGAGTTGATACTTGGCGAATTCCTGCTCCCAGGCTTGCTGACCGATGGGGGGCATCACGCCGCTGATGGGATTCCATTCGACGATGGAAAGTCCGGAGCGGGTGAGGCGGACAAATCCCCCGAAGATCACGAGGAAGGCTACCACAAAGCTAAAAATGAACAGCCATTTCATAACAGCCTTGTTTTGGGTTATTGGCATATTTCTCTCCAGTTTTGAATTCGGTCGGGTTATGGCATGCAGCCTTTGCGAGCTGCTGAAAATTTGTAACCCAGGTTGGGATACCTACTTGTCATGTCGAAGATACTGTTGGGGGAATAAGGCCGGTTTTGGATTTTGTGCGAGGCGGGGGAAAATACATATCGATAATGGTGGGCATCCAGCTCTATTGGGTATCCCGCATTTGGTTGAGCACCTGGCGGTATTTCCCGGCATTCGGAGGGTTCATTAAAATGATCTGGTTGATGACCTCCATGGCGCCCGCTTTGTCTCCGCCTTGAATGAGGGATTCGCCGAGCATATCAAGCAGGGCGATCGCTTCATCTGTGCGTTCCGAGCGGTGGAGTTGCGCGGCAAGCGTGCGTTTTAGCAGAGGTTGATCGTCATGTTCTTTTACGAGGTCCTGAAGGAAGGTAATTGCCAGATCGTTTTTGTGCTGGCTCTCTAAATGGTTGATGAAGTTTTCGAGTTCGCTCAGGGCTTTATCGGGCTGCGCCATGCGCAGGTTGAGGTCGATCAATTGTTTGCGCGCGCTAATGTCGTCAGCGTCAAGCGTGCGGATTTGTTCATAGACCCGCAAGGCTTGTTTCCAATCGAGGCGCTGCAGGTCGATATCTGCCATGAGCTGCAGGATGTGTGTGTTCCAATCGCGGCTGGCTTTGCCTTGTTGTACCATGCGCAGGGCGGATGTGTAGGTTTTACGCGCCATGTCAAGTTCAGCAAGACGGTAGTAAATCGTGGCGAGTTCCAGATATTCTTGGACGGCTTCATCCGTCTGTCCGCGTGCCACCAGTAGGTCGATGAGCCGCTTGTGGGAGTTGATGTCCATGGGCGAGAGTTGAATGATGCGGCGCAATAATTTTGTGGCCTGCAACACTTCTCCGCGCGCACTGTAGGCTTGTGCAACGACGCTGAATTTTGAGATCGCCTCCGTGATGCGGTCTTCCTGAATGAGCAGATCTCCCATGAGGATGTGGAGGGGCAGGTATGTCGGCGCGTGCTGTACGGCCTCGAATGCTTCGTCCATTGCGGTGCGCAAACTTCCCATGCGCGCCAGTTGATTGATGCGGTTCATGGCTTCGAGCACTGAACTGGACTGTGCCTGCAGGATGACGTCGGCGAGCGGGGCAGGCATTTCGCCCTCCTGTTTTGGCATCTGTTCGCGCGTCTTGTGGAGTTGCTCGCGCCAGTCCGGGCGCATCAGTAAACCGTGGATGTTTTCGCATACCTTGCGTAATTCTGTTTCATCGTCCTTGGTTTGATACGCCTCGATCAGCGGTTCATATTGCTGGCGGATGTCATCCGATTGTTCCGTTGGAACTGTCATTGAATCAGCCAGTTTCAACGCTTCCAGGTATTCCAATGCGGCTTCGTGGAAATTGGATTTTTTCACAAGCAATTGCCCCAGTAGCAGGCGGGTGCCAAGTGCATAATCATGGTGTTTGACAGAATTTTGTAAAAAGCGCTGCGCGCTTTCCAAACGGTCGCTTTTGAAGCGCAACAGGCCAAGGTTGAAATATATGGATGGGTGATTGAAACCAGCTTCCAGCGCGCCTTCCATTTCTTCCGCGGCCTGGGTTTTCCTGCCTTTGCTTTGTGCATCAATGGCTTGACCGAGGTGCAGGATCACTTTGGTCTGCTCGGCTTGTTGCATGGAGAGGCCGCCTGTGCCTTTCATGATCGCGGAAAGTCCGCGGGCTTCCGGAGCTGAGGGACTTTCGTCGGAGTACTCGAAGAGTAATTCTGCCAGCTGGGTCAATGCTTTTTGGCCCGCTTCAGCCACAGGGTCCAAACCAGAGGCGGCTTTTTCAGGCGTTTGCAATTGTTTTACCTGAGCCATGCGGATGGGACCTGTTCCGCCTTTGCCGCGGATCGGCTTGGGGAGCAGCTGCCCTGTTTTGAGTAGAGTCTGTGCCTGTTTCACTTCGCGGCTGTTCGGCAAAAGAGACTGGGCTTTTTCCACGATCTCTTTTGATTTTTCGGCGTTACCGGTCCGCTGGATAATGCTGGCAACCGCCAGATATTCAGTCACAGCCTGTTGGGCGTGTCCAAGTTTTTCATGTACCTGTGCAAGACGCGAATGTGCAACTGCATGTTCGGAGTTCAAATTTGTAATCCGCACCCAGTTTTCAAGCGCTTTTTCAATGTCATGTTGTTGCAAAAAGAGATCACCCGCTCGAAGCGCCGCCTCGATTGCGTTATTTAAATTGCCGAGTCTTTCAGAAAGCTGCGCCACTTTCTCCATTGGCACAGGATCATCGGGCGAGATCCTGGCCACGTTCGAATAGATTTGCAAAGATTCTTCGATGTTGCCAAGTTGATAAAGCGCAAGCCCAAGGCTGTTGAGCGCTTTGGGATGGTCGGGAATTTCCTGTAAAGCGCGACGATATGCACTGACAGCCTTATCCCATTCCTGGTCCCAGGCTGCGGAGTGGCCTTCGTTCATTGCTTTTTGAAAAATATCATCTCGTCCGGGCATTATTGATATTCTGCTTTCGCATTTGCGAGAATTATGGATCGAAACTGGAATTATAACCCTGTTATAAGATGACCCAGGCGGATCGGTTGTTATTGTAGGACGGCCATTTCGCCCCAGTTCGCGCCCGCTCTTGCTTCTGTTTCGAGAGGGATGCGCAGCGGGTAGGCATTTGCCATTGTTTCCTGAACGACCTGCGCGGTCCCTTGCATTTCACTTTCAGGACATTCGAGCACAAGTTCATCATGCACTTGTAAAAGCATCTTGCCTTTCAATCCTGCATTTTTAAGTGCGGATGGAATTCTGAGCATGGCGATCTTCATAATGTCTGCGGCTGTGCCTTGTATGGGTGCATTGATGGCTTCGCGTTCTTCACGGTTCTTGATTTGTACATTGACCTTGCCCTGCAAGGCGGGGAAGTAGCGCCTGCGCCCGAGCAGGGTCTCCACGTAACCGATTTCGGCAGCCTGCCTTCTCATTCCATCCAGGTATTTTTTTACGCCGGGGAATTTCCTGAAATAGGCTTTGACAAAATCCTCCGCTTCGGCCAAAGTCAACTCTGTGGAGCGGGAGAGTCCGAAGGCCGACATGCCGTAGATGAGACCGAAGTTAATGGCTTTTGCGTGGCGGCGCATGTCTTTGGTCACCTTATCCAGCTCAATATCGTAGATGGCGGCGGCAGTGGTGGCATGAATATCTTCCCCCGCACGGAAGGCGGCCAGCATGGCTTCATCCTCTGCCATGTGTGCGACGATGCGCAATTCGATCTGTGAGTAGTCCACTGAAAGCAGGACATTGCCTTTTTCTGCGATGAATCCATTTCGCACACGACGTCCTGTCTCGGTGCGGATCGGGATATTTTGCAGGTTCGGGTTATTGGAGGAGAGACGTCCCGTCACTGCACCGACCTGGCTGTAGGAAGTATGTACGCGGCCAGTGTTTTTATCCACTGCAGTGGGCAGCGCATCGACGTAGGTGGATTTTAGTTTGGAGAGTTCGCGCTGCTCGAGGATCCAATCTAAAATGGAATGTTTGCCGCGCATGGCATCCAATACATCTGCCGAGGTGGAGTAAAAGCCTGTTGCCGTTTTGCGCCCTTTGTCGGGCGGTTCGAGGCGCAGATGATTGAAAAGAATATCCGAGAGTTGTTGCGGTGAGTTTATGTTAAACGTCTTGCCGGCCAGTTGATAAATTTCCTTTTCGATCTCCGCCAGCCGTTTGGCCAGTTCGACAGACATTTTGCTGAAGAAATCGGTGTCAATCAATGCGCCTGCCATTTCCATTTCTGCCAGCACAGTGGTGAGAGGCATGTCGATTTCATCCAGAATTTTTATACCGTTCACGCGGCCCAATTCCTTTTGCATGATGGGCATCAGGTGGAGCGTGGTCTCGGCATCGGCGGCGGCATAGTTCGCGACGATTTCAATCGCCACATCCGCCATGCTGATCTGCTTTTTGCCTTTGCCGATCAGTTCTTCGATATGAGTCATTTCCTCGCCCAGGCGGATGGCCGCAAGGTTTTTCAACCCGAGATTGCGCGAGGATGGGTCAACGATGAATTCAGCCAGCATCGTATCGAAGGCGAGCGGGGAAGTGATCAGGCCATACCGCGCAAGGAGGATGTAATCGTATTTTGCGTTATGTGCTATTTTGCCGATCTTTGGGTTCGTCATGGCTGGTGTAAGGGCGGAAATCACCTTTTCAATTGAAAGATTATTTCCCGAAGTATGGCCGACGGGGATGTAATACCCCTGTCCTTCCTGGATGGCAAGCGAGATGCCGACCAGTTCTGCCTTCATTTCTTCCGTGTCGGTGGTCTCTGTATCAAATGAAATTACCTTTGCTTTGGATAATTCTTTGACGAGACCATTTAATTTATCATCCGTATCAATGATAATGACTTCGATATTCGATGAATGCGGCGAATAAACAACCTGTGGTTGATTGACGAACATGGCCATCTGTCCGCTTTTGGTTTTTGCGGTTTGAGGCGCTGTTTCCGGGGATTCTGTTACATTGCCGCTGATGTTCGGAACTTTGCTTAGGAGCGTGCGGAATTCCATTTCCTTGAAGAAGGCTTCCAATTTGGCCGGATCAAATGGTTTTACTGCGGCGTGTTCAAGATCCAACTGGATGTCAAGGTTGACTTCAATCTGCGCAAGCCTGCGGCTCATATAAGCCGCTTCTTTATTCGCTTCGAGTTTCCCCTTCCAGCGATTTTCCACCTGATCTATGTTTTGATAGATCGCATCCAAGGTGTCAAATTTTTTGAGTAAGGCTGTTGCAGTCTTTTCGCCGACACCTTTTACGCCGGGAATATTATCGGAAGGATCGCCGACGAGGGCTTTGTAATCCACCACCTGATCTGGTCGGACGCCCAATTTATTGATGACGTCCTCATTTGTGATGTAAGTCTGGTCATCGCCTGCAAGATAAACGGTCGTGCGTTCATTGACCAATTGAAGCAGGTCTCTGTCGCCTGTGATGATCTTTACCCCCAGGCCCTGTTCTGCGGCGACCTTTGCAGTGGAACCAAGCACATCATCTGCTTCATAGCCTTCCATTTCAAGGCGTGGGATATTGAACGCATCCACCATTTCACGAATGCGTTCGAGCTGCGGGCGCAGGTCATCGGGCATTTTTTCGCGAGTCGCCTTGTATTCGGGGAAGATCTCATCCCGGAAGGTCTTGCCCACATCAAAAGCCACTGCAAGATATTCTGGCTTCTCCTGTTCCAACACGCGGACCAGTTCGCGGGCAAAGCCGTAAATGCCAGCAGTGGGTTCGCCCTTGGATGTCTGCCAGCGCTGACTGTTTCCGCCGGCTGTCAGGGCAAAATACATACGATAGGCAAGTGCGTGTCCATCAATGAGATAAAGTGTAGGAGGCATGGTTTTTTTTGAATCCAGAGGTTGTAGATGTCAAATTGGGTTGACCCAGATTGGAGAGTCATCAAAAAAGTTCCCGCAATCCGGTAAAAATAAAACGCAGAGTTGATTATACTCTGCGCTTTATTCTTTTTCCTGATGCCCACGCGGCGGGACAGGAGCGTAATTCTGTCCCTGCGCCTGGCGGGTCCGTTGTATGAAATCCCGTACAAGGTGCGGCGGGTGAGGTTGTGAACCTCCCATGATAAGATAGCCCGGCGCCCAAAAATCACCGGATAGGTTCTCTTTTTTTAAGCGAATAAATTCGTCGAAAATTTTCTCCGAAGTTTGCTTGCGCATGATGCGCATGAGAAGATCGGGTGATTTGTTAGGCTGGACATTTACGACCCATTGCAGATACTCGGGGCGCACTGCCAAAAATTCCAGGCGCCATCCGAAGGCAATGCAGATGGTCGGGAGCCATTCACCAAGCCGATCAGCCAGATCTCCCGTCAGGTAATGTGTGGAAAACCTCGGAATGAAAAGGCAGGCATAAGTGAGATGGTTCAAGCTTGCTGCGTTGATTCCAACTTCACCCATGGGTATGCCGGGTTGCGCGCTCGTATCCGGAGCTTGAGGCTGGTCCTTCATCACCACTTTATTCAATTGGACGGAGGGGGAAACCTCACGATTGAAAGCTGGTGCATTTGAAAGCGGTTCGGAGATGCGTGTCTGGTTGGGCTGGGATTTTTCTTTTTTTGGAGGCAGGTCAAAGTCGTGGGTTGAGGCGGGTGCGGAATTGGATACAGGCAGGTTGGCGAAAATATTCGAGAGCGGGGAAACATCCAGCGAGTTGTCTTCATCCATGTCATTGAGAAAATCAAAGTCTGTTTGTTGTGCCGGCTCGGGCGGTTGATCCGACTTGGTTTGCTCACTGCCGAAATCATTGGCGAGCTGGCTTGCCTGGGTGCGGATGGTGCTGAAGGGAGTTTCTGCGTCGAAAATGAAAGCAAGCATGGTGTCGGCAGCCAGGGGAGTGGCATAAAGCACGTGCTCGGCATTTGTGCTGTCGAGGCGGATGAATTTCAGAAGGTCCGAACCCTTTTGCCCATCCCAATTGCGAATGACGGTTTGAGCTGCTTCCTTTGCGGCATTCTGGGAGAGGCCGCCGGCGTACGCCCACAAATCGTTTTTGACGGTGATCAATGCGGCTTGCGCGGACGATTCCAAGGTTAGGCTGGTAAGCCTTTGCGCGGCTTTGGAGACATCACTTAGCCAGGGCAGGCTGGGTGGTGTGTTGTCTTTTGGAGAGGGTCCGGGTTGATTTATGGCGGTCATAATAACTGGTGTTCTAAAAAGTTGACGGGCGAGGGTCCGTGGGCACAAATTATCAATGGGAGACGGATTACCTTTCTCATCAATATGAATGATGAGATCAATGCATGGGCGAACTGGTATGCGAGGCCTTTCCGATTTTGGATACCTGTTTTTATCGAGTCGAAATCGGGTGCCCCAAGAGAAGAGCCGAATTCCGCTCACAAAACAGCAAGCGCCTTGTTTTTGATAGCATGGATTCGGTAAAATTTTGTCTTATCCAGCGCACAAGGAAATGATTTTGCAAGGCTGGAAGATGGGTTGCGATGAATAAATCCACGAACACTTGAGCAAAGTCTAACACTTATGATAGGCGTAATCAAGACCACTAAATGACCATTTTTGGTGTCGTAATTGCTTAATCGGTTTGCAGGTCTTTGATGCCCAACAGTGTCATTAGAATTTCAGGTGGAATGTCTGTTTCAGGCAAGTCAGTCTTGTATAGCTGCTCGGTTTCCGCCCGTTCGCACAGGTTTTTCCACAAGATTTCGCGTTCATTGTTTTGAACCACAAGATCATTCAGTAATTTTGCATTGAGTAAATACTCGCCAGTGGAATAAAGGAAGGACAGTCTCTTCCATTTACCGGCGTTGATGGGCTCTTTTAATTTCTCCAAACCCCCAATTTGGATTTTGTAATATTCCTCCCGGGCGCGTGGATGGTCTGCTTCGTCTTTGAGCAATTCAGCGCGGGTGGTGAGTTCATGCCCGCGGACGGGGGCAATGAATTCGATTTGTCCGCCGCGCTCGCCGAATGTCGCCGGTTGATAGAAAGCCAGATAGTCCACAGCAACTACTTTGGGTGCGGTGCGAAGCGGGATCCGATACCATCCCAGCAGGCGCGCGATTTCCATGTCGCGTGGAGTGGGGAGCAGGCAGACGAGCACGAGGGATGTGGAAGAAAGGGTCATGTGCATAAATGGAAAGTGGAAAGCGGTGGGTAGATTCTACTCCCTACCTTCCACTTTCCACAAATGATTTTCAGCCTGCCCTATGGCTTATCCAAGCCCAACTTCCTTGTTGAATTCCACGATCAGTTCGTCAATTTCGTCGGTTTGTTTTTGTACGTCAGTCCAGTAGTTTGGTTGATACCATTGCTGCTGGATCTCTTCGTAGGTTCGGCCTTGCTGCTCGACCCATGTGTAATATTTCAAGTTGTGTACTCGGCGACGTTCAGGATAGGTGAGTTCGAGCATGTTATCGGTGGACTGTCCATGCAGGTAGCGGGCAAAATCTGCGGCGGCGTTGTTCTCACTGTACTCGCCAGATTCCTGATGCATTTCATGCAGTCGTGAGCGATAGAGTTCCATCGAGTCGGTCAGCATGGTGATCATCACATCATTTTCATCCATCTCATAATACTTGGCAGTCTTGATACAGGAAAGTACATTCGAGATGCCAGAGAAACCAAGTAAATCGAGATTGGAGATAATAGCTTCAGGAACGCCTTTTTCCGCGAGATAGGCGCGTCCGTTTTCTTCGTTGAACAATCGTGCAATGTTGACCACGGCGTTATCGTCAATGGCGGTGATAAAGTCAGTGTTCTTTGTGTTATGAACCCACGGCACATGTTTATCGCCGATGCCTTCGATGCGATGCGAGCCGAATCCGTTTTCCAAAAGAGTGGGGCATTGCAGGGCTTCGCTTGCCACGATCTTGCTTTCGGGGAAAATCTGCTTGAGATAATCGCCGCTGGCAATTGTGCCTGCTGAACCTGTGGCAGATGCCATGCCGCGGAAACGGTCATCCTTGCCCATTACTTTCTTGAGCACTTCTTCCATGGCGTGCCCCGTCACTTCGTAGTGCCAGAGATAATTTCCGAATTCTTCAAATTGGTTGAAGATCATCAAGTCTTGACCTGATTTTTTCAACTCCCAGCACTTGTCGAAAATTTCCTTGACGTTGGATTCAGTCCCAGGCGTCTTGATCGTTTCACCGGCCACTTTTTCCAGCCACTCGAATCTTTCCTTCGACATGCCTTCGGGCAAAATGGCGATGGATTCACAAGCCAGCAAGGCGGAGTCATACGCGCCGCCGCGGCAGTAATTTCCAGTGGACGGCCAGACTGCCTTTTGAGTGGTCGGGTCAAACTGACCGGTGACCAGCCTCGGCACGAGACAGGAAAACGCTGCCCCGACTTTGTGCGACCCTGTCGGCATCCACTTACCGACGAGGGCAATGATGCGCGCCTTGACGCCCGTCAGCGAAGGCGGAAGCTCGACGAAGTTGACTCCGCCAAACCTCCCGCCCGAAGCGGTGGGCTGATTCTTCCAACTAATGCGGAAGAGGTTGCGCGGATGAATGTCCCAGAGTCCAATTCCTTTCAATTCCTCTTTGATTTTTGCAGGAATTTTGGAAGGGTCCTTCATTTGGGCATAAGTGGGGATGATGATGTTACGCTCTTTTGCGCGTTGGATGGCGCGGGCCCGGCGGTCTTTGTGAATGGTGAGGTCAATTGTGGTCATGGGATTCTCCTGATGGTATTTGTCAGACAACTTTTATTATAGCGCACATCAAAATAAATGGATGATTTTTTGTCCATCGCCCACTATCTTTTTTAACCTTCCAGTAAAACAGGTTCTGTTGCGGCTCGTCTAAATATTCCACTATTTACATGGGTATTCCTTCATTGTTTGCGTGGGTCTTTAACCAGAAAGATAAGAATGACGATCATCAAAATGGATAGGGCTGTTGAAATGGTGAATGTGGGGATGAAGCCTGCTGAATCTGCGATGAAACCGCCGAAGGCAGGGGCGATGATGGTGGCGGGTGCGACGAGGGTTTGCGAGAGACCGATGTATATGGGACGTTCGGTTTCGGTGCCGAAATCCACGGTCATGGTCATGCCGATGGTCCAGATGGAGACGTTGGCGAGACCGGTGAGGATGAAGATGGGATAAAACCATGCAATGGAGGCTGCGTTCCAGGCAAGCACGGAACTAAACAACGCCGCAAATGCGCCGAGGATAAGCATGGATCTGTGACCGATGCGGTCGCCGATCCAGCCCATGCCGATATTTGCAATGGTTTGAGAGAGGGTGAGTGTGGCGGTGAGATACCCTGCAATGACTGGAGTCATGTTGAAGCTGCGCAGGGCGTAAATAATGTAGAATGAGAATCCCATGGTGGCAAATTGCGAGAGGAAACGCGCGGTGAGAAACCAGTTGAAGTTTGTATCCTTGCGCAATATTTTTTTGGAATCATCCCAGAAATGAGTCTGTTCTTTTGGGATGATTTTTTCTGTATCTTCAGGTTCGCGCGTGAGCGCGAGGGCGATCCATGATAAGGCGAAGAAAATGCTGGCGAGGAAGAAACAGGCTGCAAAATCCCAGGGAGAGGCGAGGTAATCCAGTAAATACCCTGCAATAATGGCGGCCCCGCTGATGAAGAGGTTGGCGAGGCCGGCCTGCAATCCAAAAAATGTGCCGCGTGTTTCGGGTGCAATGATCTTTGCGATCATGGATATCCATGGATTGGCCGTGAAGCCGCCGCCCAGCCCCTGCCAGGTTAAGAGAATGAATGTAATGACGAGACCCGCCTGCACGCCAATGAAGGGCAGCAGTAGGGCAACCATTGCAAATCCCAAAAACGGTACGCGTTCATGGATGGTAGCCAGGAGGACGGTGGGTTTATATTGACGCAAGCGTGAGACATGACTCGCGGTGAAAAGTTGTGGTAATTGCCAGCCGACGGAATGGATGGCGGGCACAAGACCGATCAGCAAAGCGGAGTGGGTCATGGATGCGACGAAGAGCGGGAGAATTGTGCTAAAGGAGGCAAAACCCAGCGCTGCGCCAAAAAGGCCGCCATCCCAAAGGTTGACGGCGACATTATGTTTCAGGTTTTTACGGATGTTCTCTTCTAATAGAGTTGGAAGCATGAGATGGATTGTACCTTATCGTATTTATCCCCAGATGGGCAGGCTTCAGGCGCTTTATGGCTTGAAAAATTTGCAATCCAGGATATCTGCGGATATTTTTCCCTTGACATATCTTCTATTTTGAATAAAATATAAATACGAACGTTCGTTCATATTTATGGAGACGAGATGCTGAAAGAAAAACTAAAGAAAGGCGAAACAACCCGACTGGCAATTGAAGATGCCGCGCTCAAGCTGTTTATGGAACAGGGCTATCATGCCAGCTCCATGCGCCAGGTTGCAGACCGTGCAGAACTGGCCTTGGGCGGCATCTATAATCACTTCAAAAGCAAAGAGGAGATTTTTGAAGCCATCATTATCGACCAGCATCCCTATAAAAAAATCCTTCCCCTCGTCCTTGCCGTGGAGGGGGATACTGCCGAAGAGTTTTTCGGCAACGCATTTCGGATCATCATCACTGAACTGGGCAAACAACCTGAATTTATCAACCTGATGTTCATTGAGCTGGTCGAGTTCAAGGGTAAACACGGCGCGGTGATGTTGCGCGAGATTTCACCCAAAATCCTGCCTGTGTTTAAAAGGATCGTGAAATCAATGAAGGGTTTGCGTATAACCAATCCTGCCGTGCTGATGCGGTCGTTCTTTGGCTTGATTATCTCCTACTTTATTACAGGAATGCTCATCTCCGATTCGGTGGTCAGCAAATTGATGCCCAAAAACAGCACAGATGTATATATTGACATATTCATGCACGGCATTCTCAAGGAGAATGTATGAACTCAAGATTAACATCCATCATCCGCAAGGAATTTATCCAGATTCTGCGCGACCCGCGCACGCTGGTCATGATCATCGTGATCCCGATCATGCAGTTGTTCCTGCTCGGCTACTCAGCGACCAACGATGTGCGCAACGTCCCTTTGGCAGTATTGGATCAAAGCCGAAGCGCCGAGTCCCGCACGCTGCTCGATGCATATCGTTCGGCCGATTATTTCAGGATCGCGTACACGGTCCAGTCTGAAGCGGAGATTGAGCTTCTCATCTCCCGTGGAGATGCGCGCGCGGCGATCATCATCCCGCCCGATTATGCACAGCGCCTCAACGAAGGGAACGCGCAGGTTGCCTTCATCCTGGATGGCTCCGACCCGACCAGCGCATCCACAGCCTTATCCGCTTCGCTGCTGATCGGACAATCTCACTCCACTGGCATCCTGATGGAAAAATTCGAGCGCAGCGGCATGAACCTGCGTGTACAGCCGCCTGTTCAAGTCCGTACAAGGGTTTGGTACAACCCCGATATGATCAGCGCTTACTTCATGATCCCGGGCGTGATCGGCATGATCCTGTACGCCATTGCCGCGATCCTGACAGCCTCCTCTGTTGTGCGCGAACGCGAGCGCGGCACCATCGAACAACTCATCGTCACGCCCATCCGCCCGTGGGAATTGATCGTCGGCAAGCTCATGCCCTACGTCATCCTTGGCTTCTTCAACACCATTGAAGTATTGGCGGTTGGGCATTGGTGGTTTGGCATGCCGATTCGCGGCGACCTCGGTTTGATACTCATCCTCTCCGTCGTTTTCCTTACCACAGGTTTGGGCATCGGTTTGTTTGCCTCCACCATTGCCAACACCCAGCAGGAAGCCATGCTCACGGTTTGGATGACTCTCCTGCCGAGTATTTTCCTCTCGGGCTTTTTCTTTCCCCTCGAAGCCATGCCGCGTATCCTGCAATGGCTTTCGTACCTGATGCCCTTGCGTTATTACCTTGTCATCATTCGTGCATTGCTGCTCAAGGGCGTCGGTCTTGAGATGATCCAGACCGATGTTATCGCCATGACCCTTTTCGCGGTCGGCATCATGACTGCCGCCGCATTGCGCTTCCGCAAGCGCCTCGACTAACCTTAAATCAAGGAGATTTCCATGAATCACAAACGTCCCCCTTTTCCCGCGATCATTATCATCCTGCTGCTTATTTTAGTGAGCGTATATTTTGTCGTCACACAAACTTCGTCCGGTGCGAACGGAGCCCTGACCGCCTCTGGAAGTATCGAAGCTGTCACAGTGAATGTTTCACCAGAGATGGCCGGCAAAGTTGTGGAAGTCCTTGCTGATGAGGGACAGTCCGTCAAAACGGGCGATCCGCTTCTTCGTCTGGACGACAGCCTGCTTCGCTCCGAAAAACAAACTGCCCAAGCCGCACTTGATTCTGCCAACGCCGCGGTCCAGACTGCGCAGGTTACATTCGAATCCGCCCAGCTGCAGTATGACCTGAAGCTTTCCAACGTCCTCGCGCAGGAAAAGTCCACGCGGATTACGATTTGGAAAGAGTCAAAGCCAAGTCAATTCGATCAACCTGTCTGGTACTTCTCGAAAAAGGAACGTATCAAAGCCGCACAGGCCGAAGTGGATGCAAAGAAAACCGCCCTCGATAATGCCATGAAGAAACTGGATGATATCAGCAAGCGGGCAGGCAGCGCGGAGTTCCTTGGGATCGAAGCCAATCTTGCGCAGATGCGGTTTGGCTACCAAAATGCCCAGGACGTATTTGACAGCACCAGCGGCGCGTCGGACAGCCAGAGTTTGCGTGACGCCGCACAGATCATTCTCGACGAAGCGGAGATCGACCTGAAAGACGCGCAAAAAGATTATGACGATGCTCTCACAACCGAAGGCGCGGCCGATGTCCTTGAAGCCCGCGCGGACGCGATGATCGCGCAGGAAGTCTATGACCGCGCAGTGGACAATTTGCATGCACTTGAAACCGGAGCGGAGTCGCCACAGGTACAGGCGGCAAGTAAAGCCGTTGAACAGGCAGGCGCCATGCTGACACAGGCGCAATTCAACGTCAAATCAGCACAAGCCCGGTTGGATACAATTGAAGTGCAACTCAAGAAAGCCACTGTTTATGCCCCCATGGATGGCGTTGTCCTTGCGCGAAATGTTGAAGCGGGAGAATTCGTCCAGCCGGGCGCAACGACATTCTCCGTGGCAAATCTTGATGGACTGACCATTACTGTCTATATTCCCGAAGATCAATATGGCAATATTTCACTCGGACAGCAGGCAATCGTAACCGTAGACTCCTTCGCCGGTGAATCCTTTATCGCCGAAGTCATCCACATCGCAGACCAGGCTGAATTTACACCGCGCAACGTCCAAACCGTTGAGGGACGCAGTTCGACGGTGTACGCCATAAAATTAAAGGTCACCAATAGCGACGGCAAATTGAAGATCGGCATGCCCGCAGACGTGGTGTTCAAATAAACCGTTCATGATTTTGTGAAAGGAGGATGCCATGAAACCCGCCCCATTTGATTGGGCGAAGATGAAAAATATTCAAAAGACCCATCGTTTGCTCTATGCGCTCGGTTTGGGTCCGCTTGTCGGCAGGTTCATCCTCCTTTTGACGACCACAGGTCGAAAGTCGGGAATGAAGCGGGTGACTCCGCTGCAATATGAATTGATCAAGGGCGACTATTACATCGGGTCTGCACGCGGCATCCAATCAGATTGGTACCGCAACATAAAAGCCAACCCGAATGTGAGAGTACGGGTGAAATCTTTGGAGTTTAATGCTAAGGCCGAAACCGTGACGGATACTGCTCGCATCGCTGACTTTCTAAGTTATCGTCTGCAAAACCATCCTTTGATGGTTGGTTTAATGATGAAAATGCACGGATTGCCCATGCATCCCAATCGCGCCCAAGTGGATGGACTGGCCAAAACATTGGCCATGGTGATTGTCCATCCTGGAGGATGATTAAATGTCTACTCGAGGCGAACGCGATTTTTCCAGATTACCAGGCTTTGCCGCCAAGTTGTATGATTTGCTGACGCAAGCGCGAGCCATCCATTTGCAGCATCAGGAGATCGCTCAAGAGTTGACGCAGCGGATTCAAAAGGGGCGCCTGCTCGACATTGGAACGGGACCAGGCACTCTCCTGCGCGAAGTGCATCGCCTGAATCCAGAGATCGAATTGTTCGGTCTCGATATTTCCGATACGATGGTTGCCCTGGCACAAAAGAATCTATCCGACCTTACAGCGGATATTCGTTTGGGAAATATCCAAAAGACAGATTACCAGGATGATTACTTCAACCTTGTCACCTGCACCGGAAGTTTTTATGTCTGGGACGAACCCGTAAAAGGTTTGAATGAGATCCATCGCATACTAAAACCGCATGGCCTGGCAGTGCTTTTCGAGAGCTATCGCGATTTTGACAGGCTGGCGATGAAGCAGGCCCTGCGTCGAAATTTACAAGGCGAATCTATTTTACGTCGAATCATTTCACCTTTCTTTTTGAAGAAACAACTTCGTATGGCCTATACGGTTGAAGAAATAACCCAAATGGTCCAGCAGACGCGTTTTGAGGACAAGTTCAACATTGAAAAGGTCTCCATTGCGAATCTTCCTGTTTGGATGCAGGTAACACTGGATAAATTATGAGCCTAATTGAAGCAACCAATATCAAAAAACATTTTGGCAACGTTCAGGCGGTAGACGGCGTTTCCCTGAACATTAAATCAGGCGAGATCTATGGACTCGTCGGCGCAGACGGCGCGGGGAAGACGACGGCCATCCGCCTGCTGGTCGGTGCGCTCAAAGCCGATTCAGGTGAGGTCAACATCTGCGGATATGACATCAACAGGCAAACGGAAGATGCCCGTTCGCAATTCGGTTATCTCTCGCAGAGATTTTCCATGTATGAAGACCTGACTGTTTTGGAGAATATTCGTTTCTTCGCAGAAGTGCGCGGACTTAAATCCGATGAGTGGCTGGCTCGCTGCAATGAGATCCTTGAATTTGTGGGGCTTGATAGATTTGCGGATCGTCTTGCCGGCCAGCTCTCCGGCGGGATGAAGCAAAAACTTGGTTTGGCTTCCGCGCTTGTCACTCGTCCGCGTGTCTTACTTCTCGATGAACCCACGACAGGCGTCGATCCCGTCACGCGTCAGGATTTCTGGCAGTTGATTATCAGGCTTGCCTCTCCCTCTCCCATCGGAGGAGCAGACAGGGTTGAGGGAGTATCTGTCATCATCTCCACGCCTTACATGGATGAAGCCTCACGCTGTCATCGCGTGGGGTTCATGAAGAATGGAAAAATCATCGCGGAGGATACACCGTCGAATTTGCGGGCCCGCCTCAATGGACGAGTCCTTGAATTGCGCGGCTCGCCGATCAATCTTCTCCGTCACGCGGCGCACAAGGATGTGGATGTGGAAGACGTTCAGGCGTTCGGGGACAGGCTGCACATCCGCGTCGGAGAGAATAAGGCTCAGGGTGTTTTAAGCAGGTTGAAGTCCGAGATAGGAAGCGAGGGCGGTCAGGTGGACGAACTCCGGATTGTGAATCCCGTACTTGAAGATGTCTTCATCGCCTTATCCGACCATGAGTATTCAGCATAAAGGAGTCGTACCATGATTAACCTTGACCTTGGCGCATTGATCGACAGACCCGTGAAAGATGTCTTCGCGTTTGTTGCCAATCCCAACAACATGTCGAAGTGGAATTCGGTCGTGTTGAGTTTGAAACAAATCACGCCCGGTGCGGTGGGCGCAGGCACGAAATTCAAGAGTGTTGGCGAAATGATGGGGCGCCGCATCGAAGGAGAGATGCAGGTGATCGCGTATGAGCCGGATACCAAATGCGGTTTTCGGGTCAATGCCGGACCGATGCAAGTCAACATGTTGCTCACATTCAAGACAGTGGGCACGGGTACGAAGATCAGCCTCAACGCGCAGGGCAATCCCGCTGGATTTTTCAAACTGGCGGAAGGCGTGATGACGGGCCGGGTCAAATCCATGATGGAAGAGAATCTCGCGCGGTTGAAATCGGTTTTGGAAAAGGATAAGTAAGCCGGATTGTCAATCCGACTTACAAAGGAAACTTATGAGTCTGCCTGTTATCTACGTTGAGAATCTCACGCGCCGCTTCGGCGATTTTGTCGCGGTCGATCACGTCAACTTTGAAGTGAACGAAGGCGAGGTGGTCGGTTATCTCGGCCCGAACGGTTCGGGCAAGACCACCACCATCCGCATGTTGCTGGGTTTGCTCGAACCGAGCGAAGGCGAAGCGACCGTGCTGGGATTCGACGCGTTCAGGCAAAGCGAAGAGGTGCGAAAGCGCGCGGGATACATGTCGCAAAAATTTGCGATCTATGATGATCTGACCGTGCAGGAAAATTTGACATTTTACGGCGGCGTGTATGGGATCACGGATAAAGCCCGCATCGCGCAGACCCTCGAACTGGTCGGCCTCACCGGGCATGAATCCACACTGACGCGTTCACTCTCCGCAGGCTGGCGTCAGCGACTCGCCTTGGCTATCGCATTGGTGCATGAACCGAAACTGCTCTTCCTCGATGAACCCACCTCAGGCGTGGACCCGACCGCGCGCCGCGCCTTCTGGGATCTGATCTATGAACTCGCCGAAGGCGGTGTGACGATCCTCGTCACCACGCATTACATGGACGAAGCCGAATACTGCGAACGCGTCGGCATCATGCGCGATGGCAAACTGCTGGCGATGGACACGCCCTCGAACCTGAAAAAGGACATCATCCCCGGCGACGTGTGGGAGGTCTTTGTCGAACCCTTACAGGATGGCTTGGCGGTTTTACCTGATATTGAAGGTGTGTTACGTGTTGGTTTGGCGGGCGACCATTTGAGGACGATTACGAAAAAGGGGATGAAGAAGGAAGTTTTGCTGAAGGCATTGAAGGCAAAGGGCGTGATCGTGAAAGAAATCGTCGGCGGCGAACCGACGCTGGAGGATGTGTTTATTTCGTTGGCTCGTTAAAATATTAGCACGTTTAAACGTTTTATCGTCCAAACGTGCCAACGTGTTACTGCGTTACAGTCTCTTCGGGGGTAACAACTGCCATGATGATATAGGCGATCACGAGTCCGCCATGTACGGCAAAGAAACCAAGCACAAACAGCAGGCGTACAACGGTCGGGTCCATGTTGAGATAATCCGCGAGACCTGCGCATACCCCCGCGATCATGCGGTTGGATTTGCTGCGGGTCAGGGTTTTGTAGTCGCTCATTTTTACTCCTTTCGTTTTGTCTAATTGCTTTACGCAGACAAATGAAAAGAGTTGCAGTTAAACGTCCCCAATCGGCATTTCGTAAGGGAGCATGTATTCCTGAGGTATGATTTCCGCTGTGCTTTGCAGGCCTTGAAGATTAATATTTTTCAACTTATTCATGACAAACAAGGTTACCTGTGTTGTGTCATCCACGATGCGATTCATTGTGCCTTCATTGAGGTAGGGATACTTCCTATCCTCGAACCAGTTTGGATCATATTCGCCATAAAACTTGCGAATGTAATCATATTGCTGGTGCAAGGCGTTTTCCTGAACAAACGGTAAATAGGACGGTGGGTTCGGTATTGAGTGGATGATCTGCCAAAATAATCCTTCTGAGTGAGCGCGGTTGTAGACCTGGTCCAGACCGTACCAATCCCGCTTGATTATTCCCCATGCTTTTAGTTCGTCTTCTGCGATCATTTCTTGGAATGCTGTTTTGGTTGTTACAGCCAGATATTTCATCCACAGAACATCACAGATAAGGTGCGTGAAATAACCGAGACGGAAACTGTATTTTTGAATGTCATCCTGAGGATTGATATCCGAAAGATGCTCGCGGTAATAAGCTAGGTCGCGGATTTTATCCTCGCCTTCACCCTTCTTGAGGAAGTGGGTCACCTCTTTGGGCGGATCGAACTCTGTCCATGTTTCGTTGGGGATGCCTGAATCAGGCGCGAGATTTCCGAACGTGAATGTGACTTTGTCCAAATCAGGAAAGTGGGGAAGCAGCTTTTCTGCGATGCGGAGGTGACAGATCCATGTGCCCATTGCTTATTTGTGTTTTCTACCCTCAAAATAATTGGCACCTGCCGCATAGAGCAGAAAGACTCCCAGCATGATGAATATGACTGCCTGCAAACCAAGCCACCTCAATTGCCATAAACCAAACCCCCCAAATACGATCCCGACCAACCCATAGAAAATTGCATTGCGCATATATCCTGAAGCGACTCGCTTGGATTGGAACAGGTTGCGTGCGGTTAGCTGCTCCAGCGAGCGGACTTCATCCTCGTGACGGCCCTTACAGGCGAGTACATCGTCAACGACGGCGGCACATTCGGTGCACAGTCCGCGCTGACAGTATTTGCATAGTCCAATGGCGGTGGAAATGGGGTGGTAGAAGCAGTTCATTTTCAAGCTCTCCTATGCAATAAAACAGGTTTGGCCGCAGAGACGCGGATTTTGCGAAGTATTAATTGTTTTCGTTGCGTTCTGAGCGCCTCTGCGGTGAATTATATACAAGTCATCTCAAAAACACAGTGTCGCTCTGAGGGAGCGTTCTTTGTGACCGAAGAGTCTCGTACATTCGGGAGGAGAGATCCTTCGCTACTCTCAGGATGACATTTTTGAGATAAGTTCTAGATTTTTACCGCAGGATGCCTGAGTACCGTCTTCATTTTATCAGGCGCAGCTTTGCGCGGGTCGCTAAGATAGATCTCGTGATGTTTGCCGCTGGGGCCGACATTATCTTTCAAGCCATTTTCTTTCATGAACTCTTGCATGCGTTCGATTGTGGCAGGTTCAGTGGCGTACGGCCCGATGTGCATCACCTGTGCACACAAGCCTTCCTCAAAATGAGCGAGCCTCGCTTTGGAAAGTGATTCGCTGTCCCCTTTCTTCTGGCGGACCTGCTCGCGTGCCTGCTCGAACAAATCCATAGTAATGATATCGGGCTGCATAATCATCAATGTGTACAACCAGTTGTCCTTTACAGTGATATCGAATTTGCCATCTTCCACCCACCACAAGCCTTCGAGCGCCATCACAGGATAATCAATGGCGTTCGTCTTGCGTTTCTTGAACATGAACTTGAGCGTGTATGCAAGCCCATACAATGCCTGGGTTGCCTCTTGAAAGCGAGGCGAGGTCCCAGGGGCTTGTCCCTTTTCGATTGCGCCGTCGATCATCGCGAATTGCAGTTCCGGCACTTGTACGGCTTCGATCTTTTTGGCAGAAGGTTGATACAGATATTTATATTGTTTGCGAAGATCCAGAATTTTCATTTCAATCTCCTTTGGTTTATGCTGTATTGGTTCTCTTCAGAATTCGTTGAGCAAATAAGGTCAGTCCCTTAGATGGGATTTTCTTTTGACTGAAGTCCCAACCTTTCCAGGCAATCCAGATGGATTCAGGGATAAAGCGTCCTTCCTTATCAGCTCTAGATTCCAGCAGATCTAACATTGCACGAAACCGTTTATCTTTCCTTGTCCATTTAAATTGACTCAACACGTCAAGCACATGCAAAATGTCGTACCAAAAAAGCGGAGCTTTGAGCTTGCGGAAATCCGTGCCCATGAAGAACATGTACGGATGACGTTCCCTGCTTTCATCCCAGAGCGAAAGCAGAGTTTCCACGCCAATTTTCGCGGATTTACTCTCTTGCAATTCAGGGATTTGAGCAAATATTTTTAACGTAACCAGTGTTGCGTATGGACATGGATCATCCTTGCGTCCGGGTCCGCGAAATTTCCCCAATTCCGGCGAGACCGCGCAAGGCCAGCCATTTTCACGGATAAGTCCATCCAGGTGCTTGATCGCGGTTTGTACGCGCTTGTCATCGCTCAATCCCAGTTGGATCAGTGCAGCCGTCACAATCGGCGCATCACACAATGCCCATGCCCATTCATCTTTTCCGCTGCCGCCGAAATGGGATGGGATATTCATGGTGAGTTGGAATGGTCCCTGTTTGGATTGGTGCTCCATAATTTTGTTCACGATTTTCTTTATCGGCGGGTCGCCAACGCGTAATCCCAAATCCGCGATGAAGGCCAGTTTGTGGAAGAGCTGGCTGGCAGACTTGTGACTGTTGAGAACTGTTCCAGGCCAGTCCATTAACTCGGTGAGCAGGGATTGGATTTTTGCATCGGCTAGCATTGCTTTACGCGCATTGATGACTTGCAGATCTTTTTCTGTTTGGTTGAGCAGATCCAGGCGCGTTCGATATTCAATCCAGGGATCGCCTTGTAGAAGCCATTCGCCGGTTTTATCGTTCATGAATGTTTTCCTTTTTTCATTGAAAAAAAACAAGCCGCAAGTATGTTGATTATGACATATATGGCTTTTCTCAAATTTCGAAAAACTGACAGGTTTTAGTTTGATTCGCCTTTATGGATGATATCTCTTCCATACTTTTCCTGCAACTTATCAATGATTTCCTGTAATTTGCGGGATTTCTCACTGCCCACGTCCCACAAGCTGAGTTGGCGTAGCGGAGCGCCGATTCCGCTGACGCCGACCCCGATCAATCTCACGAGCTGGTTCGGTTTGCGGACGGTTTTCATTAACTTGATGGCTGTGCGTAATATTTCGTCATCGTTGTCGGTGGATGTGGGAAGTGTAACTTGCCTTGTGATGGTTGTGAAGTCGCTCCAGCGGATTTTCAGTTTGACGGTCTTTCCTGCCAGGTCGTTCTTTCTTAATTGGCGTCCCACTTGCATGGATAGTTCGCGCAGGGTTTTTTCGAGAGTCTTCTCATCGCGTACATCCACATTGAAGGTTGTCTCCTGACTGATAGATTTGGTTTCATATTCCGTCATGATGGGACGATTGTCGATGCCTTGCGCATGCTGCCAGAGGTCGCGTCCATTTTCGCCGAAGAGATTAACGAGTTCTCTTTCGGGCCAGCCAGCAATATCACCGATTGTGTGGATGCCAAGTTCGGCTAATCTTGCGGATGTTTTTGGTCCCACGCCCCACAGCATGTCTGCGGGTAAGGGAGCGAGGAATTTGGTTTCATCGCCTGCGGGGACGATGGTTAATCCAAAGGGCGGCTCATTCCTTTTATTGTTTGATTTCTTGCCGACCTCGGTTGCTATTTTGGCAACGAGTTTGCTGGATGCGATTCCGATCGAGCTGGGTAAATGTAACTCGTTTTTTATCGCAGTTTGCAGGTCCAGGGCGAGGCGGGCGGGGGCCTGGCGAATGTCTGAGATGTCGAGAAAAGCCTCGTCAATGGAGATCTGCTCCACGAAAGGAGTTAAACCCCGCAATTTGTTCATCACCTTTTCAGAATATTCGCTGTATAGTTTATGCCGCCCCGGCACGATGATTAAATTTCCGCATAGGCGAATTGCACGCGACATTGGCATGGCGCTTCGCACACCCACGGCGCGGGCGGCATACGAACAGGATGCGACCACGCCGCGTTCGGTTGGTTTACCCCCAACAGCAAAAGGCTGGCCTCGTAATTCGGGTTTTTGTATTTCTTCCACCGAGCAATAGAAGGCGTCAAGATCAAGGTGCAGGATGGTTCGAGACATGTCCATGATTATAGTCTAACGATTTAAGGGGCGGGTTTCCAGTGTAAATGGGATAAAAAAGCCATAAAATTGACCATGTTGTATATATTGAACATTCCTTTAAGAAAAGATATACTAGGGGTGGTGTATAGTCACAGGGAACTTTTTAAGAGGAACATTTTAAGATTTTTCACGTCTTTGTTTAGTATTGAATTGGATGGAGGAAGAAATGAAATTGGTATCACGAACTATAACCGTACTGCTCCTTTTGGCATTGATGCTCAGCTCCATGCCTGGAGCAACATCCAGTGCAAGTGCGTCCACTTGTTATTGGGCGCAGTTCATCGCGGATGTCACCATCCCAGACGGAACGAATTTCGCGCCTGGCACTGCTTTTACGAAGACCTGGCGTTTGAAGAACATCGGCAGCTGTGTATGGAATAGCAGCGATGTTTCTCTGATTTTCGTTAGCGGCCAACAAATGGGTGCGCCCAGCTCTGTTGCTCTGCCGATAACCGTCAACCCCGGCCAAACCGTGGACATCAGCGTGAATATGACCGCCCCCAGCGCAGCCGGGCATTACCTGGGTTATTACAAATTTAGGAGCGCCTCAGGTGGTGAGTTTGGCATTGGTTCTGCTGCAAATAGTTCATTCTGGGTCGAGATCTATGTCGCTTCGTCGTCCGGTACAGGCTATGACTTTACCGCGAATGCTGCCTCAGCAACCTGGTCCAGCGGCGCGGGTACCTTGGCCTTCCCCGGCACCGATGGAAGCGCGAATGGTTTCTCTCTGAGGAAAGATAATCCCGTACTTGAAAATGGAATTGCATCTGCCCAGGCGGGTTTGCTCTTTGCCCCTAATAATATAACCAATGGCTATATTCAAGCGGTCTATCCTGCTTTTTATGTGCAGAGTGGAGATCGCTTCCAGACCACCATTGGTTGTGAATACGGCTCGACCACTTGTTATGTAGCCTACCGCCTCGATTATCAGATCGGATCTGGCTCGGTCAAGACCTTTTGGACTTTTCACGAAAAATATGAAGGCTTGAGCTACAATGCCAATCTTGACCTGAGTTCACTGGCAGGCCAGAACGTGAAATTTATTCTCGTAATTTCGGCGTATGGTTCTCCGACCGGCGATCGCGCCTTATGGGTTAATCCCATTATCTCCCGTGCGGGAGGGGGTACGTCACCAACTGGCACGCCGACTACCGCCACGCCAATCCCTTACACTTGTGATCGTGCACAATTCATTGCAGACGTGACAGTACCAGACGGCACAATCTTTGCTCCGGGCTACACCTTCAACAAGACCTGGCGCTTGAAAAATATTGGCACCTGCACATGGACGAATTACAGCCTGATCTTTGACTCTGGCGAGAAGATGAGCGGACCCGATTCCGCGCTTATTCCCACCTCTGTGGCGCCCGGCCAGACCGTGGATATCACCATCCCATTAACCTCGCCCACCACAGCAGGCACTTATCGCGGTTACTGGAAATTAAAGAATTCTGTAGGCGTGCCTTTTGGGATCGGCTCGGGAGGTACAAAATCCTTCTGGGTTGAGATCTATGTTTCCAGTTCATCTACAACCTTTACGCCAGTTCCACCGGTCGGCGGAGTCAGCTATGATTTTGCCGCCAATGCCTGCCTAGCAACCTGGTTTAGTGGCGCGGGCATATTACCCTGCCCAGGTAGTGAAGGCAATTCGAATGGATTTGTACTAAAGGTTACTCCGTCCAAACTGGAAAACGGTACCAACGATTCGCGTTTAGGCTTACTGACCTACCCGCAAAATGTGTATAACGGTTATATCCAGGGCTTCTACCCTGCCTACAATGTCAAGGCTGGCGACCGCTTCCGCTCCATCGTCAACTGTGAATACAACGCGACCTCTTGTTTTGTGGTCTTCCGCCTTGAATATCAGACCGGGTCCGATCCCATCAGAACCTTCTGGGCCTTCCTCGAAAAATACGAAGGTCAATACTATCTGGCGGATCTTGACCTCAGTTCCTTGGTTGGCCAGGATGTGAAGTTCATCCTGACAGTGCTTTCCACTGGCTCTCCCACTGGCGACCGTGCTTTATGGGTTGCGCCAATGATTTACAATCCGTCCGGAACAATCACCAGCGTTACAACCATCAATTCCGATACACCCGATCCATCCACGCCCAGTCAAAAT
>CAZEGE010000019.1:0-37697 GCA_964511765.1 uncultured Anaerolinea sp.
TTCCCCGCCCCGGGTGCTATCCGACGCCGTGCTCTATGGAGTGCGGACTTTCCTCGATCCCGTCAACGCAGGACCGCGACTGCCCGACCAACCTGAGATAATTGTATGATACACGTAAGGGAGGAGGCAGTCAACGCCTGAAAGGTGGACATTTCAAGAAAAGACATTAAAATAGAGTTGCACTTAACAACCAAGCAATAATAGAGGAAAACCTTTGAGCAACTGGTCCGGTAAATTTGTGATCGGTCTGACCGGCAACATCGCAACAGGAAAGAGTGTGGTGCGCCGCATGCTGGAACATTTAGGCGCATATACCATTGATGCGGATGCGCTCGCTCATCGCGCGTATACCAGGGATGCGCCGGGCTATCAACAGGTCGTCGAAAAATTCGGAAAATGGCTGGTCGACCAGGATGGAGAGATTAATCGCAAGAAACTCGGCAAGCTGGCCTTCAGTGACCCGGAAGCAATGAAGGAATTGGAAGCCATAGTCCATCCATTGGTACGCCAGGCAGCGGAAATATTAATTAATCGCGCCTCCCAGCCCGTGGTCGTAATCGAGGCGATAAAACTTCTTGAAGGGGATCTGCGAAAAGTATGTGATTCCATCTGGGTTACAATTGCACCGGAAAGTGTGCAGGTTGGCAGGTTGATCCGCAAACGCGGCATGAATCGTGAACAGGCATTGGAACGCATCCACATGCAATCTGCTCAGAACGCCAAAGTTGCGGCTGCGGGCGTCGTCATTACGAACACCGGTTCCTATGATGATTTGTGGAAACAGGTCAGCGAGGCCTGGAAGGAGATCGTCCCCTTCAAAAGCAATGCGCTTGAAGACACTGGCGTTAATAAAGTGCCTGTCACACCCAGCGGTGAATTCACGGTTAAGCGCGGAAAACCCAAGCACTCCTCAGCCATAGCAGAATTAATCACCCGCTTAAGCAAGGGCCAACGCACAGTGACCGCAACCGATGTAATGGAGGATTTTGGCGATAAAGCATATATGCTTCTTGAACAGGATGGTCGGTTTGTTGGGCTGGCAGGCTGGCAGGTCGAAAACCTTGTGGCACGCACATCCGATATATTCCTTGAAGAAAATTTGAACGTCCCAAAAGCGCTTGCCACCCTGATCAAGGAGGTGGAAAGCGCCTCCAGCGAATTACAAAGCGAGGCATCTCTAATCTTTGCCATAAATGAACTCTCCTCACAGGATGCACTCTGGAAACAATTGGGCTATGAACGACGCACCCCTGAAGCCCTCGACGTGCAAGCCTGGCAGGATGCCGCTACTGAATCCATTTCCACAGGAAGCGCGCTCTTCTTTAAACAATTGCGCCTGGACCGTGTCCTGCGCCCCATCTAGACCTTGGAGGTCTGTGTCAGTTATAGTAAACAACCTATTCTGATCCCTGATCCTCAACCCTATCACAGTGACTGAATTTCTCAACAACCTCTTCTTTATATTCCAACGGATCAGCTGGCTAAGCGTGCTGGATATTATGCTTGTCACGCTGATTTTCTTTGGCTTGCTGTATTCCCTGCGCGATACACAGGCAATGGCCTTATTACGCGGGATGATCCTGCTTGTTGTGGCGCTCATCCTGCTAACCAGCCTGGTGGAATTGCCCGCCTTTTCGTGGTTTGCACAAAACTCACTGCCCGCCTTATTGCTTGCATTGCCTGTGATATTTGCCCCGGAAATTCGGCGGACGCTGGAACGCCTCGGTCGGGCTGGGACGGCTTGGCCTGGTTCCGTTAAATCAGCGGATGCTCCTCTTGAACAGACCATCCATGCCATCGTAACCGCAACAGCCAGACTATCCGCCCGCCAGCACGGCGCTTTGATCATCATGCAAAGGTTGGACAATCTTGATGAGCTTGCTCAAACCGGCGTGCAAATGAACGCACGCGTTACACCTGAATTATTATTACAGATCTTCTATCCCAATACCCCCCTGCATGACGGCGGGGTTATTATCTCCAATTCACAGGTCACGGCCGCGGCTTGCGTGCTGCCGCTTTCCGCCAGCGGCATCCTGAACCGCACACCGGAACGTCAAATGGGATTGCGCCATCGCGCTGCATTGGGAACATCCGAAACCAGTGATGCAATTGCAGTTGTCGTCTCGGAAGAGACGGGCGCCATTTCGATTGCACACGCAGGCAGGATGCTGCGCCGGCTGGACCCCGAACGGCTGGAAAATATTTTGATTGCATTCTTCCATCCAAATGGCAGGGAACACAAACCGAACCTGCTCGAAAAATTTTTACCGGGCTTATTTCACCGCAAAGAAGATAAATAATGTTACGCTGGATCTCTCGAAATTACCGCACTTTTCTATGGGCCTTCGCGCTGGCGATGGCGGTTTGGATTTCCGCAGTGACATCCTCGGATCCCGATGAAACGCGTACACTCCCATCGGCCGTGCCAGTGCAGATCATTGGCCAGTCTACCAACCTCGTGTTAAATGGCGACGTTCCAAAGGAAGTGGAAATGACCCTGCGCGCGCCGCAGTCTGTTTGGGATCAAATCGAGGCGGATCCGCAAATTATTCGCGCAATTTTAGACCTCTCAGGGATAAGCTCCGGTGAGCATGTTATGGATTTGCAGATACAAGTAAATGCACGGCCAGTACAGATCGTCTCGGTCTCACCGCGTACGATCACTTTTACATTGGAGCCGCTCGTCACCCAAACCTTGAATGTGGATTTGAGTATTTCCGGCGAACCTGCCATCGGCTATCAGGCGGGCGATGCCAGCCTGGAGCCGGTGGAAGTTGTGGTGGCAGGTGCACAGTCCCAGGTCCAAAAAGTGACGCGGGCGCGAGTATCCGTAAACCTGAGTGGGATCCGGGAAAATTTTGATCAAACCCTGACAGTGGAAGTTCTCGATGACAAAGGTAAAAAAGTGGACGGGGTCACTGTTTCTCCTGAAACAGTCCACGTGGTTTTACCAGTAAGCCAGCAAGGCGGGTATCGTGATGTGGCGGTAAAAGTGACGATTATTGGGCGGGTTGCGGGTGGGTACCGCCTGACCGACATATCCGTGTTCCCGCCTGTCGTTACCATTTTTTCCGCTGACCCGCTGCTTGTCAGTAATTTACCCGGTGTGGTCGAGACACAGCCCCTGGATTTACAAAACGTGCAGAACGATATCAATACGCGGCTTTCACTCAATTTACCTTTCGGCGTTTCCGTCATTGGTGAACAAACTGTATTAATCCAGGCTGGGGTGTCGCCCATTGAAAGTAGCCTTACACTGACTGGTGAAAAAGTTGAGATCACCGGACTTGGCAACGACTTAACACATCAGGTATCCCCTAATACGGTCGATGTGATCATCTCCGGCCCTTTATCCCTGCTGGATACGGTTACGCGTCAGGACGTGCGCGTCACCGTGGACTTGACCGGGTTAACGACCGGCACATATCAGATCACACCAAAAGTGGAAGTTTTGATCTCCAACGTCATTGTCGAATCGATCCTGCCCAATAAAATCGAAGTCGTCATTAGCGCAATCCCCGCGCTTGTAGGTTCGCCCACGCCCAAACCATAATCAAGAAGTCGGAAAATAAGAAATTATCATGAAACCTATTGTTGCTTTAGTAGGCAGGCCGAATGTCGGCAAATCCACGCTCTTCAATCGCTTTGCCGGCGAACGTTTGGCCATTGTAGATGAGACCGCCGGCACCACCCGGGATCGGTTATTCGGCGAGGCGGAATGGAATGGACGCAGTTTCAATATTGTCGACACGGGCGGAATTGACCCGGCCCACGGCGGTAAGACTCCCCTCTCAATTGGCTCTGTTGATTTCATCGAAGATATCCGCAGGCAGGCTCAGATTGCCATCCAGGAAGCGGACGCAGTTTTATTTGTCAACGACGGCGAGGCCGGCGTTACAGAGCCTGACCGCGAGGTTGCGGAAATCCTGCGCCGTTCACAGAAGAAACTTCCCGATGGGACGTTCTGGCCGCCGATATTTGTGGTTGTGAACAAATGCGAATCAAGGGAAAGGCGCGACCAGGCCTCTGAATTCTATGAACTCGGCCTGGGCGACCCCTTCCCAATCTCTGCCATTCACGGCACAAGCACAGGCGATATTCTCGACGCTCTCGTGGCCTCCTTCCCGGAACAAAAGGAGGAAGAGGAAGATGAGAGCATCAAGATTGCGCTTGTCGGCAAGCCCAATGCAGGGAAATCAAGTTTATTAAACAAATTGGTTGGCGAGGAACGTGTGATCGTCAGCCCGATTGCCGGCACCACCCGCGACGCAATCGACTCAAAAATTGAATTTGGCGGACTGGAAATTACCCTGATTGACACAGCCGGCATCCGTCGGCGCGGAAAGATCGAGCATGGCGTCGAGCAATACAGTGTCCTGCGTTCGTTCAAATCCATTGAACGCGCGGATGTCGCCCTGCTGATGATCGATGCGACCACCGGCATTACCGCGCAGGACGCGCATATTGCCGGCTTCATCCTCGATGAATGGAAGTCGTGTGTGGTGCTGGTCAATAAATGGGATGCCCTGGAAAAAGACAATAACACCATGGAAGAGTTCACGGCAAAAATCCATCTCGATTTGAATTTCATGGATTATGTGCCGATCCTGTACATCTCTGCAAAAACCGGTCAGCGCGTGGACCAGGTATTGCCGATGGCCTTGCGCGTGCAGGAGGAACGGCTGGCACGCCTGACCACCTCCACGATCAACTCGATCATCCACAAAGCACAGGATGCGCATCCGCACCCGACTCATGCGGGACGGGCGCTTAAAATGTTTTACGGCACGCAGGTCCGCAGCGACCCGCCGACCTTTATGATCTACGTCAACGAACCGAAGTTGATGCATTTCTCCTATTTGCGTTATCTTGAGAATCAGATCCGCGCGGAATATGGTTTCCTGGGTACGCCCATCCGCATTGTAACAAAGGGACGCAGGGAATAAGCAAAACACAATGAACAACAAGAGGCTTCTCATCCTTGGCGATATTCTCGTAATTGCCATCCTTACTTTCATCGGCTTCGCAACTCACGGTGAAACGGAGGCAACCTTCCTCCCGCGCATGGGAACCACATTCTTCCCAGTTTTGATCGCATGGTTTCTGATCGCGCCCTGGTTTGGGTTATTCGAAGAACAAGTCATAACCAATCCCAAAAACCTTTGGCGTATTGCGCTGGCTGTATTATTTGCCGCCCCCTTTGCAGCAGTTCTGCGGTCTGTGTTATTACACGCTTCCGTACTGCCTCTTTTTGTTTTGATCCTCGGCGGATTTAATATGCTGGGGATGATGATTTGGAGATGGATTTATATTCTCCTTACACAGCGTACAAAAAAATAACGAACCTCAGCCCTGAAATCTGCGGGGATTTTGGATCAGCAAATCTCTTGACAAATAGACATTTCTCTATATAATGACACATAGATAGTTATCAATATGAAATTCAACCCGGTCCTCTTTGCCAAAGCCATCTCTGACGAAACCCGCCAAAAGATCATGATCATCTGTTGCTGCACTTCCCTCTCGGTCAACCAGATCGTCGAGAAATTGGATGTTTCCCAACCCACCGTCTCGCATCACCTTGCCATTCTGCGCGAGGCGGATCTGGTTATTGTGCGCGAAGAAGGCAAACATACTTTCTACAGCCTCAATCAGGAGCGTGTTGCCTACTGTTGCGGCCAGCTCATGATCAAGTTTGCGCCTGAATCTACCGCAACCGAAAATCTATTGAAGACCATCGAGACCTAAATAGGACGCGTCTTCGGCCGAGCGCTTGCGCTGAGCCTGTCGAAGTGTCCTGTTTTTTTCAGCAATATACATAGACAACCTTCTATATAAGAAAAGGAGATAAAATGACTCAATCCCCCACCCCCATCCATGAGACAGTCCGCGAGCATTACGCAGAGCGGATCAAGAGCAGCGCCTCCTGTTGCGGACCGTCAGACTGCTGCGACACGAGCAGCAATCTCTACCCAGCAGATTTGCTCACTACCCTCCCATCCGAGGTAGCCAGCACCAGCTATGGCTGCGGCGACCCGATCACACTCGCCTCCCTGAAACCCGGTCAGACCGTGCTTGACCTCGGCTCAGGCGCAGGACTCGATTGTTTATTGGCCTCGCAAAAAGTCGGTCCAGAGGGACACGTGATCGGCGTGGATATGACTCCCGAGATGATCGAACGCGCACAAGCCAATGCAAAGCGAGTCAATGCAACAAATGTTGAATTCAGGCAAGGTTATCTGGAAGACCTCCCAGTTGACAGCAACACCGTGGATGTAATCATCTCCAACTGTGTCATCAATCTTTCACCTGACAAGGAAAAAGTTTTCAATGAAGCCTTCCGCGTGCTTGCACCGGGCGGCAAACTCGCGGTCTCGGACATCGTCACCGACGGTCCCCTGCCTGAAGCCATCAAGCAAAGCCTGAGCGCGTGGGCGGGATGCGTGGCAGGCGCGGTCGAAGCGAAGGATTACATCGGCATGATGAAATCTGTTGGTTTTTCAGATATATCCATCAAACCAGTTTTCTTTGACAAGGAGACTGTCGACGCCGCCCTCGCCGATATGGGCGAAGCGATTGACATCAACACCATCTCGCGGGATGATGTTTATAAAGCAATCTACAGCGCAAAGATCACAGCCTACAAACCCTCATAAATAATTTCGTATTCATCAAAACTGGACGGTGTCTGCCATCCAGTTTTGATTTAACAATCTTGTGATTTCCATCATCTTGACAGTGCAATCTTTCGGGAGTAAAAACAAACCGACCAGTCGGTTTTTATTGTTAAAGGAAACCATGCAGCAACGCAGTGAAGAAACCCGCTCAAAGATCATTGCATCAGCCGTCAAATTATTTTCCGCGAGCGGCTTTAATGCCGCGAGTGTAGACGATATTTGCAAGGAGGCGGGCATCAGCAAGGGCGCGTTCTACCATCATTTTGAAAGCAAGCAGGCGCTCTTTCTTGCTTTGCTGGATGGCTGGCTGCAGACCATCGATGGTGCCATCGAAACATCAAAGGATAAAACCGTCCCTGAAACATTCGCGCAAATGACGGAAGCCTTCCCATATATTTTTGAAACCGCAAGCGAAGGCCTGCCCATGTTCCTGGAATTCTGGTTACAGGCTAGTCGCGATGAAAAGATATGGCAGGCCAGCATTGCCCCTACCGCCGCTATCACAAGCACTTCACTTCACTCATCAAAAAAGGCGTGGGGGAAGGCTCGTTCGTGGAAGTGAATCCAGAACTTGCCTCGCGCCTGATCATCTCCACGGCCATGGGATTGTTGTTGCAAAGTCTGCTCGACCCGAAAGGCGCAAAATGGGAAAAGGTCGCGCGCGACAGCACGAATATGCTGGTCAATAGTTTACTGAAAAAGTGAGGCGATAAAAATATGTGGTTGGTAACAACAGGTGCTTCAATGCATATTGGAAGTGTCCTTATGCGAAAATCTTTGAAACGAGGGGAAATGGTTCGGGCGTTGATTCCATCCAGGTCGAATCCATTCGTGAGAATAGTCAAAGTGGAAGGCACAATAATTATTTTTCATACTGCAATGGTAAAAGAATTGGGAAATTAATTTAAACAACCATCCTTGCTAAGACCCGCTTTATGGCGACAAGGCAATCTCTCTCTCTCTCAAAATTGTAGGCTGCTTCGCCAGGAATGCTTGTAATGACACAATGAACATAAAAGGAGACTAACATGAAAATCGTTACTGACTGCGCGGCGGATATGTCTGTCAAAGAATTGGAACAACTCGGCGTTGTTGCAGCGCCGCTCTTCATTCAATTCCCCGAAGGCGAAGTAAGCTCTGCAGATATTTCAGCGGATGATTTCTATAATCGCCTTGAAGCGATGAGACCCAAAATCCCGACGACAGCGCAGCCTTCGGGTGGGATCTTCGCGGAGTTGTATCGCAAACTGGCGCAGACCGAGAAGAATATTTTTTCAATTCACATATCATCCGGCTTGAGCGGAACGATCAACTCGGCGCGTGATGGTGGGGAAATTGTTAAAGCGGAGGCGAATGTCAGCTATTGGGACACACTCACTCTCTCTGGTGGTGAGCGCTTTCAGGTGATGGCGGCGGCTCTGGCGAGCAAGGCGGGCTGGGCAATGAATGCCATTCAGGAAAGATTGACAAAGATCCGCGAGAAGACCGAAGTGATTTATACGCTGGATACCCTGGAATATCTCGCGCGCGGCGGTCGCATTGGACGGGTGAAAGCCATCGCGGGCGCATTGCTCAAGCTCAAACCCGTGATCCGCGTGGACTCGGACGGCAAGTACAGCACGGTGACAACCGGCCGCACCCTGGGCAAGTCCATGACAGCGATTGCCGATTACCTGGCGGAGAAATATGGAAATACACCCTTGTGGGTAACGGTATTGCATGGCCGCTTCGCTGAAAAAGCGGGTTCGATCTCAAAGGAATTCCAGTCCAAGCTCAATGTGGCAAAGATGGAAGTGATGCGTATTTCTCCCGTGTTGGGAGTCCATACCGGGCCGGGCATTGTCGGCGCGGCAGTTGTGCCAATGGATTTGATGAGCGATCTGGTGAAGTAATTGAAAAGAAGTAACAAGTATAAAAACAGAAAAGGATTTGCTCAACCGCAAGTCTTTTTCTGTTTTATCAGGCGGAAAATCTTCTCGCTTTTTCTATGCGCTCGCCCAAAGGCGGATGTGAATAGAATACGAAGACCACCCATTTTTCGGGGTCGATTTCACCAAGGTTCTGATTCGCCAATCTTGTAAACGCGGAGGCAAAGGCTTCGCCTTTCTTCGTCGAAGATAAGGCGTAATCGTCCGCCATGTTTTCACGCCAGCGGGAGACAGCGTTATCGAGCGGCGATATCAGCAGTCCATACGCGCCGAGGATGAGCATCAGCGCGGGGAATGCGGCAATATCCGAGGCGGAGGTGAAGGAGAAAAATCTCACAGCGGAGTCCAATGCCAGTGATGCAATGAACAGGCTGAGAGTCGTACTGAGCGTACCGTAGGCAATCAAAAGGGGAATGTCCTTGTGGACGTGATGTCCCAATTCATGCGCGAGGATTGTTTCGATCTCGTCTACACTAAATTCATCGATCAGCGTATCGCCCAGGATAATTCGGCGTGTGTTGCCCAATCCAGTCAGCGCGGCATTGGCGGCCTTGGTGCGCCTGGACATATCAAACTTAAAGACGCCCTGTACTTTTGTATTAGCGCGCTCTGCAAGTTGAAGCAAACGATCCTGTAACTCCATGTGTTCATCACCGAGCGGAATATATTTGTTAAACAACGGCATGATGAGCACAGGTGCAAGATTGGAAAGTAAAACATTGAACAGCAGCAAGCCGCCTGCCGCCCACAACCACCAAGCAGCGCCGCTAAGACGCAACGCAAGATAGAGCAACTCAAGCAGAATCAAGCCAAGCAATGCGCCTATGGCAAGAGTTTTGACCTGATCCACGGCCCAATCTTTAAGCGATTGATTGGATTGACCAAAACGATGCGGCAGGACAAATCCCCTGTAACAGCCGAGGGGGAGATTGATGACCGCGTAGGCGCCGCCGAAGATAATGATATATAGCGCGACCAATCCCCAATCATTTATTGTAATAGTCGCAAGCCATGCACGGATTGAGTTGCTCCAGCCAAGGAACAACCATGCAAGAGCAAAGAGAACGCTAAATATTGTATCCACCAGCCACAGGCGGCGGCCGATACGTGCGTATTGCCTGGCTTGTTTTTGTTTTTCAGGGTCAAGGGTTGTCATATGGTTTTTGATCAAGGCTTGGAAATTTACGGTTGATGAGCGGCATTCATCTCGCCTGCAAGCAGAGCAATGACTTCTTCAGACTTCATCACATCACCATAAGACTTGAGTGCGGCGAGAAATGCCTTGTGGACATATTCTGCGGGGATGAGGGTATCCCCATATTTCAAGTCCCGCGTGGCACAGGCATCTTCGGCGAGGATGACCTTGAAACCGAAATCTGCGGCAGCGCGGGCGGTGGCATCCACACACATATGGGTCATCATGCCCGTGATGACAATCCGCTCAACACCCCAATCTTTTAACATTTTGAGCAGATTCGTTTCACGGAAAGAGTTTGGGTAATGTTTGTAAACAATCGGTTCACCCTCGAAGTGCGCGACAGAGTCGTGAATATCGGAGCCGCTCTCGCCTTTGATGAAAAACGCTGCGTCAGGCTTCAAGGAAATATGCTGAATGTGGACGTGATGTCCGCCGTGCTCGCGAAAGCATTGCAGGAGCATGTATGCCTTTTTTGCCGCTTCAAGCGGATTGACCAATTCCATTTTGCCGCCGGGGAGGTAGTCTTTTTGAATGTCAATGATTAGTAATGCAGTTTTCATAGGTACTCCTTTATAAATATTGGTCTCGATCCACCCCTCACTTCGTCCATCGCTATTCGACCAAAATAGCGCCATAAGCCTTTTTTAGCAGATCTTCAGCCTGGCGCTTCAAGTGTAATTTATCCGTCACCGCTGATACTGTTCGAAAATCTGTTTGTGCCTTTTCGATTTCATTGATTTTCAAATAGGATTTACCGCGCCCGAGATATAGACGCGGTTCGCGCGGATTAATCTCAAGGGCGCGGGTGTAATTGCCAATCGCCAGTTCATGTTCATTATTCATGCGGCAGGCGTCCGCGTAGCCATGCAGCGCAAACACATCCCTGGGATTTTTCGAGAGAATACGAGCATACAAATCCTGCGTCCAATCAAGGTTGTCTTCATGCAGCATAAGATTGATATCTGCCATGACCAGTGTCTCGCCCGGCGAGATGCGCACTGCGAAATCCTGATCTTTATGCGCGGACTCAATATCCCCCAGCCTGAAATATGCCAGTGAACGGACCAGATAAAAAAGCGGCATCCGTCCCTGCAAAGAAATGGCTTTGTTCAATTCATCAAGCGCAGGTTGAAACTCATTGCGATCCAACAGGATCGAAGCCCGGTCAAAATATGGGACCGCCCATTGCGGGTTGATATTTTGCGCGCGCGTGAATAGATCCAGGGCGGCCTCATAATTCTTTTCCAACGCGTAGACTTCGCCGCGTAGTTGCATGGCATAGGCATGGTTCGGTTCCATCTTCAAAGCGCGTTCAATATCCGCCGTCGCGCGTTCCTTTTGTCCCATCAACAAATAACAACTTGCGCGGGCCAGATAATGATTTATGGGACTAGCCGGTTCTTTTTCAATATCGCGGGTGTAACACCGGACAGCGCGTTCATAATCACCCAGCAAAAAATAATAACCTGCCCGTTTGAAAAGATAATTGATGCTCAGGTTGACCCAACGAAGCAGGGAACGGTTCAACGTGCTGACCGCAAGCGCAATGATGGCACAAAATACAAGCAGGATGTAATCGCGGGTGATGATGCCAAAAACGATCAGGAAGAACAAAAAGGGAATGCTGACAATGAGCGTGATCCAATCCGCATTGGATTTGCCAAAGAGTATTTCCATCATCGAATGCAGAATATTACCGCCATCCAGAGGGTAGATGGGCAGTAAATTAAATACGATCAGGATCACATTCACAACCGCCAAAGAAAAGAATAAATTGGTGAATGTCTGCGCCCAGAGGAAAAGGTCGATATTTGCGGAATAAGGCAGTGAAAATATCGAAAGAAAAATATAAAATACAACGCACAGAAAAGCCAAAACCATATTCACGAGCGGTCCCGACGCTGCGATAAAAAGGTTGTCTGCCGGCTTTTCAGGCTTATAGGCCAGATTGGTCAAACCGCCCAACAGCCAGATAAAGACACTCTTCACTTCCACACCCACAATTTGCGCTGCAAATGTATGTCCCAGTTCATGCAGGAAAATAAAAAGCAGGAATCCGCCCACCCATAAGAGCGCTTCGACCGTTCCACGCATATCCACTGGCTTAAAAAGATAATAAGCAATCGGGACACTGAACCACAGGGAAAAATGAAAACGGATATCCACACCGCGCAGACGACCAAGCGACCATGACCAGCTCAAGATTCTCATCATCGATTTTCACGCCTCAAAGCCAGCCTTGAGTCTGTTTCTCCAAATTTGACATTTTACTTGCGCCCAAAATCCGCGGGATTCTCGCCCCACAAGTCTGTATTCCATTTAATGAGCTTGTCTTCCGGTAACTCATTTTCCGCAAGCCAGTTTTCGGCGCTGCGGATGATGGCAAACAGGACAGCGTTCCTAGAGGTGTGCCTCAGCTTTGTCTTGCATTGACCGGTATTCACCCACAGGATGGCATTTTCTGAATCAGAGTAGATCGGCACATGCATATTATGTTTTGCCTGCCACGTCAGCATGTGGACGATTGCCAGAAACTCCCCGACGTTATTGGTCCCATCGGCATAGGAACCTGCATGGAAAAGCTCTTCGCCTGTCTCGGTGTTAACGCCGCGGTATTCCAATTTACCGGGCGAGCCGCTGCAAGCCGCATCCACACAAACGGATGGAAGCAGGGGCTGAATACTTGCTGTTTTCCACTTACCGTTTGTCGATGATCTCCCTTTGTAATCGTCGTAATTTGCGAGATACGCAGCCTCGGCTTCAACTTCGCTTTCAAAAGCCTTGTACTGCGCACCAACAAAAGCCTTCACCTGTCTTTCACATTCCGTCCATGTAGTGAAAACACCGGTTCGGCGACCTTTCCAAACGACGTAATATTTATGCTTTGCCACGCGTCAATTTTACATCAAAGAACTGCTTTTATGGTTTTAGTGATATAAAAACTCATGGCTGTATTCGATTTATTCCTTGACAAAACTTTCAAACCTTGTAAAATACGACCCACTTCCTTAACCCCATGAATACTTTCAATTTTTGCTCCTGTCTATGGCGGGGTTCGTAACCATCGCCTGAGACATTTATCAACTATAAGCAGTCAACGACTCAGGACAGTGGAACGACCCTCGCGCACAAATCATCCCTGCGCAGGATTGTTGGCTGCCCTTTTGTTTTATGTTGACTGCTTTTTATTTACCAATAATCTTTAATACGAAAAAGGAAACCTTAATCATGTCTTACGCTCACCCAGAATACCTTGTGGATACCGAATGGGTCGCAAACCATTTGAAAGATGCAAATGTCCGCATTATTGAATCAGACGAAGATCCTCTGCTGTATTCCATCGGCCACATCGAAGGCGCGGTTCAGGTGGATTGGTTCAGCACCCTGCAGCATCCACTCCGCCGTGATTTCCTCACCAGGGAACAATTCGAAGAAGTCACATCCAGGCTCGGCATCAGCAACGACACCACCGTTGTCTTTTATGGCGACAAATCCAATTGGTTTGCGTGCTATGCGCTGTGGCTCTTTCAATATTATGGCCATCAAAATGTAAAGATCATGAACGGCGGGCGCGCCAAATGGGAGCAGGAAAAACGCCCATTCGTGAAGGAAGTTCCCGCGTATGCCCGAACAACCTACAGCGCGCAGGAAGCGGATCAGTCCATTCGCGCATTCCGCAATGACGTCTTCAAACAACTTGAAGCGAAGAAACCGCTGGTGGACGTCCGCTCGCCCAAGGAATATTCGGGCGAATTAACTCACATGCCGAATTACCCACAGGAAGGAGCGACTCGCGGCGGACACATTCCCGGTGCTGTGAGCATTCCCTGGTCCCAGGCAGTGAATGAAGCGGACGCAACGTTCAAGACGACCGAGGAACTGACTGCTCTCTACGAAGGAAAAAATATCAAGGCTGACGGAGAGATCATCGCGTACTGCCGGATTGGCGAACGTTCATCGTTGACCTGGTTTGTGTTGAAGTACCTGCTTGGTTACGAGCAGGTCAAGAACTATGATGGTTCGTGGACTGAATGGGGCAATCTCGTGGACGCGCCGATCGAAAAATAAGAATATCGCAGGGACACGGCTCTCGCCGTGTCCCTGCGAGGATGAATTATTATGCCTTTACCTGCCAAACTCCAGGAAATCGTGGATGACATCGCGGGCATGAGCCGCGAAGAAAAACTTGAAACGCTGATTGCGTTCGCGGAGTCGCTGCCCGACCTGCCGGAACGACTCAAAGAGGAACGCGCCAAAATGGAATCCGTTCCCGAGTGCATGACGCCTGTATTTATCTTTGCAGAAAAAGAAGAAGATGAGGGGATCATCTTCCATTTGGACATTCCCCCGCAATCCCCCACCGTCCGCGGCTTGGCTTCCATTCTACTCGGCGGTTTGAACGGCTGCACACTCGAAGAAATTATTTCCGTACCCGCGGATTTTTACACTCCCATGAATTTACAGGAAGCTGTCTCGCAACAACGCATCAATGGTTTTATCGGTGTCCTGGCACACATGAAACAAGCGGCTGTAAAAGCGGCTTCATAAAAAACGTCCCGCGGGTTTGTGCTAATTAATTGAAATTTGCATAAATCCACGAGACGACGATTTACCCAGCCTTACTTTTCCTCATCCCAACCTTGCTCTTCAACTGACATAAAAATATCCGTCGCGGAGATTAAACCGATCAAGGTGCCATTTTCATCGGCAATCGGCAGATGATGGAATTTATGCTTTTGCATCAACTGCGAGCATTCCATCAAGGTCCATTCGGCGCGGCCTGTGACGACGGGGCCAGACATAATCTCGCGGACGGTCGTCTCAGCCGGATTGCGGTTTATCGCCACAATCTTGTCACGGACATCCGTGGTGGTGACAATTCCATAAGCCGGGTTTTTCTCGCTGACATCCACAACGACGCTGTGAATATTGCGGCGGCGCATGAGCGTCATGGCATATGAGACGCTTGAGTCAGGATCCACTACAACAACAGGGCTGGACATCCAATCGCGGACCAGGTGTGGCATGGGATTCTCTCCTTTAACTTCTAATGTTATCTATTTAATTGTAAACGTGGAAAAAACGCTGTAAAATTTTTGCGCGAGCGCATCTCTGTCAAACTCGGCAACCACGCCAGGCGGGTAATTGCCAATATTGGTGGAGTGGGTGAAGTAGATCACTTCATAGCAGATCTTCTTATTGACCATGCGATAAATTTCCTGCTCATAATAATTGCCTGCGCCCGCTCCCTCCGAGGTGCTGTGAACAAAAGTAAATCCGTTAACCACTGCATTGTCAACAAATTGCTCGGGAGCGCCGCCGTTTTGATTTGGCGCTGTACAGGTTGCCAGGACTTTCGAGTCTGATGTGGAGCTGATAAATAAATAAGCTTCGCTCAGATTGGTTTTTTCATAAGTCCCGGTATCAATAAAATGAAGCGCCAACTCGGGTTCTGTTTTGTAGTTTCCAACCACAGGAATTGCAGGAGCAAAAGTATCGGGGTAAGTCAATGACGAACCAGTGGCGGGATTATTGTATTGAAAATACTGAGCATCCTTCCCAAGCGGGTTGATCGCGACCCGCATGATGAATTCCGGCACATCGCCATTGGGTGTAAGGGTGATGAAATAATCCTGCGAAGAAGGCAACACACCGCGCCAAAAAATACACTCAGAATCTGCCGATTGCGGGCAAAGAATACTCCCATCCAGGCCTTTGATTTGCATGGGGATATATCCCCAGCCACCATCAGGGATTTGAGGAAGGATGGAAATGGACATGATCTGCCCCTTGATGGCCTTGACGGTATACGTCTTACTTGAGTCGAACCCAATAGAATCCGTAATGTCAGTGTATGTTCCGTTCGGGGCGAACGAAATTACATTTTGCTGACCGGGAAGCGTGGTGGGAGAAAGAGGGGTTGGAAAATCAGCGGTCGGTTTGACATTTGCTTGAGGTTCTGCCGTGTGTATGGGAATGGATGTAAATTCAATCTGCGGCGTAGATGTGGGCGTATTTTCATTGGCTGTTGATTCGATTGGTGCAGCTGCGGGTGCCCTGCAATACGCGACAAGCAAGGTAACAAGAAAAATGAAAGAAATGAAGAAAATAATTTTTTTCATCGGACTCCTGCCATATGAATCATATTGCAAATCTACCCGAGATATTCAATTACTGTCGCTTCGCCCTGGCCCACACCCACACAAAGAGTTGCCACGCCGTATTTCACATTGCCGCGTTCTTTCATCTCATGCACAAGCGTCGTCATCAAACGCGCTCCCGAACAACCAAGAGGATGTCCGATGGCGACCGCGCCGCCATTGACGTTGACCAGTTCAGGGTCGATACCCAGGTCTTCGATCACCGCCAGTGATTGTACAGCAAAAGCCTCGTTCAATTCCATCAAGCCGATATCCGTAATTTGCAAACCCGCACGTTCCAGGGCTTTCTTCGTGGCAGGGATCGGACCGTATCCCATCACGCGCGGAGGCACGCCGGCAGAAGCAGACGTGATAATGCGGGCCAGCGGTTTGAGATTCAACGTTTGGGCTTTTTCTTCGCTCATGATCAAGAGCGCCGCTGCGCCATCGTTCAATCCAGACGAATTTCCAGCGGTCACAGTGCCGCCCTCTTTCACAAATGCGGGTTTAAGTCTGGCGAGGCTTTCCATGCTCGTATCGCGGCGCGGACGTTCGTCCGTATCCACAATTTTCGGGTCGCCTTTTTTCTGTGGGATGGAGACGGATACGATCTCCTGCTTGAAGCGTCCCGAGTCAATTGCAGCAATCGCAAGTTGATGCGAACGTAATGAGAACGCATCCTGCATCTCGCGCGTGATATGCGGACGCTCCTTCGCAATATTCTCGGCAGTCTCACCCATTGAATCTGTGCCGTAAATTTGCTTCATTTTGGGATTCGGGTAGCGCCAGCCGAGGGAGGTGTCATAGGCGGTTAGATTTCCGAATGAAAACCCCGCTTCCGCTTTTGGAAGCGAATAGGGTGCGCGGCTCATGGATTCGACTCCGCCCGCGATAAACACCTCCCCTTCCCCGGCTTTGATGGCGCGAGCCGCCATGTTAATGGCATTCAAACCTGAAGCACACAAGCGGTTCACGGTCACGCCGGCAACTTCAACCGGCAAACCAGCCAGCAGCGCAGCCATGCGCGCCACATTACGATTATCTTCGCCTGCCTGATTTGCACATCCAAAAAAAACCTCTTCAACCAAGGCAGGGTCAAATGAATTGCGGTCAAGAATTGTTCTGATAACATGCGCCGCCATATCGTCCGGACGAACGGATGAGAGTATGCCCCCCAGCGCCCCAACCGGTGTGCGAATTGCATCTATGATGACAGGGTTTTTCATTTTCATTCTCCAGGAATTGAACTGATTTAATTCTACCATTTATAAAACAGCGCCGCGCACCGAAAACCATCGCTGTTAATGCAGGGCGGGTAGAGGAATATCCCCAAAAAGCCGGTACACCAGAATTTTGCGATACAATTAATGCGGGCGATTTCCATGCAAGCCCTCAATTTTTTCGCGATTATGCCTCTCAGAAATGGATGATATTCGGCACCCCCCTACATGACGCTTGGCACTACTCTCTATATTCCGAAAACGACATAATCAGTATGAAGATTAATTTAGCCTAATAATGTCAAACTTCTCTCTTAATATAAAGGTCCTGGCTGTTCTATTAACCCTTTAGGATCCAGCCAGTGAGGAAACAGGAGACTTAATGGCCGCAAAAGGTTGGATCGAAGTCAGCGATATATATTGCAAAGGCTGTGAGTTATGTATCAACGCCTGCCCGCAAGGTGTGATGGAACTGGACATGTCACACCTCACCCCGAAAGGCTACCACCCCGCGCACACGTTTACGGACGGCTGCACGGGGTGTGCTATTTGTGCAGTGGTTTGTCCCGATGCGGCCATCACGGTTTATCGTGAAGTGACCAAGACCGCTGTGCCTGTTTCGGCATAAATGGGTAGATGCGACCTTTATGGTCGCCCAGATTGTGTTTGTCAAAAAAGACGGGCAGGGCTCGTCCCTGTCCCTACGGAGATAAAAGAATGCCAAAAGAGTTATGGAAGGGCAACGAAGCCATTGCTGAAGCTGCCGTTCGCGCGGGGTTGGAAGCGTATTTCGGTTATCCCATCACCCCGCAAACAGAAGTGCTTGAATATCTCTCACGCCGTATGCCCGAACTGGGACGTGCCTTCGTGCAAGCGGAGTCTGAACTCGGTGCGATCAACATGGTTTATGGTGCGGCGTGTACGGGCGTACGCGTAATGTCGTCTTCTTCATCGCCAGGCGTGAGTTTGATGATGGAAGGCCTCTCCTATATTGCAGGGACAGAAGTACCTGCGGTGCTTGTCAACGTGATGCGCGGCGGACCAGGTCTCGGCAACATCGCGCCATCACAAGGTGACTATAATCAGGCTGTACACGGCGGCGGACATGGCGACTATCAACCAATCGTGCTGGCGCCCGCATCTGTGCAGGAAGCAATTGATTTGACCGTTCTTTCCTTTGACCTGGCGGAGAAGTACCGTGCACTTTGCATGGTCATCCTCGATGGCTGTGTAGGCCAGATGATGGAGCCAGCGCAAATGCCTGATATGAAACCGATCCAGCGCGCGAATTGGGATTGGGCAACCGACGGCAAGATGGGCAAACGCGAGCGCCGAATCCTGACTTCCATTTATCTTGATCCGATTGAAGAAGAAAAACTAAATTTGCGATTGCTTAATCGCTGGAGAACCATTCAGGCAAATGAAGTTCGTTATAAGGAATATTTTCTCGAAGATGCCGAGATCGTTGTGGTTGGTTTTGGCACGGCGGGGCGTGTCGCATTATCCGCTGTCCGCACAGCGCGTGAGCAGGGCATCAAGGTGGGTTTGTTAAGACCGATCACTGTCAGCCCATTTCCGTCTGAGGTGATTGACCGGCTTGCAGGGCGGGCTGAGGCGTTTTTAGTCACAGAGATGAACTCAGGTCAGATGCTGGAAGATGTCCGTCTGGCGGTAAAGGGTCGCGTTCCCGTCGAATTTTATGGGCGGCTGGGCGGAGTCGTCCCATTCCCGGATGAGATATTAAGTGAAATCCATCGCATGGCGAAGATCAAGTTGAGTGCGAATGTTCATCCGCGTGATGCGTGGCTTGAACGCATGGCGCACGCGTAACCGCGTAATGTCGTTGCGAGACGGCGCTCTCCCGAAGGGGTCGAAGCAATCTCCTGTCTAGTTGGGGATTGCTTCGGGCGAAGATCAAATGCGCCCTCGCAATGACGAGGAAGAAAATTTATGGCAACTGAAAATTTGGTTTACGACAGGCCCGAAGGATTTACAGATACACCCACCCACTATTGCCCGGGCTGTACGCACGGCGTGGCTCATCGTCTCGTGGCGGAAGTGCTGAAAGAGATGGGCGTAATCGATAAAACGATCGGCGTCGCGCCTGTGGGTTGCGCTGTGTTTGCTTATAATTATTTTGATACCGATTTCGTGGAAGCCCCGCATGGACGCGCGCCCGCGATGGCAACCGGTATAAAGCGCGTGATGCCTGACCGTATCGTGTTCACTTATCAAGGTGACGGCGATCTGGCTTCAATTGGCATGGGTGAAATTGTGCATGCCGCCGCGCGCGGTGAAAACCTGACCGTGATCTTCATCAACAACGCCAACTTCGGCATGACGGGCGGACAGATGGCTCCGACCACATTGCCCGGCATGAAAACATCTTCATCTGTAAACGGGCGTGATGTGGAAACGCAGGGCTATCCGATCAAGGTCTCTGAAATGCTCTCCACGTTGGACGGCGTTGGTTATTGCGTGCGCCGTTCCTTGCATGACCCGAAAAATATTCGGCTTGCCAAGAAGGCCATCCGCATGGCATTTGAAACACAAGCTCGAGGACTTGGCTTTTCGATGGTCGAATTGCTCTCCACCTGCCCCACCAACTGGGGCATGACACCCGTAAATTCACTGAAGTTCGTGGAAGAGCACATGATCCCCGCCTATCCGCTGGGCGATTTCAAGGTCAGTGAAGCGATCAAGCAGATAAAAGTTTAATGGGAATCGGTACATCGGAAATTGGGAATGGTTTTTTGTTCCAACTACCGAATCCCAAATCCCGATTCCCTGTGAACGGAGTGAACCCATGCAAAAAGAAATCATCATCTCAGGTTTTGGGGGACAAGGCGTTTTATTTAGCGGGCAGGTGCTCGCTTATGCCGCAATGGACACTGGCAAAGATGTAACCTGGATACCATCGTATGGCCCCGAAATGCGCGGCGGCACGGCAAATTGTACCGTTGTCATCGCTGACCATGAGATCGGTTCCCCTTTGGTGAAAAATCCGCCGCTGGCAATTGCGTTGAACCTGCCGTCATTTGACAAGTATGAACCGTTGATGCAAGCGGGCGGAACGTTGATCGTGAACCAGTCCATGGTGGATCGCGGCGCACAACGCAATGACATTCATGTCATCCTTGTTCCGTGCAACGAGATTGCCGAAGGGATCGGCGATAAGAAATTGATGAACATGGTGGCGGTCGGCGCTTTACTTACCGGCCTGTCTGAAGTCTCAATCAAAGATTTGGAAAAGGCGTTGGAAGGTCACTTACCAGCGAGGCATAAGCATCTCCTTGCAAAGAATTATGAAGCATTACGAAGGGGATTTGAATCCGCGAAAAAGCAGGTGGCGGTTGCGGTGTAGGGCAGTGAGTAGTAATCAATGATTAGTCGGTGATTGAGCTGATAGATTGACGCGAAGTGTGTCGAAATCCTGTCGAAACCCCGGGGTTGAGCCTGTCGAAACCAAGTCCGTCTTGATAAGAGGCGGGCTTTTGTGTTGGTTTGCCTAAAGTATTGATGTATAGTAATGGCAGATATCAGATTCTTATGATCTCATCGGAGCACAGCAAGTTGGTTTAGTTGAAGGAGTTCAAAAATGAGCACAGGTAAAGTTCTTAAACCCCGACCCTACTGGCATGTGGATGCCAAGTGGCTCACCGGTATTCTACTGTTATTTCTGTTGAACATCACGTTTCTGGTGTTTATCCTGGTGCAGGTCACTGCCCCAGAACAGGGAATTGCTCTCCTGACAATGACCCTGGCCAGTTCTTTCAGTGCTGAATCCGGAGGACTGGACGCAGCAGGCGATATCGAAATTATGCGCCAGAAAATTGCCGAAGCGCCCAATGGGGAATTCCACCCCATTCCCGGAATGCAAATAATTGTTCGGGAAGAGGATATCGCCGGGAAAACCCCCAGAGAAGCACGTTTGTGGTTTTTCAGGCAATGGGCTGAACCTCTCTATTATGACGGGGCGCAAGGGCTGGCAAGCCTTACGACCGATCCCGAAATGGGAAAAAATATTTCGGAAGGAGTAGGCCCACTAGCACTCGTCAGCGCTAAAACTCACAGTAAACTTCAGAGAGTGTTTGCTGTCTCCGGGCTGGCGTCGCTTGCATTCCTTGGCTTGCTTATCTTCTTCAGTTATCGCTTCGGGAGGTTGGGCAGTCCGGGATGTGCCATTTTCCTGGCGACAATTCCGGGATTAATTTTACTTGGCGGAGTACGTGGCTGGCTTGAGCAATCCGTACGGAACTTAGGAGCAGTCGGTGAAGAAACCTATGTAACTCGCTATGCGCAACTAGCGGTGGATGTTTTGCCAGAGGTTGTGCAAAGAGCTATGCAAATTTATGTGTTCCTGATTTTTCTCGGCCTGGTCCTGATGCTAGCCGCGCTGATAGGCGCAGTCTTTGTACGGGAGCGGAAAAATAAAGAACCGGTAGCCTGAGCAGGAATTATGAGGTCACGTATCCGCCAAACCCGTACCATCACAAAGGGATACACATTCAATAATGAAACGACTTATATTATCTCTTTTTAGCCTTTTCGTGCTTGCCTTGGCTTGCGCGCAGCCACCTGCTGTCGTCACACTCACACCGACAGCGCCATCCCCTGTTTCGACAATCCCCTCAGGTGGGGAATATCCTCTATTTACAATCGCCCTCGAATATGCCATCCCTGGACTCGCCACCGCATATGCTCCCGCCGGCGTGATCTATGCCAAACCTCAGCCAATCTTTGGTATGTGGGGGCTCATTGAACCACAGCCCGGCAAATACAATTGGGGGCCGCTCGATAACCTGGTGATCGAATACCAGACCGCCGGGTTTACCGGCATTCAACTGCTCATCACGGCCGAATCGCCCTGGGCTTCAGTCAACCCTCCATCCCTGCTCAACCTCGGCGATACCTTCCCTAGGGAAGAATATTTGGACGAGTACGCTGCCTTCGTGGGACGCTTTGTCGAGCGTTACGATGGCGATGGCACTGATGACGCCCCCGGCTTATTGAATCCGATTCACCACTACGGCATTGAGCGCGAGTTCACCGGCTTTTGGCCCGGCAGTGCTGAAGATTACGTGCGGCTGTTGAGGACTGCCTATCCCGCCATCCACACTGCCGACCCGCAGGCTGAAGTTTTGATGGTGGCGATCTTGATGGTGGATGTATTCGACGGCAACCCTGACGAGGCAGAATTGCAGCGTCGTTTGACCACACCGCAAGCCGGCATCCGCAAGAGCGTCTCCGAAATCCAGACTATCCTGGCTGCCTGCGATGCTTATGACATCTTAGACTTTCACAGTTTGGGTGATTACACCGAGATTCCGCCCACTGCGGCCTGGCTGCGTGACCAAATGGAAACGAATGACTGTGGCGAGAAACCGCTTTGGATTGGAGATGCCTTCAGCATGTCGGCGCTGGTCGCTTACAATGCCCGCCCGGTTTGGCCAGCCACTCTTGAAACACGCGACCGTGTCATTGATACGTTGAAACTTGCAGCCGATCCGAGCAGTACCGGCCACGCAGAGTCCAAATCCTGGTTGTATGCACAAATGGCAAGCGGACTGGTGAAGAAGGTCGTCGTCTCGGCTGACGAGGGGTTGCTCGGTATCAACATTGGCAACCTTGAGGATTGGAAGACTGGTCTGCCTGTTGTGGATGCGTTGGGCGCTCCGTTAGCCGGGGCTTCGATGTTTATGGGGATGATGGATTCAAAAGTCACCGGGCAACAGGTGGGCGATAAACTGCCTGGCTACCGGGCGCCGGGTCAGCCCCGTCCGGCCTTCTACGCTATCCAACTGGTTAACGAAAAGATAAACGGGGTCACTTCGGTAGAAAAACTCGACCTGGGCTCAGGCATTTGGGCTTACCGTTTCACGATGCCATCCGGCCCGCTCTGGGTGCTGTGGTATGACGATGGCAAACTATACTTCCCGGGTGAGATGCCGCCTACCGTCACCATAGCATTAGCCTTCGACGCCACCGATGCTCTCATCACCCGCACACCCACCGAAATCGGCATAAACAATCCGGACATCTGGGCGCTCGAATCTTCAAGCAGCATCTTGTCGCTTTTGCTCGATTCGACGCCTATCTTTGTCCAGATTGCACCATAGGCTTCTGATAATTGGTCTATGAAAAGCATAGGCTCTGTAGTTAAGATAAAAATGTCTTAAGGGGCGCTCAAGTAAATAAATTCGCCCAACCCAGCGTGAAGCGGACAAGTGTGGGCGTTGCCCGCACTTTCAAGGATTCAGCACCGAAGGCATTATTCGCCTTTTGGCTTTTTCCCACCAAGTCCCGCCCCACTGTCACTACCCACAGGGTGCTTCGCGACGCAAACCGTTCAGCGCATCGACCAGGAAAAGTGACCAATGAAATGACTTGTATTATTTCTTTTTAGTCTTTTCGCGCTTGTCTTGGCTTGCGCACAAACATCTGCTGCCGAAGAATTATGAAGCTCTCAAAAGAGGCTTTGAGCAAGCACAAAAAGAGTGGGATAAAGTACCCGCATAGATCGGTAATTAGAAAACAGGAATCAGCATCCCGCTTCCAAATCAACGGAGGCGGTTTTTTTTGTGTAAAATAGAGTTGTCGAACCGAGAGCTGTCCTGATAAGTTTGGAGGAAACATGCATGAAGTACCTTTGCTCATTAATATCGTTGTGGCGTTGGTAGTTGCATTTATTGGAGGTGTCATCGCCCGACGCATTGGGCTGCCAACCATTGTGGGATATTTACTGGCAGGCATCGCCATTGGTCCATTCACACCTGGTTTCGTCGGGGATACGGAAACGATCAGCCAGCTTGCAGAGCTGGGTGTGATCTTCTTAATGTTCGGTGTGGGTCTACATTTCTCGTTGAAGGATCTTTGGAAAGTCCGTTCAGTGGCAATCCCGGGGGCATTAGGCAGAATGATAATCGTTATCTTATTAGGTTTTGGATTCAGCCAACTAAATGGATGGACAATAACCTCAGGGATAGTAATAGGGCTTGCAATTTCAATTGCAAGCACAGTGGTTCTTTTACGCAGTTTGATGGACAATGGAATATTAAACACAACCCATGGTCAAGCCGCTATCGGATGGGTCATCGTGGAAGACCTGGCAACTGTTTTAATTTTGGTATTAATGCCCACATTGGCCAACACATCCAATGGATTCGATTGGAAACAAGTTGGGTTCACGTTATTAAAGGCGGCAGGGTTTGTTGTTTTAGTCGTTTTTGCAGGAGCAAGATTAATTCCATGGATTCTTTTGCGGATTGCCCACACACGTTCCCGTGAATTATTCATTCTGGCTGTTCTGGCAATCGCACTCGGCATCGCGCTAGGTGCGGCAGAATTATTTGGCGTCTCATTTGCTTTAGGGGCATTTGTAGCAGGGGTTGTCGTCAACGAATCACCACTTAGCCATCAAGTCGGCGCGGATGTACTTCCATTTCAAGAAGCTTTTTCCGTTTTGTTTTTTGTTTCCATTGGGATGCTCGTAAACCCAGGTTATATTTTCAATAACATTGGCACTATTCTCGCACTGGGCGCATTGATAGTCATTGGCAAAGCGCTCGTGACAGTGTTAATGGGCTTCGTACTTCCATGGCCCGGGCATACCACATTGGTTCTCGCTGCTGTCTTAAGCCAGATCGGTGAGTTCTCATTCATCCTGGGGCAGGAAGGCATGGCGCTTGGATTGCTCAATCGAGACCAGTATTCTTTGATTTTGACTGGCTCGCTTTTATCCATCATCGTCAACCCGATAATATTCCGCCTCATCGCCCCAACCGAAAAATGGTTGCAAAAACTACCCGCGCTCTGGCGGCTGTTAGATCGCCATGCGCCTGTACCAACTTCAGTGGAAGAATCAATTAAAGGTCATGTAGTGATCGTCGGCTATGGGAGAGTTGGCCGTCATATTGTGAATCTGCTGGGGAAGATGTCCATCCCACATCTTATTATCGACTCGGATGCAGAGAGCATTGATGAGATCAACCAACGGGGAATCCCCAGCCTGTACGGAGACGCATCCAACTCTGAAGTGCTGACACATGCTGGACTGGAATATGCCCGCGCCCTCGTAGTCGCCGGGCCAGATGAGTCTGCCAGCGAGTTAGTCGTTGCTGCAGCGCGCGACATCTCTCCCAAACTGCCCATTATCGCCCGCGCTACAACAGAGGAAGGTATAAATCGTCTTGCACAACTTGGCGCTCAAGATGTCATTCACCCTGAACACGAAGGCGGCCTTGAAATTGTACGCCACACTCTTCTCAAACTGGATTTCCCTCTGCACGAGATCATCCGTTATATGGATGCAGTGCGCCATGATCATTATAATATGCAAATCGCCACCGAAGAAGAGCACCGCCTCCTGCATGACCTGATCAATGCCACTAAAAACATAGAAGTCATTTGGCTGAGACTGCCAGCAGGAAACCCACTCGTAGGACAGACCCTCGCTGACGCCAACCTGCGCGCCCAGGCAGGTGCATCGGTAGTGGCGATCATGCGCAATAAAAAGATGATGGCAAATCCGAAATCCCACACCGTTTTTGAAGCGGAAGACCGCATTGGCTTTATAGGCGACAAAGAACAGATCGAAGCTGTCGAGAAATTTTTATCAGAATCGAAAATAGAATCCATCGAAAGAGGTGTCGAATGGGAAACATGAAAACAACAGGAATTCAAGAAATTGATACTCAACATGATAGAAGAAATAGATTATCTTGACCTGTATCTCATTCACTGGCCTTCGGCAGGCATGAGACTGGAAGGTACGTTTCGTGCCTTGAACAAGCTTGTGCATGATGGAAAAATAAAACATATCGGCGTGAGTAATTTCAATCTAAAACTGCTCAAACAAGCGCAGGAACTTTCCGAAACACCCATCATCACAAACCAGGTGCCATATAGTTTATCAGACCGTTCTTACATAAAAAATGGAACGTTGGAATATTGCCAGGAAAACGACATTTTCCTTACCGCCTATTCCCCGCTTGATGAAGGCGGGTTGCGTTCAAACAAAGTCCTCGAAACCATTGCCAAAGCGCATGGAGTGACAATACATCAAATCGCACTGGCATGGGTGATTTCGCAAGCGCGCGTGATTACCATTCCCGTGTCTGCCAACCCAAAACACATCTGCGGAAATTTTGAAGCGTCGGAAATTGAATTGACTCAAAGCGAAATTGATCAACTGGCGAACGAAAAATGAAATTGCAAATCGTTCCCGAAATCGAGCTCGTTGAAATAAACGAAACAGACCTCGAACCGCTCTATCGCGTCATCGTTCACAACGACGATGTGACGCCGATGGATTTTGTGGTGGAAATTCTCAAAGTGATTTTCTTTCTCGCCAACGACCGGGCCGCCGAGATCACGCTCACCGCACATATTAATGGCAATGCATACGTGCAAACGATTCCAAAATCCGAAGCAGAAAAACGAATCGACAAGGCGCATTTTACGGCAGGCGCGGAGGGGTATCCATTACATTTTTCTATGGAACCCGAGTGACCTCATGCTTTGAAGCGCCTGCGCAGATCAGCCTGGATGACCTGGTTTCATCTTGGGGATGGCAAAACTGTCGATTCATTTTGCGCTCGTTGCAATACATTTTTCATAAACCCGCTTGAATAATATTTTTTGCAGATCAATCCGCTGTTGCACCCGCAAGCATCGGCTCGTCACCGTTGTATTTCACCAGGTGCGGCCATTTCCAAATAATAAAGAGGGTTCCGAGGATACAACCAATTCCCCCGCTGATCACAGCAATGGGTGCGCCGAAAAACTGCGCCACCGTGCCGGCTTCAATTTCACCGAGCTGCGGGCCGCCCTGATAGAATATTTGATTAATACTCGTCATCCGTCCACGGATGTGATCGGGGGTTTCCATCTGTCGGATGGTATTTCGGATAATCGTACTGACTCCATCCGCCGCGCCGGTCGTGGCAATTGCCAGCCATGCCACGATAAAAGACCTGGTTGCGCCAAATACGATCGTCGCCAGGCCGAAGACGATCACAGCGCCCAGGAATATCGATCCCTGCCTGCGCAGTATTTTTATCTGTGAAATGATCAACGCAGCCAGCACAGCTCCTATGGCCGGAGCGGCGGAGAGATAACTATATTCCACCACGCCCACCTTCAAAACACTGACTGCGATAATGGGCATCAACGTGTTCGCGGAAGCAAAGAAGGTCGCAACAAAATCCGACATCATGGACGAAAATATGATGGGCTTGCTGAGGATGAATTTAACTCCTTCGCGAATGGATTGCGTACTCACGCTCACTGTTTTTTCTGCAAAAGATTGGGGTACGTCCCCGATCATGACCAAAGCCAGGATCACGGCCACAAAGGAAATTGCATTGAAATAATAAACGGCCTGTTGATCTGCAAGGGCGATGACAAATCCGGTTAATGCGGGGCCCAGCACCGACCCAATTTGGAACGAAGTGAAAGTCATGCTAAAGGCATTGGGTAAATCTTTTTTGGGGAGCAGGTTGGGGATCAATGCCTGGCGTGAGGGGCCGTCAAATGCGACTGCCACAGCCTGGATGGCGGTAATCATGTAAATATGCCAAATGGTGACATGCCCAAATTGGGTGAGCAGACCCAGGGTCAGGGCAAGCAGCGCTGCAATGCTTTGGGTCACGAACAGGACCTTGCGCCGATCCACTGAGTCAGCAAGTACGCCCCCGATCAAAGAAAAAATGATAACGGGCAGGATGCGCGCCACACCAATGCCGCCCAGCGCGATGGGGTTTTTATTCAGTTGATTGATATGCCAAAATAAAGCCCAGAGTTGCATCTGGGTTCCTGTGATCGAAATGAGTTGTCCGAGCCAGAGATAGAAAAATTTTTTGTGCTTGAGTGAAGGTGGAATATGCAAAGCCATTTATGTTCCCCAGTCGCGTAAATACAAAAAGTCGTAACCGATCGTGCGGTTGCTGATTTTTGCAATCGGCGGCTGCATGCGCTTGAATTGATTGCGGCGAATACGTGTGGTGACAGTATTTACAAACTCTTCGTCAAAACCCGCCTCGATTGCCTCCTGTGGACTGTAACGCTGGTCGATCATTAAATAAAGAAGTTTATCCACCTCATCGTAGCTGAAACCCAATTCTTTTTCATCCGTTTGCCCATCCCATAAATCAGCCGAGGGAGCTTTGTCAATGATCGGTGCAGGGATGTTCATGGCGCGGGAGAGCTGACGAACTTGTGTTTTATAAAGATCGCCAATCGGGTTTATCGCGCTGGCGGAGTCGCCATAGATGGTGCTGTAGCCAAGTAAAATTTCTGTTTTGTTGCTTGTGCCAATGACAAGTCCTTTGAAGACTTCACTTTGATCATAGAGTACTATCATGCGTTCACGCGCCATGATATTGCCTTTGCGTATCTTGGAAATTCCGGGATCAAGTTTGAAGAGCGGCTCGACCATGTCTGTGATCTCGATGGTCTTGCTTTGCACACCCAGCTGGTCAATGAGCTGTTGGGCATGCTCAAGCGAATCGCGGCTGGATGCCTTATACGGCATTCTCACAGCCAGGACGTTTTCTGCCCCGAGCGCCTCCGCAGCAAGCACACAGGATAGTGCAGAATCCAATCCGCCTGAAAGTCCGACAACCACGCGTGACATGCCAATACGCGTGACCTCAGACCGGATAAAGCCGGCAAGGATTTCACGCGCCAAGTCTGTATTTATGGAAAGGTGTAGATCAATCACGGGAAAGTATCCTGTCCAATTCTTTTTGCACGAGATTGGTGCGCTCATCACGAAGCAGAGGCAAACGAGCGCGCGTGCGGCGCAGTTGATTTAGATCCATTTGTGCAAAGATAAGAGCTTCTTCGTTATAAGGTCCGATGGCGAGCTCCTCCCCATTTGGGTCAAAGAGCGTAGCTCCGCCCCAAAAGTGAAGCCCATCCTCGTAGCCGACGCGGTTGGCGTGTGCCACAAAAGACGTGAACATGCTGGCATAGGCCTTCGTGACACGTTCCACCCAGCGGGCGGACTCCAGTTTTTCCTTGTCATTCAAACCTCGCCCGGGAGAAGCGGAGGAAAACAGCATAATATCTGCGCCATCCAGCCAGAGCAGATATGGCGGCGAGGCATGCCAGAAATCCTCGCAGATCAACATGCCCATACGTCCAAAACGCGTGTTAAATGCACGCACCGAGTCGCCCCATGCGAAAAAACGTCCTTCATCGAAGAGGCCGTAGGTTGGTAGATAAACTTTATGGTGAACATGGACAAGTTTTCCGCCAGAAAGATAGGCGGATGCAATATAAAAGCGGTGACGGAAGTCCTCATCCACGAATCCAACCACCAGATCAAGATCGTGAGAGGCTTTGAGCAAATGCCTGAAGACCGGGTCATCGTCTGTGGGTTTGTGCGCGACGGAAGCGACCAAATCCTGCAATACATATCCGGTTAATGAGAGTTCGGGGAATACAAGTAAATCTGTTTTTTCTGACCTGGCCTGCTTGATGTAATCCAGGTGCATGGCGAGGTTGGCGTCTACATCCCCAAGCCTGGTATCGATCTGGGCAAGAGCAAGGTTTAGTTTCATATCGCGAATCTTACCACGCTTGCCCAAAATTAAAAATGACTAAACGGGTGAAATGTCTAGTCATTCAGCGGGGAGGGAGGGATTCGAACCCTCGGTGGACCGGAGCCCACAACAGTTTTCGAGACTGTCCCATTCAACCACTCTGGCACCTCCCCAAAATGTATTACATGTCAGGTATCAACTGTCATGTGTGGAGGCGCAGATTATAACCCAAAATAATCTGCGCAATCTTGACATCGTACCCGAATGGGTAAATCTGCGGGTCGTCTTTTACAGATCCACACTCGTATGAAGATCAGGGTAATAGACCTGGTTCATATTCTGTTCTTTTAAAAGACCCTTCAAGGTCATGGCTTGTTTTTCTTCGCCATGCACCAAAAAGATCTGCTTCACTGTTCCTTTTACACCCATCGCATATTTGACCAGCAAATCCTGACCCGCGTGGCCGGACAGACCGCCAATTGTGGCAATATCACATTTTCGTTTGTAGACTTCCCCAAAAATACGTACCTGCGGCTCGCGGTCTGCCAGCCTGCGCCCCATCGTATCGGGCGCCTGCCATGAAACAATGCAAATCGTATTCCGGGGATTCTCGATATTATTACGAATGTGATGCACAATGCGGCCCGTTTCCGCCATGCCCGAAGCGGAGATAATGATCATCGGCTCCTTGCGTTCGTTCAAGGCTTTGGATTCGTCCACGGACTTCACATAAGTCAGCATCTTGAAATCAAGCGCCGGATGACGCGCCTCCAATACAAACTGGCGAGTCTCCTCGTCAAAACATTCCAGATGGTTTTTGAAGACCTGCGTGGCGTTCACTGCCAGCGGGCTATCCACATACACAGGCACGCGCGGCACATCGCCATCCTGCATCATTTGGTTCAAGTCATAAACCAATTCCTGGGTGCGTCCCACTGCGAAGGCCGGCACGATCACTTTTCCGCCGCGTTCCACAGTGCGTTTCACAACGTCGCGAAATTCAGTATAGGCATTCCCAGGGTCACGGTGCGGCTTATCGCCATAGGTTGATTCCATGATCATGTAATCTGTCTCGTGAGGCAAGACAGGATCGCGCAATAACGGCAATTTAAACCTGCCAATATCACCGGAAAACCACAAACGGATTTTTTCACCTTTTTCCTCGATCTCGAGGGAAACACCTGCTGAACCAAGAATATGCCCGGCATCAAATAAACGTGCACTCACTCCGGGAATGGGTTCAAACGGCTCGGCATAATTCACACCACTAAACATGCCTGCAATTCGTTCTGCATCTTCCTTTGTATACAATGGCTCAACCGGGGGCTCGCCGTGTTGCGCACGCTTCTTATTAATATACTCCGCATCAGATTCCTGAATATGACCGGAGTCTTGAATCATTACACTCGCCAGGTCTGCGGTTGCATGTGTGGCAAAAATATGCCCTTCATAGCGCTGCTTTACGAGATTAGGCAAATTACCGGAATGATCAATATGAGCGTGCGAAAGGATGACTGCATCCACATCACGCGGGTTATAATGGAAATTCAAATTACGGGTATAAGTGTCCGCGCGTCGGCCCTGATACAATCCGCAATCCAAAAGCAATTTCGAACCATTGACCTCGACCAAATGCTGGCTTCCAGTAACGGTATGTGCCGCGCCGTGAAAATTAATTCGCATGTTTCACTCCCAATACCTTTAAGATTTGCACACCATACCTTTCCACGCGAGAAGGAGTATCCTTCATCAAATTGCGCAATTCGTCCAGGGTTTTCGGTGGGTTTTCAGACAACAGACCCAAATATGGCTTTGGCAAGATAATATCTGATTCAACCTTCATTTCCAACCCTATGGACTTTCGCCAGGCTTTTAATTTTTCAAGGCGGCGAAGGACCGCCTCATTCTTGCGTTCAACCTGCTTCCGTTCAACAAGCGGAGCTTCCACCCCACGCCGGATCGCACCCAAGACCTGGTCGCCCCAAAGTTTTATCTGTTTCTCGCTCAAGCCGGCTGCGGAAAGATCCACTTTCTGTTCCGGTGGATTCTTCACCAAGGCAACAAACACATCATCCATCACAACCTTGTAAGGCGGGCGGTTCAATTTTTCCGCCTCCCTGTCGCGCCATTTGCACAATTGAGAAATAATGGTCAATTCGCGCAATGAAAGATCTTTACGTCCCGAAAAACGCTCCCACGATTCCCCATTCGATCTTTGTTTTTGTTCTTCCAATAGACAGGCCCGATTGAAATCCTCCAATGCAAACACCAGACGTTCTTTTTCACGCAGTTCCAACTCAAGGGCATCCCGCAAATCGAAGAGATAATGCGTATCAAGGCGGGCATAATGGATCTGATCCTTGGTCAACGGACGCGCTGCCCAGTTCGCTTTTTGATGACGCTTATCCATTTTAATCTGGAATTTATCACCGAGCAGCCTGTCCAACCCCACTGCCGGGTAACCCAGTACTCGCGCAGCCTGCATCGTATCAAACAGGTTGGCAAAAGTGAATCCAAAGTCACGTCTCAGGCAGATCAGGTCATATTCTGCGGCATGAAAAATCTTTTCGATCTTTGGATCTGCAAAAATAGGGGCAAGCACTGCCAGGTCTTTAAGCTCGAGCGGATCGAGCAGATAATCTGTTTTTGCCGATGTAAATTGCAGCAAACAAACCTGTTCGCGGAAAGCATGCAAACTATTGGATTCAGTATCCACTGCCACGCGAGACTGTGAGGCAAGATCCTCCACCATTTTTTTCAATAATTGTGTTGTATTTACCCAGACGGGGGGCGGTAACGTATCAGACATATCGATTGATTATAAACCTTCCAGATGCAGATGGAAAATTGCAACTTTAATTCAATTGTTTAAGGCGACGAAACGCGGTCAAAAGATGGTCATAACCACCTCAAAAGAAATGGCAGACAAATGTTCCATGATAAAGCCAGAGATGAGGTCGCAGATTATGCCGCCGCCCTTTGGCTTGATATCAAAAATTGACGAAAGATATGCCAAAAAGGATGGTAATACGAATAAGCAAAAAAGGAGGTCCTTGAAATAAAATATCAAATCGGCCAGCGCCCACAAGGCTTCGAACTTCAGCCGCCTTGTTTTTTCTATATCGTCTTCTCCATCAACATGGCATCCTCGCCATCGTTATAGTATCCTTGCCAAAGATCAATGGACACATAACCTTCCTTTTCATACATGGAGATCGCACTCTGGTTCGATGGTCGCACGGTTAATCGCGCTTTGGGAACGCCAAGCTTGTTCTCACAAACATGCAGCAGGGCGCGTCCAATGCCTCGCCGTTGATAACGTGGATCAACTCCGAGGGTGGCAATCCAACCCCACCCGTCGCGCGGACGCGGATCTCCGACCACGAATCCGACCATTTGGCCTTCTTCCACCGCCTTAAGTCGGATCACGTCAGAGAAAGTCAATACAGCAATCAGATCAAACAAGGGCCAGGCATCTTTCCCAAAACTTTCCTGTTCCAGTTTTCGAAGCGCATTAAGGTCGAGGATGGATGCTTTGGTAATTTCCATAAATAATAAGGCCTCCCGGACGGGAGGCCTTATTGTATTACAGTTTACATTTTACTTCTTGGAATCTTTACCGAGGAAGTTATCCAGCAGGCTGGTGAACTCCATTGGGAAGATGAATTTAGTGGATGGTCCTGAGCCAATGGATTTTAGCGTTTCAAAATACTGCAGAGTCATGGTCTTTTGGTCAACAGCCTTGGCGGCATTAAAGATTTTTTCCAAAGCAACAGAAAAACCTTCTGCGCGCAAAGCCTGCGCCTGCTTCTCGCCTTCGGCGCGCAGGATGTTAGACTCCCGCTCGCCCTGAGCCGACAGGATCGCAGCCTGCTTGGTACCTTCTGCGCGATTGATCGCAGCCGCCTGATCGCCGAGGGACTCGGTCACCAATGCACGGCGCACGCGCTCTGCCGTCATCTGGCGATTCATGGCATCCTGTACATCGCGCGGCGGGACTATCTCGCGGATTTCGACATTTGTAACTTTTACGCCCCAACGTCCTGTCACTTCATCCAAACGTGTGCGCAGCATGGTATTGATGTGCTCACGTTGAGACAGCACATCGTCCAACGCGATACCGCCGATCACAGCACGTAATGTGGTTGCCGCAATACCCGCAGCGGCAGCTTCAAAATTGCCTACCTGTAAAACCGATTCGGCGGGGTCCAATACTTTGAAGTACCAAAGAAAGTCAATCGAAATCGGCGCATTGTCCATGGTGATCGATGTTTGTTGTGGAATTTCGCGCACCTGTTCGCGCAGGTCTGCTTTGACACCGCGGTCAACAATGGGGATGAGAAGGACTATGCCAGGCCCGCGCGCACCTACACATCGACCAAGACGGAATACAACCAGGCGCTGATATTCGGGCACGATACGGATGGCATTGGCAAGGAAAATAAAACCAATGACAACGATAGCGCCTATCAAACAAGTAACAAAACTAAATGTTTCCATGAAATTTCTCCTTCCGTTATGAATTGATTTTTTCTACAACGAGGACAAAGCCCTCGCGCCGCGTCACTCGAATTGGACTGCCGGCAGAAATAGGCTTGTTATTGCTGCTTTTTGCCGACCACATCTCACCCGCCACATACACACTGCCTTCATCCTGGATCTTCGTCCGCGCCTCGCCTGTCAACCCGACCAGGGCTTCAAGATCATGAGATGGGGGCGCACTCACAGCCTGCACGGATTTACGAACAGCGATCCACAGGAACATTGCTATCGAACCGGAAGCAACCAGTGCAAACAATGGATTAATTGCAGGCCGCCAGCCATCCATAGCAAAAAGAAACACTGAGCCGATGACCAACAGGAAAATTGACAAGCCCAGGAAAAATTCACGTTTGGGTTTTTGAATGGCATAAATGAACGGTACGATACTCAAGGCAAGTAGTACGAGAGCCCACCAGTTGAATGACAGGTTGTAAACTGCGTATCCCGCCAGCGCAAGACAAAAGAATGCGCCTACTTCAAAGATACCTGTACCCGGGTTCACAAGCGCAATCAAGCCAAGTAAAATGCCGCCCAGCAAGAACAGATATGCAATGTTTGGATCGAGTAAAAAGTCCATTGTTCCTCCATCTGATTATACAACAAGAAATTGCAGTTTACTCACTTTAGCATGAGATGCTTTCTCTAAACATACGTAGGATGATAATAAAAAGTCGCTTTATGGAAACAGGCGGGCTGGTTGTATAATAATCACGTTAAATTAACCCTTGTGGAGATCCTGTGAAATTTCAAAAAATATGCGTCATAGGCCTCGGCTATATTGGCCTGCCTACAGCATCCACCTTTGCCGCGCATGGAGTCAATGTCCTCGGCGTGGATATCAACTCAAACATCATTGCAACCCTCAACCAGGGTGAGATCCACATCCATGAACCTGGCTTGCGCGAAGAAGTAAAAAAGGCCATTCATTCAGGCAATTTCAAAGCCGCCGCCCAACCAGAGGCAGCAGATGCTTTCATTATTGCCGTTCCAACTCCATTTCAGGAAAACAAATTCGGCGAATACAACGGCGTGACTTACAAACTGGCAGACATGCGCGCCGTGATCTCAGCCGCCGAATCCATCCTGCCGTTTTTGAGGAAGGGGAATCTGGTGGTACTCGAGTCGACCTCCCCTCCGCGAACTACTTTGGATCTGGTTGCCCCCATCCTCGCTCGCACCGGGCTGGAGGCTGGACGCGATTTCCATTTGGCGTATTCTCCCGAACGGGTTTTACCCGGACAGATCCTGCGTGAATTGATCGAGAACGCCCGCGTTATCGGCGGCGTGACTCCCGAATCGGCACAAGCGGGTCGCGACCTATATGCCACATTCGTAAAAGGAGAGATCATCAAAACGGACGCGACCACTGCTGAAATGGTCAAATTGATGGAAAACACGTATCGCGATGTTAATATTGCAGTCGCCAATGAATTCTCACGCCTGGCCGATAAATTCGGCGTGGATGTGTGGGAGGCGATTTCAATTGCAAACCTACATCCACGCGTTAAGATCCTCGACCCTGGTCCCGGCGTCGGCGGACATTGCATCAGCGTGGATCCGTGGTTCTTCGTGGAAGCCGCGCCGGAGCTAACTCCACTCATTTATCACTCGCGTCAGGTGAATGACGCACAACCACATTTTGTTGTGGATATTGCCCAACGCGCAACAGGTTCTCTTAAAGGAAAGAAGATTGCTGTGCTCGGCCTGGCCTACAAACCCAACGTCGACGACCTGCGTGAAAGCCCTGCACATGAAGTAGTGCATCTACTTCAACTAGAAGGTGCACAGGTAAAAGTCTGGGAACCTTTCAAACCTGAGGCGAACCTGTCAGGGATTGACATGGCCTCATCGCTTGAAGATGCAATAAAAGACGCAGATGCGATCATGCTCATGGTAAAGCATACAGTATTCAGCCAGTTAGATCCAGCAGAGATCCTGAAGAAAACAAAGGCTCGCATTGTGATAGATGCTGTAAACGGCTGGGATAGGGAAGCCTGGCAGAGCGCTGGGTTTAAACTTTTCCGCCTGGGCGACAATAAATCCTCATTTGTCAATTGGAAATCGTAAATTGAAGGTACTTTCTGTCTTTGGAACCCGCCCTGAAGCCGTTAAAATGGCCCCCATTGTCCGCCTGCTTGCAAAAACGGCGGGCGTGGAATCGCGCGTCTGCGTCACCGCACAACACCGGCAAATGCTCGATCAGGTTTTGAAATTGTTCGATATCCAGCCTCAGTATGATCTGAACTTGATGCGCGACGACCAATCCCTTGCGGAATTAAGCGCGGCGATCTTCACCCATCTTGACCCAGTCTTTTCAGATTTCAAACCCGATTGGGTCCTGGCGCAGGGCGATACAACCACGGTAGCCATTGCCTCCCTGCTCGCTTACTACAATCGGATCAATTTCGGACATGTGGAAGCCGGCTTACGGACTCATGACAAATGGCAGCCCTTCCCCGAAGAGATCAATCGCCGCGTAGCCGGCGTTACCGCCGACCTGCATTTCGCGCCGACAGAATGGTCGAAACAAAATCTTCTGCGCGAAGGGATTGACGAAAGCATCATTAAAATAACCGGCAACACGGTCATTGACGCGCTGCAATTCGTGAGCGGGCAGGCACAGCCGCAGGAAATCACCGAACTGATTGCGCGACTTGGTTTGGATACGAGCAAGAAAGATACTCTTCGACCGGCAACTCACAGGAAAAAACTGATCCTGGTGACAGCGCACCGCCGCGAAAATTTCGGCAACCCCATGGAAGATATTTGCCAGGCACTGCTTGAACTGGAAAAACGCGGGGACGTGGAAATCGTATATCCAGTCCATTTGAACCCCAACGTGCAGGAGCCTGTCAACAGACTTCTCAAAGGAAAGAACCACATTACCCTGCTGCCGCCATTGGATTATTTACCGCTTGTCCACCTGATGAAACACGCCGCACTCATCCTCACTGATTCGGGCGGGATTCAGGAAGAAGCGCCCGCCTTTGGCATCCCTGCCCTCGTCTTGAGGGAAGTGACCGAACGCCCGGAAGGAGTCGCAGCGGGTACGCTCAAACTGGTAGGGACCGACACCAGCCATATTGTCGAGGCAGCGGAGCGGCTTTTGGAAAATGAATCCGCTTATGCAAAAATGGCAAGGGCGGCAAATCCTTATGGAGACGGCCGCGCGGCGGAAAAAATTGTCCGATCCCTGTTAAGCGCATAAACCCTGCATTAACCAAACATTTATACCCGCACTCCCAGATAAAGCAGAAATTCCATATATTATCCATTGAATTTTTTCTGCCTATGTGTGCATAAATGAAAGTGGTATTTATGGCAGTCTCCTATACTCCGACATTACATGCCCTGACAACGGCCTGAGCGGGATCACCACCATATCCTTTATAGCAAGTCCTTCATAGCAAACACAGGGCCATCTTTACAGACCATTTTCCA
>CAZEGE010000019.1:37797-39551 GCA_964511765.1 uncultured Anaerolinea sp.
TTTATAGCAAGTCCTTCATAGCAAACACAGGGCCATCTTTACAGACCATTTTCCATTTACGGTGAAGGGTTAACGCACAGACTCCACATTCGGCAAGTGCGCCGCAAGGCATCGGCGCGCGGACTAAAACCTGCACTTCGGACCGCGCCGCTGCCCGCATCATTCCCGCAGGACGCCCCCCAAACATTTCCATTAACCGATCCATATTCCCGCGATCAATATCAACCGCCGCATAATCCGCCCATCCGATGATCTCCGGCATGGCTTGCAAGGGTTGGATTTCGACAACTTCAGTTAAATCCTTCACCACTAAATTACAAACCATTACCACTTCTGCGTTTTGCTTGAGCGCAATCGGGATTAAACCATGCAGGCGTGCGGGCGAATCGTCGAAGGCGATCAACGCCACTTTGCGTGCGGATGACGGGATTGCAAACCCATGCCCGATTGGACCGCGCAGATAAAGGGATGTGCCAGGTCTCCACGAAAAAGGCGGGTCAAATGCGGAAATAAATCCGTTCTGCGCTGAGTCGCTAAAGAAAAGAGGGACAGGTAAAGGCAGCTCTGATCCGCCTGCATAGGCGAGCAGGTATTGTCCCGGAGTTGGGATCAACTCAGGCGCGCAATTAATCAACGCACGCGAGTTCAATAAAACTTCCCGCACTTGACCCTCGCCATTTTTCATAGGAGAAATGTTAACACGCATCGAGGTCATAAGCAAGCAGGTTATAATCACAAAAAGATGTTTCGGAGGAAGCTATGAATATTTCTGGTGTAATTCAAGGTGTTGCAACGATTGCGTGGATCGCATTTCTTGGCGTAATCGGCACAATGGTGGTACGCGCCGGCCGCAATCAGCCCGCAAAAGGATTCGTCTCGCTGGCGGTCATCCTGCTTGTGGCAGGAATTTTATTGACCTCCATCGGCGCGGGGCTCGTTTTCATCCAGCCTGAAGAACGAGGCATTGTCATTTCAGCTTTCGCAGCGAAGGGCTATCGTGAAGCTACTTTGCAGCCCGGTTTGCGCTGGATTATTCCTTTTGCAGAGCAAGTCACCATCTATTCGATCTCGCGCCAGACCTATACGATGTCATCCACAACGGGTGAAGGGCAGGTTAGCGGCGAAGATTCGATCCGCGCCCGTACAAAAGACGGGCAGGAAATATTAATAGATGCCTCCGTGATCTATTCGATAGACCCGACCAAGATCATTGAACTGCATATCAACTGGCAAAACCGATTCCAGGATGAATTGGTGCGGCCCGCCTCGCGCAATACGATCCGCGATGCAGTCTCACAATACAGTGTGGAGGAAATTGTCAGTACCAGGCGCGTTGAAATGGAAGCTCTGATCACCAAATCATTAACTGACGCATTTTCGGCAAACGATCTCACTCTCGTGAGTTTCCTGCTGCGCGATATTCATTTCAGTACCGAATACGCCGCTGCGGTCGAACAGAAACAAATCGCCGAACAGCAGGCGCAACAAGCCAAACTTGTCGTTGAGCAGAAGAAACAGGAAGCCGAGCAGGCGCGCCAGGTGGCGCAGGGTCAGGCTGATGCAGCCGTCATTGCGGCGCAAGGCGCGGCAGAGGCACGCTTGATCAATGCACAGGCTGAGGCGCAAGCTAATCAATTGCTGTCGCAATCGCTTACGCCTACGTTGTTGCAGTATCAATATATCTTGAAACTTGCGCCCGGGGTGCAAACCATCTTCATCCCAAGCGGCAACCAATTCATTTTGCCGCTGCCTGA
>CAZEGE010000020.1:0-38646 GCA_964511765.1 uncultured Anaerolinea sp.
CGCTAATCAGCAGCTTATCCTTCGCGCGTGTCAGCGCTACGTAAAGCAAACGCAGAGATTCTGCATCACCTTGTTGTTTATCCTGCCACTTAGAAAGTCGATATAACATTGAAGGATCATCAAGCTTGAAAGAGAATCCCAATTCAGGCAGAAGATACGCAGACTCACTTACGGAACGCGGCTCGCGTCCTGCATCAGCAAGCACAACAATCGGGAACTCCAGACCTTTGGATTTATGAATGGTCATCAGGCGCACTGCACCCTGTGCTTCAGCTGTGGCTTCGCCTTCTCGCGCGCCGGCATCGTTCAATGTCGCAAGATAGTCAAGAAAATCCCGCACGTTCACCTGACCGCTTGTTTGCGCATCGGTCTGCAGCTTGTCGAGATTGCGCCACAACCTGCCATTGGAACCAGATGAATCATCGGAAGCAAGCACGGCGCGATAATCAGTGAGATCCACAACACGTTTCAATAACTCTGCCACGGGAGTGCGGTCTACCAGCGGGAGCAACTGATTCAAAATACCCGAAACTGATCTCGCTCGACTCTGATCACTCACTTCAAGTATGGACAAGTCGCCCTGCAGGGCAGTCCAGTATGGGACGGTTTGAGTGCCCTGCCATCGCAATTGATATAGCGCGGCATCGGTTAAACCAAAAGCAGGAGAGCGCAGAAGTCCTGCCATTGCCAGATCATCAGCAGGGTCGGCCAGCGCGCGCAGGATGTTGAGAATGTCGCGAATCTCCGGGCGGTCATAGAAACCGCGTCCAGCCACCGTCACAAACGGAATGCCCATTTCTTCAAAGGCATCTTCATAATAAGCAAAGCCGGTCGAGGCGCGGAAGAGCAGAGCGACATCATCCCAATTTTTAATTTGTTCCGTCTTCTTGAGTTCAAGTAAGCGACTCGCAAGTGCCTGCGCCGCGATGGGGCGTGCCGCAGCAGTATCTTCGCCCGCGCCAATAACCAATTCAACATGTGTGCCTGAAATGTGCTCAGGCATATTTTTGCGACTGGCTGTCAGAGGCGAGAACGGTACGTAATAAGGGCGTGTCGGATTCTCTGTATTTCCCATCACCGTCGAGAGCATATCGCTCATGGTATCTAGCAGGGGTTCGTGTGCGCGGTAGGTGACATCCAGATCCATGACCAGGCCGCCTTCTGATTCAACTTTTTGTTGGATCGCCCGAAAGACTGTGACATCCGCGCGCCGAAAACGATAGATACTCTGGCGGGCATCACCAACTACAAACAAATGTCCTGCCTTCCCCGCCAGCGCCTCAACGATCTCGCGCTGACGCGCGTTGGTGTCCTGGAATTCATCCACCAGCAGTGCATCCAATTCACTTTGCCAGCGTGTGCGAATATCGTCGCGCTTCAATAGTTGTGCTGCGCCATATTCAAGATCATCGAAGTCCAACGCGTGGCGTTGAGCTAGGCTGGCGACATAGCCCTGATGAAGAATCTCAAACGCGGAGCGCACGAGCGGTTGAAGCTGCGCGAAGAGCATTTCGCTTTCACGACTCGGAGGTACATCCTTTGAATTTGCGCCGCCAATGATCGGATTGAGCATTTCGTCGTAGGCATTTTTTAGAGCCTTCACTGACTCTTTTGCCTTACTGCCTTTACTGCCAATCGTGCCGAGCATGTTTTCGCGCCGTGCTTGAAATAGTTTTTCGGCGCAGGCAATGCCATCTCCATCCTCAAGAGCAGACTCAGCCTCGCTCCATAACTGGAGCAGCACCTTGACCATATTCGTAAGTTTATCGCCCGCGTCATTTACAAGAACCGAAGCCGTCATGCCGCGAAGTTCAGCGATCGGGTCAGCCAGCAACGGCGAGATCAGCATGTTCGTGATGAATTGGATGATCGTTTTTTCGCCATCCACATTCTGTTGAAAAGATTCCTGCGCCTCCAGCCTGCGCTTCAATAAAGTATCAAGCAATTCCTGCAAGCTGCTTGTACCAAGGATCTTGAAGAGCAGTGTGTATTCGGGCAACCCAACCAGCGTGTTCAATGTATCATTTAAGACCTGCACACGCAGCGCGGCAGATAGCCCTTCATCCAATACATCGAAACGTGGATCAACGCCTGCTTCAGCTGGATGAGCACGCAGGATCTCTGCGCATAAACTGTGGATCGTGCCAATGCGCGCGGAGTCGATCTGTGAATTCAGGTTAAGCCATGCCTGACGTTCCAGATCGTCTTCTGCTTTTTGCACCAGCTCGCCAAGCCCTTCGCGCACACGTGAACGCATTTCACGAGCGGCTTTTTCCGTGAAGGTGACCGCTACCACACGGCGCGGCGAGAGTCCATCCGCGAGCATGCAGGCATAGCGTGCTACCAATGTGCGTGTCTTGCCACTGCCTGCGCCCGCTGTAACCACAATGTCACGTCTGCGTTCCAGAGCAACTGTGCGCTGCTTGGGAGTCAGTTTATATATGGAGAGAACCCGTTCAGATAAGCTCGCGCTCATTTGGCCCCCCAGCTTGAAGGCTCATAACGCCAGCACCATTGTGCGGCGGGACAATAGGAAGGGCAACCGCCTTTGGGAGGCACAGGCGGGAAGTCCGTCGCGCGAATGCCCGTGATGATCCGCAGTAAGTGTTCCTTCACCACCTGCTCGGCGGCATCCATGCCTTCGGCTGACTCTGTTTTGAATTTCGATAATTTCAACGGACCGGATTCAGCCGCACGGATCTTCCAATATATACCCTCGACAGGAGCGCCGAGACCAAGCGCATCGCGCGCGGCCATCGCATACAAAGGCAACTGCAAACGCCTGCCATCCTTTAGGTCGCCTTGAGAGAGATTGCTTCCGCCTGTTTTGTAATCGATCACGCGCAGGTTGCCGTTCGCATCGCGGTCGAGGCGGTCGATCACCCCATGCAAACGAACAGTTTCACTTCCAAGATCAACCTCAAGTACAGGTGTTCCCTTGATACCAAACATCTGCTCATATGCAAATGGTGTCCAGCCATCGCTGTCTTCGCCGAGCGCGCTAATCGTTGCTTCCAAGTCTTCCAGGAATTGCGCCTGTTCGACTTCCCACAATGGGGAGGGTCGGAATCCAAATTCTTCGGGCGCGCTGGTAAATACTTTTTGAGCCGCCTGTGGTAATTCCTTCAAAACAGCATCAACATCCGTCGGGTCTTGTGCGGCTTGATAGACATCTGCCAAAATTTTATGCAGCATCGAACCGATCTGAGCCGCGTCCAATCCCAACTCGGGCGGGGAACTGGACTCCAATCCAAGCGCCATTTTGACATAGAACATGTGCGGACAGGAGCCGTATGTTTCCAAACGTGAAGCACTCCAGGCTTGTTTGGGGGAATAGCGCGTGTTGAGCTGCGGGGCAACTGCATCCACAAACCCTTCATGTGCATTCCTAGCCTGGTTTGCGCGGCGCGCTTTGAGAACACCGCGTGCGTGGCGCAAGGTATCCCATCGCATCTGCAACTCGCTGAATTTACCCGGCAGGCTCTTTCTTCTTACAGCCCAGAATAATAATTCCTGCGAGGAAGCCGCTTCGGATAAGGGACGCGGGTCATCTGGTTTTATTCTTTGAATTGCAGACCCGTCGAACAAGGTTTGTGCTGCCTTCCAAAAAGGAGAGGCTTCCCAATTCTCGCCATCAACAGATAAATACGGACGCGTGATCAGCAGGTGCGCATCTGCACGTGTGATCGCTTGATAGAACAAACCGGCTTGCTCGCGTTGCAGGCGGCTTTCAAGCCCAAGTGCTTCGCGCATGCCTTCCTCAAGGAATGGATCGGAACGTTCCACCACGGGGAACACGCCTTCCGATAATCCCATAACGACCACAGCCTGAAAGCGCAGCCCACGTGTTTCTGCGATTCTTCCCACTAATAAAGCTGGCTGGCCTCTGATAATCACATCGGGCAGTCCGACTCCATCCAGCGCGCCCTGCAGATCGGACAGGAATTGTTCATAGTCCACTTTGCGTTCACCCGCTACAGATTCACTCAACACCAACGCGCGCAGTGCTTCACGCAATGACTCACATGCCAGCTGGTCGCGTTCCTGATCCGCGTTTTGATAAAAATGTAGATCATCGAGCAGAGTCTCAAGCCAGGTCAGCCAATCCGTCTGCGACATGCTTTGAACGGGTGGCGTGATGCGTGTGAAGAAATTTGTAAGGAAAACTTTTAGCGCTTCAGCCTCTACACCATGCGGAAGCCCGGGCAGGAAGAGTTCGTCATCGAGATCAAGTTGTTCTTCGGCAGAGGGCGCGAGTCTTAGCCATGTTTCATTCCATTGTTCGCGGCCTTCGACGATACGTGCCACACGACCGATTTTTTCCAATACATCTACTGTTTGATGATCCAATCCAAAATCAAAATATGGCGAGCGCAACATGTTCAATAGGGTGCGTGCCTTGAAATTTTGTGCGGGCAACGCAAGCAGATTCATAAATGCTACGATGGCTGGCGATGCATTCAAGGATTCGGATTGAGTAAAACGAATGGGAATTCCAAACTCAACTGCCGCAAGTCGCAACAGGGGATTGTATACATCGGGACTGGGCGTGAAGATGGCGCACTCGGTTAATGAAATCTGGTCGCGAACGACGCGCGCTTTGATCCAGCGCAGGGACTCTCTTGCCTCTTCCTCGGGTGAGCGCGCTTCGATCAAAAAGGGGCTTACCTTTGATGGAAATATTTTTTCATCTGCATCGAATACATGCTGTTCAAGATGAAGTGTCTCGGGCGAAAGATGCGGTTGACCTTCAAGTGAGATCACTTGCGCGGACAATTCCTGTTGAAGCGTGGCGAGCATGGTAGTAAATCGCCGATGCGCAGGCCGTCTTGAATTCATTTCCCCTGGAAAGGTGATCAGCATTTCATTGACTTGTGTTGTGAGCAGCTGCAGGGTCTTTCTTTGTGCGCCCGTGAAAGAATCAAAACCATCCACGGCCAGCAATTGAATGGAGGAGACAATGTTGGCTTGCTTCTTCAGGACTTCAACGGCCAGCCAGCTTAGTCCTTCTGGATCTGCCCAATTCAATTCGCGCAGACGGTTTTGATATCGGGTATATAGGATGGATAATTCCTGCTGGGCGTGGGTGCCATTGCGGGTGTACTCTGCCAACTGATCAGGGTAGATCAGGGAGCGCTTGAGTTCGGCAAATGAATCGCGCAGCGTGAGAATAAATCCAGGCGCTCTTTGCAAAGCGGCATAATGGCTGATCTCACCTTGCGCAATGGACAGATCAATGCTTTCCTGCACAAGCCTGTGCAACAACGGCGACGAAGCGACTGGAACGAACATCCCCGCACGTTCCAAAATATTTTTATACAAATCCCCGAAAGATCCGACATGCGCACCCAGCGCACCTCCCGTCTGCGCAAGGCGCCGCCGAAATGCAGACGCCTGCAAACGGTCTGGAACAACAACCCAGACTTGCGCAAGCGGTTTTTTTGCAAGCGTATTTCTAACTTCTTGAATACAGGTGTCGGTTTTACCGCCAGCGGGTCTTGCCACTACAAGCGAGACAGACATGAAGAACTCCCCAAACAATAGAAAATGTCAATGAAATGGTTGTTTGGCAAGTATAGCAGAAGGATGAGAAAATAATGGTGACTTGAAAATTTTGAATCGGAGGATGTATGGTACTGTGCTTAACTTTGAAAAATAGTTCATTAGTGTATGAATACCAGTCTACTTGCTGATCACATTTCCCCATTCTAGCATCGGTAATTCTCCAAACCTTCTTATGTTCCCCAATACGACAGCCACTTCCTCTGGTAAATCTACACAAGCCCAGCGCGCAGCATCCTGTACCCACCGCACACTCAACTGTGTATACACAAGCCGTATTCCCGTCTCCTGGCAGAATTTCCAAGCCTCATCCAATCTCTTTTGGGTAATTCCCTCTATTTGTTTCCTGCTTTTATGTTCATCTCCGACCTCCAACCAGAATAAGGTTTCATATCCTTGGATTCTTCCCCATGCCAGACCATCTGGGAGCACGGATACTTCTGGTAAACGAACCTCACTCCAACCCGTCCAAATCTCGGCCTTGGGCCAGGCGGACCTCAACCACTCGGACCAACTGCGTGAAACCTGACGGTGGGGACTTCCAATCTGCTGTAGATTTTCCTCTGTTCGATTTTTAAAATCCAACGCCGTTGGAACGCCCCAACTTCGTAATGCAATCGAGAGTCCTTTACTTCTGGGATGCCAAAGTGGAAATAGATCCATCTGCTCAGGCTTGGATTTGTCACTCTGTATTTTTGGGCTGATTTTATAGATAGCCAGCTTTTTTGCCTTTAGCGACTCAAGAAGATTACTCGTTAATTCGACTGGCAAGCCTGCCTGTGATGCAACCTCCTGCTCACTTCCTTTTTCCATTCTCCCCAAAGCTTGCAAGCATCTCAATTCTCCCTGGGAAACAGATTGCTGTTTATCCTCCAAAGCGGGAGGTGGTTGAGATTGTGAATACAATAACGGTGGTGGGAAGGAAAAATCCACATAGTTCGGTGTTATCCCCGCGCGTGTCACCACAAAGGGCACTGCCAGTCCTTTCAAGGACCGTATCACCTCTGCTGCATACCATTCGCCAATAGCATCCACTTGCACCCAAAGCGAAGCGCTGGAACGTTTGCTGAACGTATGCGCAGCCATGCGTTTCAGTAGCGGCGCAAACTCAAAAGGCGGAATACAAGCCTGGACGTCGATGCGAAAAATAAAAGTATCAGACCAGCCATCCTGAAAAGGCAGGCTGACCCAATCTGAAAAAGTCATCTTTCCAATGCGAACAGTCATGGGTTAGCTCGAACACCCGATATTGATGAATTCATCATCGGTAAAAAATAATTGCGGGTTGAGCCAGACATAGGTATTCTCGCCCGTCTTCTGTTTGATACCATAATGCAGATGGGCGCCGGTGCTATTACCAGTATTGCCGCTCAATCCAACCACATCGCCATAATTCAAAATATCGCCTTCGGATACCTGGATACTGCTCAGATGTGCCAGCCAGACCTGGTAGCCATTGTTCTCCACTACCACCAGATTTCCCCACGGACCATTCGAACCAGCCCAGACCACTTTGCCTGCTATCGTCGTATGAATGGGAGTTCCTTCATTCACAGGAAAGTCACTGCCTGTATGCGTCTGATAATTTGGGTCATGAAAGACACAACCTAATAAAGGCTTGTCATACCAGGTGCTCCAATGTTGAATGGGTCCAATCATTGGCAAACCATAAATATCAGACTCCGGACCGACATATCCATCCCACGGAACGGCACTTAAACCCGCCGGAGACGAATCACCAATTGAACCGTTGTCGCTGGTCTCTGCATATTGAGGAATATCGAACAACCATTGTTCGACACCCGGTTGTGCCCATTCCGGTAATTGTGGAATAGTCATAACGACCAGCATGACATATCCAATGACCAAAGCCGCCCCGCAAAATAACGGGGCGGCCATCATAATCATCGAAAAGCGAAAGAATCCCTTCACTACAAAACCCGTCCCAAACGATCCAAACGGATCTCGCCTTGTTGTCCGGCCTGCAAGCCCATTGAGGCTTCAATGGATAAACCATTACGGATCATCCTCATCGAGAGCCAATACGAAAGGCCTGACCCGATGATGACTGGGGATAACAAAAGTGGATTTGCGGAATATAACTTTCCCGTTTCCGGTGTGGTAATGGCGATCACCACCAATACTGCCGGGGGAAAGAGCGCCAGAAATCTGGCCTGCCATTCCACGCCTTTGGCTGCGGCGCGGGCGCGCGATAAGACTTCCACAACAGTTCCCAAGGTTCTCCGTAATGAGGCAACCAAAGGTCCAATCTCGATGCGGCCTTCAATGGAAGATAACAGGGAAGTGGCAACGATATCCACGGCGGGATTGTCCCAGGCGGTAGTCCATTCACGGACGGCCAGCGCCGCTTCATCAGCAGGCGCGGTTCGCAAGCGTACAACCAAATCGCCCAACACCATCCTGCCATCCGGGCCAACTGCCTGTGATGCGTCATCAAGTGCATCGCCTAATGGCTTGCCTTGAGATAACAAAGTCTCCACCACACCCAGCCCACGCAAAATATCCTTGGCTTGCTTCAAACGAAACTCCTGACGTTTGTCGCCCAGCGTGCCTGCATACAATAATCCTCCCGCAATTGCAAACAGGATCGCAGGAAAGACCCCGAGGAAGATTCCGCCTGCCAGCCCGCCACCAACCCAAGCCAGGAACCCGTAGGCGATCTGGTTGAAGGCCAGGCCTGTCCCGGTCTGGCGCGCAAACTTTTCAGGATCAAAATTTTTCTTCGGTTGGGCAATGCCCATTGCGCGTGCCATGCCGGCTTCATCCACAGTGCGTCGCCAGCCAATGGAGATGGGGATGGCGGCCAGTGCCAGTGCGGCAATCAATGAAATCAAAGTGATCATTTATTCTCTCCTACCTGAACCAGAATGAAAGTTCCACAGCTCCGCCATTTGCCAGCCAGACAGCAAAGTACACACCCACAACTCCGAGCAAGGCAGTCAACAGTGGATAGACTCCGACTTCATTCCATGCAAGGTCAATCGGGTGAACAAAAGGAGTTGCAGAAAAAGATGGGGGACTGTGTTCGATTGTTGGACGCTCTTTCACTGGGCGTTCAGGTTTTTGTTTTTGAGATGACTGCACACTTTCTGTTTTGCGAGTCGCAGTCTGCTGATTAACATATTGCCTGGTCTGCATCGAATAACGAAAACGGCGCGTCAACCAGACTTCAAGCGGTACACGGTCGGGTCCAAGCCTGAGCAATGCCAATGCCATAAAGCCGATCAATACCAAAAAACCAATCACCACCTTTCCTGCAAAGGAGAGGGGTAGGAATAAACATAGAACTGCCAGCAATGCGCCAGCGCCAAGGATGCCAAGATCGCGATCGTTGAACATGGAACTCCTAAAACGGCGGCTGGGGCTGGAAGTTTTTCAACATCTCGCCCAGTTGCGGCAAAAACAAAAAGGCGAACAGGACAATGATGACCAGACCGACCACACCAATAATGGCCATTGAGGTCATGCGGCTGCCGCCAAAAGCCATGCCCGCCGTGCCCTGCAGAATAAAATACAGTCCGCCAAGCAAAGCCACAACGATCAACAGGCCGGCCATGAATGCCCAGGCATCGCGGGCAATCGCAAGAATTTGTTCCATGATGGGATCAAACATAAAATATTCTCCTTTTAAATATCAACAGGTTCCGAGAAACCAGGCCGCCAGGGGAATGGCTGCGCTGGCTAGGATCATTCCAAAAAGTGCCTCACCACATTCAATGAGCGCATTTGCAAACGAGGAGGACCCGCCAATCGAGGCTGAAAGCATGGAGGTAAAAGCCGCTTTCAACATTCGCAATGCTGCCAGCCCACCAATCAATCCTGAGGCGAGCGTCCCGAGTTCGCTGATCGGACCACATCCGCCTGCACCTGGCAGCGAAGATTGCAGCGCACTCACGATCTGTGGAATTCCCAGGAAGGTGAACAGTCCCAGGACCACAATGGATAACAATGCGGATATGGATTCCCAAACCCACAGGTTTGCTCCAAGGACACTGGCAGAACTCACGCGCAGCATTTGCGCGATGCCTGCCAAAAGAGCAAAGGCAAGAAATGCAGCGGCGAGAGCCATCCAGGCTTCGCGCAGGAATGTCAACAACAAGGAAGAAGCGTCTGTCATGAGAGTGCCATTGGATTGTGTTTGTGGAATTCCTCTTCGAGGGCGGGATAGAAACGTTCGCCCCAGAATTGCATTGGGAAGCGACGCGGGGGACCGGTGCGGTCTTTGAGCGTGATGACTTTGAGTGGAGCACATCCACACTGACGAACTTCGCCGCTTCTTTGAACGACCAGGATACGATCTGCTTCATACGGGACACGTTCATCGCCCAGCAGGGCGGACAGATCATCACCATCTTTGAAATTCTCAGACTTCAATGCAGCCGCAGCGATGACTGCCCAACCATGATGTCTTGCCATCGTTCGTAACGCTGCGGCTGCTTCACCACTGCGGCCTTCTTCATTCATCATGCCGGTCAGTCCGACTACCGGGACACGATTGAGATAATCCACCGCCAGCAATGCTGGTCCATTGACAGGGAAGCCATAATCATGGATGAGCATATCTTCCAACGCGCGCACGGTATCTTCCTGTGAATTGAGGGAGAGCAGCACAGCTTCACTTGAACAAGCCAATGCCATCTCAACTTTTTCCTGTGGAGCTTGTGTATGCGGACCACTGGTCATCGCTTCCACTTGCAGAAAGAGGCGATAGCGCAACTCTTCAGGAGTGTGTTCGTAACATCCAATGGCGGAAGGGATATGAAGGGAGGCGGACTCGAATAACATCCGCAGCAGCCAGGAGGTCTTGCCAATTCCTGGCGCTGCGGCGAGTAGAGTCAAGCCGCCGCCCCAGAAAGGCAGGCCAGCGAAGACACCAAAGGGGATGTATGGTTGGGGATTGCCCAAGGTTCCGGAGCGCGGCATATCGTCATCATATTCAATTGGTCATGGGGGATGAGTGTTTGTGTCGCTAGGGGATTTGAAATATCAAACGAAAAAAAAGAAAGGCAAGCAACCCAAGCAAAAGGCCAGGTAGGGCAGGGATTGAACCAATTTGCCTGCGTATCCAAAGCCTGCGCCAGACTTCCAAACCCAACAGGGAAAGGAGGACGGCAGGCAAAGGTAAGAGACATGCGAGACTGCTAATTGCAAGCAAATCAGCCCGCCCGATAATGCCTTTGCGATACCCATATGCCGTAAGCAGAACAGGCCAGGCAGGTGGATAAAATAAAAGCGGCAAAGCGAACCAGCCTGAAAGGTTTCGAAATACTCCCCAGACACAGGCTAATAAAATAATCGCCGTTTGAATGGGAGTGGCAGGGAATGTCAACAAGACCGTTCCCAGCAGATAGATTTCAATCCCGGGAACAAGCCGATAACGAAGATCAGCAAAGCTGAATAATGCGAATGAGACAAGTGCGAAAGATTCGGTCAGAGTCATGTGTTGTGATCTTCATCTTTTTTGTTTAAAGGCATAAAGGTGATCATGCTCTGTACTTGACTGGCATTTCCAAGTTCTGATGCACGGTACAAGGGATCACGGGCCTGGCTGATTTCATCCGAGTGATTCATGTAAGCCTGCACCATGTGCGCGGTGTCTTCCGGATATTGCGCGGCAAGTACATTGGGGTCGAGGCCATGTTGTGAGATGTGAGGTGACAGCGCTTGAAAGCCTTGTTGAAACTCCTGCGGTGATCCATTGAAGTTGGATTGAATGGAGGAATTCACGGATTGGGAAAATCCATAATCCTGCGAGGATGAAGTTGGCTGAGCTCCATCAAAACGCTTCATGCGTTCTCCCAGTTCAGCCTGTCTTGCAGCCAGTTCTTGACCATGTGCAAGCGAGCGGTTATATGCTGCAGGCGCATGGAGTCCCATCGCATCAAGGTTGCCTGCTCGCTGGGTCAGTTGCTGTGCCGCATTCAGATGACTCATGGCGGCTTCTCCGCCGCTTAAACCACCTGCGGTTGCCGCAGTTCCTGCTGCGCCTGCGCCAGTGCCCGCCGCACCCGCTGCGCCTACCGCTCCTGCACCCGCAGCTCCAACACCGCTGGCTGCCAAAGCGCCAATGGAGACAATTTGTTGAACAGCCTTGACCATTTGCCCGAATGCATCCGCAGTTGTGGAGATCGTCATTTTGCCGAGAATACCGGCAAGCGATAACAGCAATCCAGTCGCACCCCATAACCAGATGACACGGATGATGGCAGATAGAAGTCCTTGTTTATCAAATAGATAACTCGCTGCGAGTCCAGCCTTGAAGACGCCGCCTGCAACGATTGGGAGCAGGGCGATCAGGATGACAGCCTTCATCCACAAGGAACGCAGCCAACCTGCCTGTGGTAGAACACTGGCGATCGCGAGGGGTGGAGCGAGAACGGCAAGAATAAACAGAACCGCATTGGCAGAGGCAAAAGCAAATAACATTCCGCCTATGGCAAGTAATGAACCGATGGAAAGACCAATGGAGATCAAGCCGCCGAGAAAGCTCAGGTTGGAAAGCCCCAGGACTACTGATGTTGCGGTAGTTGAACTAACAAAGTTCATCGCCAGTCCACCTGCTTCGCCGATCACTTTTCCAACCATCCACCAGCCCAGGCGCACGATCAGATCCAGAAATGGACCGGACACAACAGCCAGTACGCCCGCCGTGACCCAATCTCCAACCACACGCAATCCGCTGTCATCATCGCCGAGCAATCTTCCCCAATGATATAAAGCCAGACGCAACAGAAACAATGCAGGAGCGAGTGCGGCGGCAACAGGCAGACTCGATTGTGCAACCTTACTGTAGTCTCCATTGCTGGGCGCTTGCACGATCTCGCCGATCACAACAGTCCAACTTGCCACTTCTTCACTCATCGCGCGCACTTCCTTGTCGGCGGCTTTGTCGAAGATGCCAGCCAGAGCTTCCGAGATGGTTTCAGCCGGAAAGACCAAATGATGGAAGATTTGCGAAATGTTGGTAATGGTTGAACCGCCACCATCTGGCGGAGTGGGCGTGGGAGTTAAGGTGGGTGTTGGCGTAAGGGTATAGGCCGGATTTGGATTTTGAGCAGGCACGGCTGCCATCGCCAAACTGCTCAAAGACATCAGGGCGATGAACAAGATAAGTACAATGAAAGGGCGGGTTTTTTTCATAGGGTTGAAAGAGTGTGAGGGGATATGTAATTTTTTTTGTAGCATAGTTGTTGGTATCCGCATTTCTTGCATATCGAGGGTTGGCGTAGTGCATTTAGCGGAGGATGTGGTCCGTTCTTTGCCAGGTTGGACAGGGACTGAACCACGCGTTCCAAATCTCCGTCCGAAAGAGTCTGGTCGAAATGGTTGGCTTCACCGCTTTCACGATCCAACGCAAAGATGGTGGGCGTGTTCTGCCAGGGTTGTTTGCCGGGTGAATTACAGCGACCCAAAAGGGTGAAACGCAGTTGATCCTGTTCCATTTGGGAAACAAGTAACCCGATCTTGATTTCCATCACGTGACCCACAGGCACCTTCCATACCCAGGTGTCGAATTGCACAGGCAGGCGGGTGAAGGGCAATATGAGAGAGACCTTTTCACTGGATAAGATGTATTCTGAGTCGCGTTCGATCCTCATCCCGATCCGCCAATCCTGGGACAAATATGCCCAAGTGCGAACGTATACGAAGAGATTGCGCCAGTCTCCACCGAGATTATTGATCGCGTGCTGTGACCCAAAGCGGCGCGCTGTATCAAGTTTTCCACCGCGAAACAAAGGCAATATCTCGGGTGCTTGAACAGGATGCTGTTTGCGATACTCCCCGACTTTCTGGACATATTCCCGAATATCATCGATTAGGTTCTCAAAACCATACCGGTTGAGATGATCCAGCAAAGTGCCACCGGAGGTTAAGTCTTGCAGGGATTGCCAGACAGGATCGAAAGGCGGGGTCGGGTCCGCCCCTGCCAGCCACCAACGCGCCGCTGTTGGGCAAAAGACATACAACATGGCGGAGAGAATCGGGTGTCCACGTGCGTTTTGTCGGTCGAGCAATGCGTAAAAAAGATCAGTGTACATACCAGCACAAAAGCAGAAAAAAGAGGGCGCGCCATGCGGCGGGGTTTTTTACATTGACGGCCGGCTGTCTGCGGATCGCGCGCCAAAAGAGTTGCATCAAACTGGTAATAAAGAAAGATGCAAACATGAATGGCAACGCTTGGGATAAGTAAACAAACGGCATGGCCCAGAGTACGGCCATCCAGAGTTTGACATCCCCGGCACCCATCCAGCCGCTTGCCCATGCGGATAGCAGAAGGAAACATGCCAGCCACAAATCCATATGCCCTGGGAAATGCGCGATCATGCCCGCAAGAATCAATGGATACGTACACCAGTTCGGGATGCGGTGGGTGCGCAGGTCATAGAGGCTCACAGCCAAAATATAAAAAAGCAACCAGGTCATTGGTCGCTTATGATATACAGGGATGTGGGGGGGTATGAGGAATGTGTCGTTTTTGAAAAGTGACAGCCAACCTTGACAAGGGATGTTTTGTTGTAATTTGTGTAACTTAACCCATAAGTTTGCCACGGCTGGAAGCATAAGTTTGCTGCTTCCAGCCTTTGGTCAATGACAAAAAGTAGCGGGGTGAAGGACGGACTGGAAGGATAATTTTGCCGTAAGTAAATTCTGGAAGCATAATATTGCCAGAAGTAAAGGGCTCATGCTCGGGGGATATATCGATGGTGCATCGGTCAATCTCAAATCCAATTGGAGGCAAATTATGCTAACCGAAACAGAGTTGTTCCAACTTTGCCAGAATCTCAACATATCCCAACAAGCCCAATAGATTATTACAGAAATTCGTTTATCCCCTCCGCTGCGACCCTGCTTTCAAAACATCCAAACCGATTGCGTTGAACTTTTTGATCACATTGCGCACTGTCTGGTCATCGCAGCTCAATGTTCGCGCTATTCGCCGCGCTGTTTCCTTACGGGCGCTTGCCAACACAATCTGGCTGCGACGTATTTCAAACCGATCTTGTGAGCGTAGACCCGTTTTCAGTCTCTCTCACTCTTCTTCTGTCAATTCCCGAACATAAACTGGCGTTTTCATGCACTCGCTATACCACTATCCTATTCTCTCTATTGTTAATGCATTAAGGAGTTTATTTATGGAAGAGAGTGAATAAGCTAATTGAAACAGAAGCAACTCTCAGATTGGAAAGAAGCGGGATGAAAATTGATGAAATTGTATGACGTAAATCCCATCTCAGAATATTTATGTATTGAAGGATACCTGTGTTGTTGCCTGAAATAAATACGTGCGACTTTTGCAATCAGGTACAATTCCCATATCAAAAATGAATTTTCAACCTGGAGGCAGGATGACTGATGTGATTGAATTCAACAAGGTTTTGAAAGAATGGTCAGAGCGGTTTATCAGCCGTTCCATGCGCAATTACATGCGCTTTGTCAAAGCATCAGGATTGTCCCTGTCTCATTTCAGTATCCTGATGCACCTCTATTATCGCGGCCCAAACGATATTTCAGAAATGGGTGGTCATCTGGATATCTCCGTGGCGGCAGCCAGTCAGTTAATAAATAGATTGGTGGACGAACAATTGGTTGATAGGGCGGAATCCCCCCAGGATAGAAGGGTCAGACAATTAACGCTAACCGCCAATGGGCGCACCCTGATTGAAAAGGCTATTGAGTTCCGCAACCAATGGATTGAAAGATTGCCCCTGACGCTTTCCGAAAAGCAAATGGATGTAATCTCCGAATCATTGAAGGATTTAATAACAGCGGAGCACAACCTGGACAGCCAATAGAATCATATCTCCTGCTCCATAATGGAGCAAGAGACGCAAGCCTAATAAGTCAACCCATGTCCAAATGGGAACAACGGATTCTCAGAGTCATACGGCACATCTTCTTTTTGTCTTCGCACAGCCTCCATTGATGCAGGTAATTCAAAGGGGAGTTTCCCTTGAGGCACAAATTTGCCAAAAATTACATCCAGCACTGCCTTGTCGTTTGCTCCAAAGTTCGCCAGCAAGGCAACACTTTGTTCTGCAATCTCAGGGATAACTGACGGACGTTCCAGATAAATATCAACAATCGTGGGAACGCGGCTCATTACGTCTAAAATATGTTCCTTCTCCCTGCCTTGGAAATCCAGATCTCCGGCATGGAAATAACTTTCCAGTAAACCTTTGCGTTTCTCATACGGAGCATTCAGGCGTAGGATGGCAATATCTGCATTAGCCAGGTTATTGACCACCCGTCCATACCGGCTGGCGGTTTCAGGATTAATATTCTCAACATAAATCTTCAACTCACCCTTGAGCGGAAGAATTCCTTCCTCATTTTTCAACAAGACGATGGACTTGCGCTGGGCGAGTTCCCCTACCTTGCGAAATTCGGGGTTGCCAACGGTTTGTTCAGCGATATCAGGATCAACGTAAGGGTTGTCGAATAATCCCAGGCGGAATTTATCTCGCAGCAGGCGGCGAACGGATTGGTCAAGGCGCTCCTCCTTGACCCTGCCACTGCGAATCAGTTCCACAATGACTTTGGGACACGCTTCTCCTCCGAACTGATCCACACCCGCCTCAATCGCCTTTTGAATGCGCCCAGCCGCCGAGAGATGCTCCACCCCCCAGGCTTTGGCAGGAATAATTTCACGCCCTATCGCCTTGACCGGGTTGATGAGCATCCAATCGGTGCAGACCACGCCATCGAAACCATATTTCTCACGCAGCAAGCCGGCAATAACATCTTTGTTAAAACCGAAACCAACTTTCTCAAACGGAAGACCAACCGGCATCCCATAGTATGGCATGATTTGTGCTGTGCCAGCCTTGAAGGCCGCTTCAAACGGTTTTAAGTGGTATTCAAACCGATCACCCGGATAGACCTGTTCCTTGCCGTAAGGGAAATGCGCATCCTCGCCATCCTTCTGCGGACCCGCGCCCGGGAAGTGCTTGGTCATACAGGCAACGCTTTGCGCCCCCAATTGCTCGCCCTGAAAGCCGCAGATGTAAGCGGCAATCATCTCGGACGCAAGGTTGGCATCTTCGCCAAACGTGCCGTTTGCCCGACCCCAGCGCGGGTCCGTTGCGAGGTCTGCCATTGGGTGAAGAGCCAGGCGAATACCCACTGCCAGGTATTCCTGCCGGGCGATATCGGCGAATTGTTGAACCAATTCAACATCGCGGGCAGCGGCAAGTCCAGTCTGCTCAGGGAATTGAGAGAACTTGCCCGCCATCATGCTCGTCGCCGGATTCTGAGTGAAAGCATGGCGGGGATCGGAGGAAATCGTGATGGGGATGCCTAACCGGGTTTGCTCCGCCATTTTTTGAATACGGTTATACCATTCTGCCATCTGGCGCGGCTCAGCAGTTCGGAGCACGTTGAAGTGATTCATGAGCCGACTGGCGATCAGGTCGGATGACTGCGGCATGGGAATGAGACCGCCTTGCTCCTGCAAAGAGCCATCGTCATTCATGCTGATCATGGTATGGAACATCATGCCTGCTTTTTCTTCCAAGGTCATCTGCGCCAGAAGATCTTCCACTCGATCTTCAATGGTGCGGCGCGGGTCTTCATAGGGATCAAGCCTCCCGTTTTTATTTAGGTCTCGAAATGTGATTTCGCCTTCCTTTAGGAAAGGCGCTTCTTCCCCCAGGAGGGACAAGTTGTGTCGGGTATTGATTTCCGGGCGGATTTCGCGCTTGTAATATACGACATATACGAGAACTAAAAGTCCAGCGAGTATGATTAATACTTTCATTAATACTTTCCCGTTTCTTTGATATAAAACCACTTTAAATAGCAGAACAATATCGCTTCCTGCAATTGGATTCTTGTTTCGCATTCCAAGCGCATACCATATTGCGGGAATACCCCCGCATTCTTTGCAGCGCGGAACGATTCCATCGGATAAAAATTGATCCAGTAGAGGACGAAATGGCTTGACGTTGTAACACTGTATACACGTGGCTTCAGCCAATGAACCGTGAACTTCGATGACGTTTTTCGAGCCAGCCCGCTGGTGCAGCATGTCAGCATTTTGGGTGATGACAGCTTGAAGCATTCCTCTGGCTTCCAGTTCAGCCAAAGCGTAGTGGGCGGCATTTGGTTCGGCAGTGATAATCTCCTGCAAGAGAGGCTTCATGCGCTCGTAGAAGGTCCGAGGGGCGCGTCCGAATGCCTGAATGGCGCCCAGCCTGCGTCTCGTCCGCTCCGGCAACCTCCAAGAGCGCCCACAGACCGGTCTTCGGACTGCGGAAATCGGGAATGCCGGACGGCGTGGATATTCCCGCGCCTGTGAAGGCGACCGCCGCCCGGCTTTCTGCAAGTAGTTTCGTTGCGTTCTGGATTAAGGAGGCTTCCTCTATCACACTCCTGGTGCAGGGTAAAAGCCCAGCCCCAGGGTTCCCGGTCCGGCGTGCGTGCCGATCACCGGCCCGGCTTCGGCAATCACCAGTTCCGCGCAATTGAATTTTGCCTTGACCTGTTCTCCAAGCTCACGCGCTTCCTCGTCTGCCTCACAATGCAGAACGGCGAAATGGGCTTCTGACGTGCCGACTTTCTCTTCCACCAATTCCAGAAGGCGGGCAATTGAGCGCTTGCGCGTACGCACACGTTCCAACGGCTCGATGCGTCCATTCTTGATATAAAGAATGGGTTTGATACTCAATGCCGATCCCAGGAAAGCCGTCGCGCCGCCGATGCGCCCGCCTTTGTGCAGGTATTCAAGCGTTTCTACAGTGAAGATCACATTTATGGACTGCTTGATTTTCTCCAATAGTTGGACGACCTGCTTGGCATCTTGTCCCTGTGCGGCTGCGCGCGCGGCGGCAATCGCCATCATGCCCAGCCCTAGCGAGACCGATTCGGAGTCAATCACGTGCGTGGGAATGGCAGTGAATTGCTCCTGCGCCATCAGCGCGGACTGGAGCGTGGCGCTCATGTGATGGGAAATCACCACCGTAACAATCTCATCCACATCTTCAGCCAGTTTGGTGTAGATGTCAATGAAATCTTGCACGGTAGGCTGGGCGGTAGTGGGCAGTTTCTTATTGGCGCGCAGCAGGCGGTAGAATTCCGCCGCGTCCAGGTTGACGCCAGACAGATAGGTCTCTCCGTTGAATGTCACATAAACGGGCGCGACATCCAGGCCATATTCCTTCCCCATGGCGGGGGTCAGGGAAGATGCCCCATCGGTGACAATTGCGACTTTTTGCTTTTTCATGTTCATTTCTCCTTTGGTGAAGTGATATCAATTTTTACGCTTGGCGCGCCAGCCAATGCCGCGCTCAGTGCCGTTCAACAAATTTTGGATGTTGGGACGCAAGGCCCACAACAGTAGCGCCTCGGCCATTAATCCGTAGAAGACATAAATCCAGGAGGACAGTCCCAGCCAGGTGCGTGCGGCAAAGATCAATGCGGCTATGAGTCCGATGCTCATGGTTGCTACGGAAGCGTATCCAACGCCGAAATAGATCAGGATCCCGACCGGGAGGAGAATCAGTATGGAAGGCGGCCACAGCCCAATCGTCCCGCCCAAAGCTGAAGCGCCTCCCGCGCCACCTCCCAGACGGATCCGACCGCGCTCATCCCGTTCGAGCAGGAAGATCGAATAGTTGTGTCCCACGATGACGGCAATGGGGGCGAGGACTTCCATCCAAATCTGCCCCGGCGTGAGCCAGCGCGCCAGCCACACCCCCGCCGCGCTTTTTGCCATGTCCAGAATGAAAGTGATGATGGCGATGGGATAGCCCGCCGCACGCAGGGTGTTGGTGGTACCCGTCCGTCCGCTACCGATCTGGCGAATATCCTGCCCGGTTGTCAGGAGTGCTAGCAGTAGTCCAAAAGGTATTGCTCCGAGTATGTAAGAAGCAAAAAAAGTAACCAATGTGTTTGTGATAAATGAAATATTCATTACAAGTTATTCACTCCTTAATTTTCCTTGTAGCAAGAAATGCCAATCGCATTTATACCCGTCACGGTCACAATTATCGATAGCATGACTCAGTTCTTCTTTTTCTTCTCGTGGAAACCATACCAGCCCTTGCCTTCCAGCACAGTTGCATGAACCCGTTTGGTGAGTTCGTGCGGGTCGGCTTCGGTGCCGGGCAGGTCGTAGTGGATGGGCAGGATGTAGGGCGCGGCAAAGCGGGTTGCCATTCGAATTAAAATATCTTTATAGCGTTTGGGGCCAAAAGGCGTCGTGCGCCAGGGCAGGCACAGAATATCGGGGTAGATGGAAAGCGGTGCTTCGTGCGCATCGCCGATATGCAACAGGTCAGCTTCATCCTGCACCAGGAAGGAAAGCGGCGTACCGCCGGGATCGGGGCGCCGCCATCGAAATAGCATGTAGAAAAATGTGTAAAGCGGTTGGTTAACCATGCTGTAGCCCGCAAGGATTTGGACATTCGCAACCTGCTCGCCCGGCACGACAGGATGTAATCGTTCGCGCGAGACTCCGAGGCTGGCCGCGATCTCACAGACATCCGCCGCGGCGAGGACGATTGCATTCGGAACATCAGCCACACGTCCAATATGGTCTTTGTGAGCGTGGGTAATGCAGACGTATTCGACACTCGGCTCAGGGTCGCGGGTGAAGTCGGGGTCAATCAAAATGTGATGCTTGCCGGTAATTTCAACGCAGGAATGACCAAGATAACGAATTTTCAAAGCTACCTCCACATTAAGTTGATATAGGTTGAGTGGATTTTGTAATACGCCAAATAAATAAGCACAACATCGCAAGCCCAACCAGGTAAACAGACCAGTTAAATTCGGAAGGGCGTAATTGACCGAGCGTTTGCGCGTTGGTAGGCAGGACAGATAGAGCATCAGCCATGAAGGTGTACAGTACGGTCAGTATGCCGCCAGCCAGAGTAGCCCAATCCATAGACGACGGGATGAGACGCAGTTCGTGTTCGTCTTTAATGACCGCCAGCGCGCCACCAATCACCATCAACGCGGCGATTAGAACAGGAGAAAGCACAGGTCCCCACCAGGGCAGCGGCAACAGGAAAAGGAGGTCGGGATCAAGCAGGCTTTGCGGCCAGCCGATGAAAACCCTGAGCCAGATGTAATAGAAGATGTCCCACACGCCAAAGGCGAAGACGGAAAATCCCAAGCGTGATTGAAATCTCTTTCCCGCCGCCCAACCCACCGTCAGCAGCATGACCAGCGTTGCCAGTTCCCTTCCCAGTTCAATCGCTCCGATTTGCGGATCGAATTGCGGCACACTGAGAATGAGATCGCTAATTCCATAAATTCTCCGTAGATAGACGACCACCGCCGATTCCAGATAAGCCATGGCGATGGCGAACAATCCTACCCACCAAAGACTTTTTGATTGCATCCCTGCACTACCTATTATCATTCTGGCTGTTCTGATGCCATGCGCGCTGACTGACAATAATCTCCCCTACTTTATGTGGATACTTGGCGGTGATGCCGCTATAAAACTCACGAATTACCTTCATATCCGCCTCAATATTGCCCGTGGTATGCATCGCCGGACCCAAACCGCCAACTTTACGCGCGTAATCCAAGTAGCCAAATACAATTGGCACTTGCGCAAGATTGGCAATGTAGTAAAAGCCTGTGCTCCAATGTCTGGATTGACTGCGCGTCCCTTCCGGCGCAATGCCCACTACAATTTGCTCACGTTCCCATATCATTTGTGCCGTTTGTTGCACCATGTTTTGACGAGAACTACGATCAATTGGGATGCCTCCAAGCCATTTGAAAACGCTTCCAACTGGCCAGGGGAATAGCTCCTTCTTGCCAAACCAGTTAATTTTGAGCCCCAATCCATACATGACAGCCAGGATAAAAGGTAGATCCCAGTTGGAGGTGTGCGGCGCAAGAACCAAAACAAATTTCGGTATCTCTGGCACACTACCTGCCACTTTCCAGCCTGTTATTGCCAGAAAAAGTATGCCCAGTAATGTTTGTATTTTGCGGATTCGAGGAGGTCCAATACCAGATTTGCTCATGTTCTTTACAGCCATCCTGGACTTTCTTCGTCACACCAGAGATTTTTAGCCTGCATGTTTATTTCTCCGTTTCGCGGATTTCCATCGCCTCATCCGCGGGACTTGAGCCTGCACCCAGACCATTGAACAACTGCGGAGCCTGGACAAAAATCCCCTCGCCGCTGACGGCCAGTGTTCCGTCTGCCAGGCGGATTTCACCAACCGCTGTGACCTTTTTCCCGTTCCGCTCGTTGACCTGCGCTGTAACCTTGAAAGGCTGTCCCAGCGGCACGGGTTTGCGATAGGAGATGTTGAGATTAACTGACGCTACCCGATACCCGGCCAGCCAGACCGCCGCGCCCATGGCTTCATCCAGCAAAGCGGCGGATGCCCCACCATGCGCTAAACCGGGCGGACCCTGCTGGGCATCGTTCAGCGTTACTTCGGCAAAAATGGAGTTATCGTCCAGTGCATACCAGACCACCCCCATTCCTGGCGAATTCGGGGAGCCACAAACAAAACAGGAACCATGTTTAGGAAGAGATTGCATTAAACATTACCTCGAAGAAATTTTGCATGAGCCGCGTGTTTCGATGGTCCACATCTAGTCAGGATTGGATTACGGCGAGTGCAGACGATTACGGATGTAAAGAACGATGATATCGACTGCAATGGCGAGCAATGAGCGCAGGAACAGGAGCACACGGTGGAAACGCCGAACGAAACGCGGCATGCGAAAGCGGAACGGCGAGCGAGGCGGGGAAGCCATAACGTTATTCACGATCAAATGCTATTGATTATTTGTAAACATCACATCTGCGGGCATGCCGGGTTTGAGCTTCAGGTCAGGATTTGGCACGCTTAACTTGATGGCATAGACTGTTGCCTGGCGTCCTTCCACAGTTTGGACATTGCGCGGCGTGAATTCAGCCTTGTCGGAGATGTAGATGACCGATCCGCTAAACGTTTCGCCAGGGAAGGAATCAACTGCAATCGTAACCTGGTCTCCTAGATGTACGGTGCCATATTCGGTTTCGGGAATGTAAACCACCAGTTCCACTTCCTGAAGATGGCCAATCGTCATAACAAGTCCGCCAGGAGCAGCCATTTCGCCCACTTCCAAATTACGGGTCAACACCACACCGTCCATTGGGGCGCGCATGACTGTTTTCTTTAATTGAATCTCAAGGACAGCAAGCGCTGCATTTGCCTGGGCGAGAGCGGCTTCGGCTTGTTGCACACCGGCTTCTGCGGCTTTGACCTGCAAAGACTGATCGCTACTGAGGAAAGAGTTGTAATAGTCCAATGCGCGATCATGGCGTTCCTGCGCAACCTTGACACGAGCGCGGGCTTCAAGCACTTCCTTCGCTCCCTGCGTCGTCAACAAACGGGTATAGTCGGTTTGGGCGGACTTCAATTCATTTTCCACCGCGTCATATTGGTCCTGGGCGAAGTTTTGCAAATCCTCATTATCCTGCGCGCTTTTTGCCTGACTGAGAACTTGATCTGCGATGATAAAAGCTGCCTGGGCATTCGCCACTTTCTTTTCAGTGTCCAAAAATTCCTGGGAGGCAACATTGGTTAGTACTTTTTCAAGATTAGCTTTTTCCTTATTGAGATCCGTTGTGGCAGACTCCATTTGAACCTGGGCCGAGACAAGTTTTTCACCTTTGTCGAAATACCAGACCGGTAAATCGAATTGACTAGGCTGGGAAGTGTTCCAACTGGAAACGCGGTTTTGCTTATCCTGCAAGCGGGCGGCGTTCAAGACAAGATCATACTGGGCAGTGGCGGCGCTCAACGTAGCCTCTGCCAGGGCAACCGCAGCCTTTGCCTGATTGAGCTGCGCTTTCAAGAGGGAATCATCCAGGCGGAACAATTCGTCCCCTTGTATAACCTGTGCACCTTCTTCCACGTTTACGGAGACTACTTCCCCGCCAATCTGGGGAGCAATGTTAACTTCGCGAGCTGAAATTGTACCGGAGGCTTTAAGTTGGGATGTTCCATTTTGGATGGCAATGCCGCTACATGCGCTCAACAGAAGGCTGAGTGCAACAGCGAGCGAGGTAAACGAATAGTGATTTTTTTTCATGATGAACTCCTTATCGGGAAATAGTTATATTGAGAATTTTCAAATTGTGCTATATGCGTTTTCGGAACATAAGCACACTGGCAAAGAAAACGACAATGCTGAAAACTGCCATCGGCCAGATCCAACTCCACAGGGTAACAAAGCCCACACCTTTAAGCATGATGCCGCGCACGATTTCCAGAAAATACGTGACCGGCAGGAAAAAACCTGCATAGTATGCCAGCCAGGGCATATTTTCGCGCGGGTAAAGCAGGCCAGACAGAATGAAAGACGGCAACATAATAAAGGAGGCCATATACATGGCTTGCATTTGCGTTTGGGAGATATTGGAAATCAGCACGCCTAAACCGAGTGAGCCAAGCAGGAATATCAAACTGAGTCCGAACAGCAAGATGTAACTCCCAGCTACTTCCACGCCAAACCAAATCGCGCCAACAGCTACCGTCATTGCCACGTTAACAAGTGCCACCAGCACGAAAGGCAAAATTTTGCCTAACATCAATTCCCACGAGCGCACTGGCGTGACAATCAGTTGCTCCAGCGTACCTTGCTCGCGTTCCCGTACAATGGCAAATGCTGTTAACAGCAAAGTTTGGATTTGCAAAATGACCGCCACCAATCCGGGGATCATAAAATTCATCTTCTTCAGATTCGGATTATAAAGATAGCGCACACGGGCATCCACCGGCAGCCGAATTGTCAGGCCCGCGCCGCTGCGCTCCAGGCGCTGAATTAGAATCTCCTGGGATGTGGACTGGCTGATGGTTTCAGCAGCCAATTGGGCAGTCTGCGCGACCGTAGGATTCGAGCCGTCAATGTAAAACTGGATGGTGCCTGTACCGCCAGTGCTGATGTTGCGTCCAAAATCCTCTGGAATATACAATCCGGCTTTGACTGTCCCGGCGTCCAGCATATCCAGTATTTCATTTTCACTTTGAGCCGTGTGTGTAAACATGTAGAATCCGCTGGCTGTGAATTTATCAACCAGGGAGCGGCTGGCGTCCGTGTGTGATAAATCCGCAACTGCCAGGGGAATGTCTTCCACATCGTTGGCAACCGCGTAGCCCATCAAGATCAGCATCATTACAGGCATGATGATAACCAATCCCAGAGTACGCGGGTCGCGGATGATATGCAGCCATTCTTTGCGAACAATGGTCGCCATGCGGCGAAATCCTTGACTCATGTAAATCTCCTTATTCAATTTCTTCCCGCATTTGCGGGCGATCTTCATCTTCCACCAGGGAAACAAACACATCCTCCAGCGAAGGCAGGACGCGCTCTATCCGTTTCATGGCAATGCCATTCGACTGTAAGGCTTTCTCCAGTTCCCGTTTTTCTTTTTCAGCGCTCACTACTACGTGCAGGAGGACGCCATGCAGCGCCACATCATGCGTAAAAGGCAGGTCTTTCAGGATTTCCTCGGCACGCCCAGGTTCACGGCAGTCTATTTCAAATAACATGCCGCGCATTTTTTCCTTGAGTGAATCGGGGTCATCCAGGGCAATCAGGCGGGAGCGATACATCATCCCGATAACGTTGCAAAATTCGGCTTCATCCATGTAATGAGTCGTTGCCAGCACGCTCACGCCCTGCCCAGCCAAGTTATAGATCATGTCCCAGAACTCGCGGCGTGAGACCGGGTCCACCCCAGCAGTTGGCTCATCCAGAAAGAGCATCGGCGGCTCATGGACGATGGCACAAGCCAGTGCCAACCTTTGCCGCCACGCCCCTGAAAGACTGGCGACCAATTGCTTTTCATGCCCACGCAAACCTGCCATCTCGATCAATTCCTTCAGGCGCGATGCAAACTTCTCGCGCGGCACGCTATACAAATTGGCATAAAAATCCAGATTCTCCTGCACGGTCAGGTCGTTGTACAGCGAAAACTTCTGTGACATGTAACCAATGCGCTGCTTGACCTCTTCAGACTGTCGGGCAACATCAAACCCCATCACCCGCGCCTCACCCGATGTGGGCGTAAGGATTCCGCACAACATGCGAATGGTGGTCGTCTTGCCTGCGCCATTGGGACCGAGCAAGCCAAAAATTTCGCCCCGCGGGATTTCAAAACTAACATGATCCACAGCGGTAAACTTACCGAACTTCTGTGTTAATTGAATAACTTCAATCGCTTTGTCTGCGCTCACGATTGTGCCTCCTGTTTTTCAACCAGGTGGATAAAGACATCCTCCATCAAAAGACTTGCTTCACGCAGGATGCTTATCTCCGCCCCGTCTTTTTTTAGTTCCGCTTCGATCCGGGGCATGACTTCAGCCGGGTCGCTGACCGAAAGGCGCAGGCGGTCGCCGACAGCGCGCCAACTGATCACCCCTTCCGTCCGATCTGCCACTGCGCGCAGTGCGCGTCGAGGCTTGGCTTTGACCTCCACGATGCGGAAAGGCAACTGCGCTTCCAATTCGGCTGGTGCGCCGCTGATCAAAACGCGCCCCTGATTAATGAAGCTGACCGTATTGCAACGTTCCGCCTCATCCATATACGGCGTGCTGACCAACACTGTCACGCCTTGCTGGATGACTTTCGCCAGCAGATGCCATAACTCACGCCGCGAAACGGGGTCCACGCCGGTGGTTGGCTCGTCTAACAGCAATATCTTGGGGTCGTGAATCAGGGCGCAAGCCAATGCCAGTTTCTTGCGCATTCCACCGGAGAGATTCTCACTGCGCCGCGTCGTAAATTCCGTCAGGCGCGCGAACTCCAGCAATTCAGCGATGCGTGTCTTTTGTTTTTGGGCAGACACGCCATTGATGTCGGCAAAGAATTTCAGGTTTTCCATCACGGTCAAGTCGGGATACAAACTAAAGGCTTGCGGCATATACCCTAACAAAGCCCGCACATCTTCGGATTGTTTCATTACGTCAAAACCCGCCAGTTGAGCGGAACCGGATGTCGGTTCCATCACGGTGGACAGAATGCGGAGGAGTGTGGTTTTTCCCGCACCGTCGGGACCGACCAGTCCATACAGTTGACCGGACTCGACAGTCAGGTCAATCGTATCAATAGCCGGACGGTCCTCTTTTTTTTGCCCTGGATAACGTTTTATAAGTTGAAGAGATTCAATTGCTATACTCATGTCACCTTTCCAAAAAGACCAAAGAATTAGGCAAAAATTTTATGCCTTGAAGATTGGAGCAAATACATCTTTCATACTGTCACCCAAACGGCGGCACAGGCGCGGTTCCATATCCATGACAAGAGACTGGTAACGGCGGATGTGCTCCAGAAAGAGCTTATTCCATTCCACATCACTATTACTTTCATTCGCCAGTAATCCCAGTGTAAAACCGCCCAGCAGCATCAGACCCGAGCGGGTAACCGTGCCCTTCCACTCAATAATCTGAGGCAGGTGTTCAGCCAGAACCCGACGTCCAGCTCCTTTGCCAAGCCGCAGAATAACGATGGTCATGACTTCAATACAATAGCGAAGCACATCTGGAACATCCAGCGGAACGCGCGCAAATATCTCCTCTGCCAAAACATCGTCATTTAATCCCCCGTCTCGAATCTTCTCCAAGATTTGTGACTTTACATTTTCCCAATTGCCCTGGTCCGCATCTCCAGCCAAAGCAATGAACAATTGGTGAGCGCGCTCCGTTGGCAGAAAAACCACTTCGGAGCGCCCAACTACCGGTTTATCAGAATCGAGCCGATACTCGGAGATCACTATACCCTTTTCTTCGAGTAGACGCAGCATGTCATACGCTGTGAATGGGCTGACCCCAACGCGCTCTGCAAGCATAGAATAATGGATCGGTCCATTTAATTCGCGATACAGGTCAAGCAGGCGATGAACGAAAGTTTCCTGACGGCGGGTAAGTTTCATAGTTGTTTTTTCCAAAAAGACCAAAAAGCAAGCGAGATTTTACTCTCTCAAAATGGATGCGTCAAGGTGAAATGGATGCGTGATGAAAGTTTGGTAGTGATGTGTTATCCACATGCTCAAGCGCCTGGGACAAAAAGTACGAGTACGCCTACACTCTGCGCTGATTCGACAATCAGCCGTAAGTTCCCCACAGCCGCCGTCCCAAAGCAATACGCCGAGTCCGACCGCAACAAATTCATCGACCCCAACTGTTCCCTTCATGGCTCCGCAGGAAGTCACCCCGCTGACCTTCACAGGAGCGCAATTCACCTATGATGGCGATGGGAGACGAGTGTCTGCGACGATGATTTCATCCGGCGGGCGCGTTTGTGATTTTAGAGCAACCAATAATTTGGGGATTTGGGCAGCCTCATTTAGCGTTGGAATAATTACACTTATACGCTGTGTTGACATACCCTGAGAAATTTTTTTCTTCATATATCTTTACCTTTTTATCAAGTTCCTTTCGAAAAACCAACTTTCAGCCTCGCCGGAATATCGGACAACCCGATAACCAGCATGGTCAAGGCTGTCAGAAGAAATACAGACTGAATCCCTATCCGGTCAGCCAGCCTGCTACTTATGAAAATGGGGAGCAGGGCTGCTGCATTGTTCAAAACCACCTGTGTGGCCCATACTCGCCCACGCAGTGCAGCCGGGGGACGACCTTGCAGGACAGTCCGTGCCGGGATGATGATCAATGCCAATCCCAACCCAATGAATGGTGCTGCAAGAGTGAGAGGCGACACCGCGCTCTCACCCTGCCAAATGGTCATACTTGTCAAAGCCAACCCGGACAACGTCAACCCACCATTGCCCACACTACCAGCGTGAAACCGGTTACCGTAGCGGCTCACAAGCCAGGTTCCCAGCCCAAAACCCACACCGGCGGGCAGCGCCAAGACTGTAAGATCAGTTGCCGATCTTCCGACCACGCGAGTTAGAAATCCGGGTAACAGCGTAACCATAATCATCAAGAAGGTGTAAGCGGCAGCCAGCTGAATCACAGCCTTGCGAGCAGGCTGATCGGTGGAAACGAAACTCCACCCGGCCCACAGATTGTTCAGAGATTTGTTTAACTCCTGCGACCTGACCGGATATCCAACAGTTGCGTCAGATATCAAGCGATTATGCCAATGTCGCACCGATGTTTTCTGTCGGCGAAGAAGTGTCGCCACGAGCAGCAAGGCAAGCAAGAAACCCAAACCAGCCACGCCGCCCATAGTTCTCAGCTCACCTGTTCGAAGTAACGCCGGACCGATAATCAGGAAACCTATTCCTTGGGCAGCCAGGGTGTTCACTCCAAAGATTCCGTTAGCTGCCAGCAACTGCGTTTTGTCAACCAAATCAGGCAGGAGAGCCGCTTCAGTTGTCAGTTCGAATTGGACGAGGATCGCCAATAAAAAGTTGACCAGGTAAATGACCGGCAACCAGCCATCCGTTGGAATGGGCAGCAAGAAAAGCGCACTTGCCAACCCGCGCAATCCCAAACTGGCAGACAGGAGATAAACCCGGTTGTAGCGGTCAACCAGACCCCCAGATAACAATCCCACTAGCAGGCCGGGCGCGACAGTAGCGATCACCAGTCCGCCCATAGGTCCACTGGCATGGGTCAGGTCTTCGATAAGTACAGCCGAAACGAAGTGGACGGCGTACCCGGCTGCGAGCGCAACGAATTGGGCCACGCATAGCACCCGAAATGGAGTGTTGGTAATCAAAGAGAAAAGCATTGCAAACTGCCTCGGGAATTATTTCCTGGAGCGATAGCCAAGCGCTATGCCTTGGAGTATTTGCTACAGATATAACAATCTGGAAATCTTTACAAACGTCAGCATATTCACGGATTTGTTCCTATTTGAACCTTGCCAGCAGGTATTGTGGAATGAGACGATTTAACAGGGCATTTAACGGAAAGTTTGATCTTCCTGTTCGAAGCCCAGTGCCAGTGTGGGCGTAACATATCTTCCAGCGCAGGCAAAATGGAACGAGTAGATGCTTCGCCTTCCGCAGCGATTTCGATAACACGGTTGAATCCCGTCAAAACCGTGACTTTGTTGGGAATTTTTGGCTGGATCAGAAAATCTGGCGGGCTATCTTTCAGCTTATATGCGCGTTGCTGACGGATTGTCACATCCAGTGAATCGCCTAAATTCACAATCAGACCACCGACCGTACTGGAAAGCGGCCATAGGCGGGAAATGGTTCGCCAGGGCGAATCTTTGCGTCCGTCCACATCAACCGCCAAGACAACCTCGGCTCCCATTTGGCGCACTACGTCCACAGGCAAGTTATTCAACAAGCCGCCATCCACCAGCCGCATCCCATCACGTTCGATGGGTGCAAACACGCCGGGAAGGGAGACTGTGGCGCGCAGCGCTTCAGCGACAGAACCCTTCTTTAATTGAACTTCCTGTCCAGTATTTAAATCCACGGCAATCAGGGTAAGAGGAATTTTAAGGTTGTCAAAGGTGGAGCCGCGCAGGTGTTTATCGAAGAAGTCCAACACGCGTTCGCCGCGAATAATGCCATGCTGGGGAAGGGAAATATCTGCCAGCCGCATAAGTTTGCGGGTTTGGGAGATATCAGTCGCGATATTTTTTATCTCCTCTTGCGTGAGACCTGCGGCATATGCAGCGGCAATCACGCCTCCCATACTGGTCCCGGCCAGGTAATCCGGACGAATGCCTGCCTCTTCCAGGACCTTAAGTACCCCGATATGCGCCAACCCCTGAGCGCCCCCTCCGCTAAGTACCAAGCCAAAACGGGGTTTATGCAACAGGCTTATTTTTAGTGTGGATAATAATTTGTTCATGATAGACCTCCATTGCTTCTAAAAAATGCTTTCGTTGGAAATCAGGCCAGAGGATCGGCGTGCTCCAGAAAACTGCTCCAACAGAACGCCAGAGCAGAAAATTGCTCAGCCTCCATTCGCTGCCTGTGCGAATCACCAAGTCAACGTCGGGGCAGTCAGGACAGTAGAGATAGCGAGCAAAGGTTGTCTCATCCAAACGTGAGCCATCCAGAGCGCCCTGCTCATGTGCAATCAGAATGGCTTTGATGGCATCCACAATCTCTGTCCGTCCACCATAGTTAAGTGCGAGATTCAAAATCAGCCGTGAATTGGCTCGTGTTTGCAGGATAGCTTCATCCAATACATTTAGAAGCGAAACTGGCAGACCTTCCCGCCTTCCCATCAACTGAAAACGCACTCCATTGCGCTGGAGTTCCGGTAACTCGCGGGCAGCGTACTCCTCAGCCAGGTGCATCAAGAAATCTACTTCTTCTACTGGGCGGCGCCAGTTTTCAGTGGAAAAGGTATACAGCGTAAGTACACGAACGCCAAGTTCGCCACAGATTTCGGTGACCCGACGGGCTGTCGTCAGTCCAGCTTGGTGACCAGCAGTGCGGGGAAGACCGCGCATTTGCGCCCAGCGGCCATTTCCATCCATGATGATGCCAACATGATGCGGCGCCGAAGCCTCCTCAGCGGTTGCGGTGTCCATGCTCATTTTGCGAAACTTCCTTTTCTGATAACTGCCTGTTGCAACTGCCACCACACCCCTTGGGTTGGAGATAATCTTTCTGCCATAAGGGTTCTGAAAGTGCCTGATAAGCGGCACCATATTCTTCCATTCCATAGGCATAGTCTGGATCCAACAGAGCTTTGCTCGCCTCCTCGTCACTAGGCTCTGGCTCATGTTGCGCAATCAACCGCCGAAGTTCTGCGTGGTGGTCACGGATGAGGCAGGGGGCCAGCCAATTGCCTTTCCCGTTCCAGTAACCTTTCTGCCAGGCGCGAATGTCTGCAAAAAACGAATTATTCCAAACATCATTTAACGTGCCGCCTTTGGCATACGTTTCGTTGATATTGACAGGTGAATATGGCACAAAGACACATGGCGCAACTGTGCCATTCCAGTCGATGTAAAGATAGCCGCCTCCAGTGGTATGCCCGCCAGCGACGCAGCCATCTGATATCGTGGCGTGATTCCAAAAATCTGCCAGGAAAATATGGCGCTGACGAATAATTTCCCAAACTCTTCCATGCATCCACAAGCGCTGTTCAGGTGTGGGCATCAGGTCCAGTGTGAATGAGCGGCCAATGGGCATGTAATGGAAGAGCCAACCATATAATGCGCCTTGCTGTTCAAATAAGAAATCCATAAACTCATCAGAGAGAATCTCTTCAGCGTTGTGGCGGGTTGCTGTGAGTGAGACGCCGAAGGGCAATCCCGCAAGCCGTAAACGCTCCATTGCGGTCAATATTTTGTCGAACACTCCGACGCCACGCCGCTCGTCAGTGCGTTCCCGCCAGCCCTCCAATGAAAAGGCGGGGCTAATATTCCCCAAGGTTGCCATCCGCTTTACCACCTTGTCGTCAATGAGTGTGCCGTTTGTATACATCATAAAAAAGACATCGGGATGTTTTTCGGCAGCGTCCAGAATACCTTTTCCGTCGGAGTGATATGCCAGAGGTTCTCCACCGCTGATGACCAGAAAACGCATTCCCCACAGAGTCTTCGCCTCGGTAATGATACGGTTGAACGTGTCCCAATCCAATCTCTCGGCTGTCGGACCGGCATTGGCATAGCAACCTGTGCAGTGCAGATTACAGGTTTTCCCTGGGCTAAGAGTAAGGAAGCCGGGTGGATATGTCCCGTTTTGCTTGAAGAACTGATCAATGGCAGGACGATTGCCCCCCATCAAAATCCCATCAACAAAATTCTCCAGCAGGCGGCGTAATGTATTAGGAGACAATTGCCTGGCGAATGCTCGGTCTGCCGTATGCAGGATTGCCCGTCCAAACTCGGCACGATCTGCCATGACGCCGGGCGGGCGGGTTATATCCAGAATTACCCCATCTCCGGCAAATCGAATATATTGTTCCCCAGCCCAAATAGCCACATGGCGCACAGGACTGATTTGAGCCAGCAATGGTGCAGATCGTATCACTGCCTCTATACTTGTGTTAAGTCCAATTTCTTGTACGGTTCTCATTGTAAACATGATTGTTTCCTTTCAGATATTTACCTTCCATATCTCAGCAGACTGGTTTGTACCCATTTGAGGATGGGCGTAAACATTTTTCCAACTGATTGCTTCACGGACCTTATTGAATTCAAAGAGTGGTTGAGTCCAACGCCCTGCCAGGCTAGGGACATCCTCGGGTACGAGAACCAGTCCGGGCGATATTTTTCGCGCAATCGGAGGTATATCGCTTCGTATTGCTCTGCCACGCGAGGCAAGCTGTGTAGCAGGGCGATTTGACGCGAAGCGGTTCCCATCTCCAGGCACAAGTCTTTCGAGCGCAACAGTCGCGCCATACCTTCTGCAAGCGCTTGCTCATCCTCTGGTGGAACCAGGAAACCATTCACACCAGAGTGAATCAATTCCGGCAAAGCCAGCGCATCCACCCCAAGGATGGGTAATCCACTGGCTGTGGCTTCCAGCACCACCAACCCTTGTGTTTCAATGGTCGAAGCAGTGACAAACACATCAGCTTGGCGATAAATGCCTGGCAACCGATCGTGAGATACTTGTCCCAAAAACTTTACTTGCCGGGTAATTTTCAGGTCGTACGCCAGAGAGCGTAAAAGGGAAGCCTGGGGTCCATCACCAACAATCAGCAAGCGAGCTTGAAGGAAATCCTGAGAAAGACGACCAAAAGCGCGCAGGATTGCGTCCACCCGTTTTTCATAGCCCAGCCGCCCAACGTGCAAGAGGGTGAATGGCTGCAGATTGGGGCGGAAGAGTGATCGGCGCGGGTGAAACAGGTTGGTGTCCACGCCATTCGAGACGGCTATGGAGGGAACATGTAACCCGGCAGATACCAACTTCTGCCGCATCACTTCCGATGGTGTGGTGGTATAGGGGAAACGATTGAAGAAGGCGGCGGTGTATTGCCAGGCCACCTTTTCCATTATCGGCTGTCCATCCAGGGGAAGGGGTGCGTAGTTGAGGAAACCAGCCAGGTAAACATGACAGGTACCTAAAATGGGAATACCCAGCAGACGCGCCGCCGCCATAGCCTGCACCCCCATTGTGCTCATCGAGTGGTTGTGGATAATATCAGGGCGGTAGCGGGCAAATTCGCGGGTTAGTTTGGCTGGATCCACGGGAATGCGTCCGCCTGGAAGGCGGGTATAATGCAATGCTCTCAAACCGATCACATCCAGGTCGGTATGTATGTGGGAAGGATCAGTAGCAGAATAGACCTTGACCTGATGCCCACGCTGGCGCAGAATGCGAGCTAGTGCAGCAACGGCGGTCGAGACACCGCCTTGTCCTTCGACAAAAGAATCTGTGGTAAGCGCAATTTTCATACTTCAGATGCTTCCGGTTTATATCCGCCGCCAGGGGATGAAAATGAGGTTAAAAAATCCAGGTCGGACAGGGGGAGTTCACGGGCAGCCAGGGGTAAAAGATCATTCATCAAGGCGGCACGCTCTTCTCGATTCAAACCTGCCAGTAACGCTCCAAGATGCTCATGGGCTGCATTTTTCAGGAAACCCACCCGCTGATTACTGGGTATCTGTTTCCAGACATAAGGCAAAATATTCTTAATCAATTCACTCAATTCTTGAGGGGATAAACTGCGCGCGATTGCGCGGCCCAGCAAAAACTTCAATTTCATAGTATTTATTTCCTTCTGATCGAGACTATTCACTTGCGCTTGCCCTTGCACCATCCCAAATACCATGCCAAAGCGGCCATAAACATAAAGAGCAATATCAGGTAGTTGTACATCACCGGAACAGATGTGTAGGGATTCATGTTTCACTCCTGAATTGGAATATCGAAATCGGGTTACCAACGTTCTCTTGATTTATGGAAGGGCCACTTATATTCCATGTAGACATACCAAAGTGATGTAAGAACTGCGCTGATGAAGAAGCCCACAGCGATAATCCAGAGATTGGCGACGAGAAAGTTCCATGATTCCATAATCTTTCCCGTTTATTTCTGCACTTGTTTAATCAAGGCAACCACCTTGCCGGTTTTAGCATTGATACCCCTCTTCGCTCTCAGACCTGATTCTCGAAGCGCTGGGGGCGTCATACCTCGGAGCAGATTACCCCAGGTTTTACGTCTATCCATATAGTTATTGATGAAATGGTGTGTTTGTTGAGATGCAGTGTCAACCACTTTGTAGATTGGAGAGAACGTGACGCGGTCAATTTGTTGGAAATCTATACTGTGTCGAACTCTTTGGTGAGTCATCGTCTGCAAGTGGTGTCCAAAGTGATATTCACCAAGATAACGATCAAACACGTCTTGGTTGAACGGATCGCCAATCAGTTGATTTATCGCCAGGAAGGAATAACGTATCGCCACATTCAAGCGACCATCAGTTTCAAACCGGCGAACTGAGACGGGGATTGGCATGTGCAAAATGCCAAACTTGCCTCCATGAGAAGACGCGCGGCGAACATAGTCATGGTCTTCACATAGATACAAAGTTTCATCAAAACCACTGATGCTCTCGTGCAATTGCCTGCGACTTAAAATACAAAAACCTGGTGCATGTGGATTGAAAGATTGTGTGGCACGAATAAAAATGTTGGCTGCTTCATGGAAAATAGCGTCAGTCAGGGTTCCTACCATAGGCTGAACTGGGCAGGTCGCAACATCCAGCCCACGTTGGATGAATTCATCTAGGACACTTGCAAGAAAATTTGAGGAAGGGAGTACGTCAGCGTCAAGGAATAAGAAAATATCACCCAGTGCAACTTTTGCTCCAGCATTGCGCCCGCGTGCCGGTTTTCCGCCAGAGACCACTCTGCATCCTGCTTGAAGGGCGATTTCAGTTGTTCGGTCGGAGGATCCAGCGTCGGCGACAATAACTTCCAGTGGAGGGCAGGTCTGTTGGCGAATGGACTTTAATAATCCAGGAATATGGGCTTCTTCATTGAGTGCAGGAATAATGATGGAAATTGTTTTCAAGATTTACTCCACATAAAAAGCCACGCCAATCGTGCCTGGCCCAACATGGGTGCCGATAACGGGGCTGAGTTCAACAATATGCAACTCGTCGCAACTTAAACACTCGGCTAGGCGAGTTTGAAATTCTGTGGCTTCTTCCAGGGCATTGGCATGAAACACCCCGGCGTGGATGGGTCTATTTCCTGCCTTTTCCTCTACTAGATTGAGCAAACGCGTAAGAGCTTGCCGCTTGGTGCGAACGCGCTCCAGTGTGTCAATTTCCCCTTTTTCATCGAAGAACAGGAGCGGCTTAATATTGAGTGCAGAACCAACGTAACGAGACGCGCTTCCAATACGCCCTCCTTTATGCAGGTATTTCAACGTATCCACAGCAAAGAAAAGGTGCAGTTTCTGGGCGGTGTTCTGTGCGATTTTTGTCACCTCGGGCAGACTATAGCCCTGCTCGACAGCGCGGGCAGCAGCCAGTACAACTAATGCCAGTCCGGCAGATGTGGAATGGGTATCCACGATCTCAACGGGTACCTTCTTGAACTCAATTGCCGCAGCCTGGGCCGAAGCCACTGTGCCGCTGATCCCAGATGAGATTAAAGGCACGACAATTCCTTCGTATTGAGATGCTAATCTTTCAAAAGCCTGGAGAAAATCGTGTATGGAGGGTTGTGAGGTGGTGGGGAGAACGAAATTCGTCCTCAGCCGGGTATAAAACTCCACCGGGGTGATATCTACTCCATCCAGGAAGGTTTCTTCACCCCAATGGACCTTGAGCGGTATAACGTTGATGTCATAGCGCGCCAGCATATCTGGGGGCAAATATGCGGAACTGTCTGTCAAAATTGCAATATGGGACACGTTAACTCCTTATTCGAAAATAACGAAAATATTAGCCAAAAAAAACTAACTGGAAAGGATTTGCGCCACTTCGCGAGCGAACTCGCCCAGTCGGCGACGGTTCTCCTCGCTCATCTGGGTAAGCATATCTTCATATTTTCCAAATTGAGCAAGCAGAATGGTTGCAGTACGGCGGTTGATCCGTTCCAGAGCAGAAAGTGCCAAGCCAATTCCACTCAACGCGCTCAAGCCGATTTCCTCGGGCAACCCGATGCGAACCAGCTGTTTTAGCATGGCGTGAACTTGTGGGGCGTCCGGGATCGTCGCCAGGGTAATGGTCATTGCCGTAATGAGTTCGGTAACAAATATCAGCGGGGAATGCCGTTCAGGGAGGCGCGACAGTATATCTGTTATCAGCTCTTCGTAGCCATCCGCCTTGCCATCGCGCAATTTTTGCAGGATTTTTTCTCTGGCGACCTGCCAATCTCCTACTTCGACAGAATCTCCTGACAGTTGGTTGATGACGCGCCGCGCCTCTTCGGTCGGCTGGAAAAGAACAGTGGGACGGCCGGGTCCGCGCGAAAGAGATTCGATGTCGTACTCGGAACGCACCAGTCCGCGTTCCTCCAGCAGGCGCAGCATTTCATATACGGTGACATTCCCAAGTTTCAGACGCTCCGCAAGCGCAACATAATGAAGCGGACGATCCATTTCCCGGTAAATGTCCAAGAATTGGCTCAAAAACTGTTGTTGGCGATTGGTGAGTTTCTTTTTTGTCATTATCCGAAAATTCCGAAAATATTATATCGAACCTGATGGCGTTTTGTCAAGAGGAATTTGAGATGGGATTCAGCAACAAGCCCGATAATGAAGAGAGCATAATATAACAAGCAGGAATCAAGTGGAAAAATGGGTTGGATAAGTTTTTAAGATTCAAAATTGATGGAAGCAAAAGTCTGATACGCAACAAGTCTTGATCAGGAACGCAATAAGTCGGAGCAAGTCGAGTAGAACTTGGAATCAAGCAGAGCAACGGCAAGGGTTGATCAATTTGAAGAGCAATAAAAATCTGCAGCAGGCGCGTAGAAATAAACCTTCAGCGAAACTGAAAGTTGAAAATTGGAAGTGGGAAACGCAGATCTATCTCAGCAGTTTTGTTGTTGCGGGATGGCTTGCCTGCTGGATTGGCGCGAGGCTTCAAAGATCAGGCGTGAAACGTTGAAGGCAATTGAAAGCGTATCGCTGATGGACATTGACTTGGTCGTGTTGGGCAAGCCAAAGGAGCGGGAACGTTTGAGCAGCCTGCGCGCCTGAATGGCATTGCGGCTCTCTGAGTAGGATTGTCTGCCGATGCGTAATTTCCAAGTATCTGAACCGACCTGCATGTCGCGCGCCAGACGAATAGATCCATCGGGAAAAGTTAGTGTAGTAGACAGAGAGAAACCCAGCGGATGTTCGCTATCGGTGAACGGACAGGCGTCGCGAGAATCATGTGCAGGAGCCGCCGGGGACATCAGGTTCAGGCTGGTGCACACATTTTTGGCGACAAACCCATTTGGTACTCTGGCGCTGGTAATCATGTCCGTTGCTGGAGAGGCGATATCCATGCGGGCAGAGCTGGATCCCGTTTTGGTCAAAGCCACGCTTGAGGCAGGTGTGCGGCTGATCATCTCCATCGGCGTGACGGATCCGAATAGTGCGCAAAGCATGAAGATCATGATAGACAAACTTCAAAATTTCTTCATGACCTTCGCCCGCATCACCAAGCAGCTCGCCAATTTTGAGAGAGGGGAAACACTTGTGCAAATCTTGAAGACCAGGGATGGTGAGCAGGTGGTCATTGCGATTGGCTGGAGTATATGGACCGGTGAGCGTCCAGAAGAGAGCGAGCCGGTCATCGACGATGTTGAAGGCTTTGGATTTGTATCCGAAATGATGCTTTCCGTGCGGAGCGGTCTGATCTTTTTTTCTTTGGCAGCATTAGGGTTGGTCTTGCCAGGCTGGTTGGAGCCGGAGTAATAAACGTAGGCAGCCTGCGGATCGCGAAAGGTGGAAAAACGACAATGCTCAAAACAGGCGGGAGTATCGCAGGCACAGCCATCCTTGCCTGCTGCGTGGGCGGGGCAGGCGCGGTGTGTAGCGGACTGGGAGCAAGCGGACACTTGGTGACGACACTGCATGTGTGAACGGGATGCGATCAACTGGCAATCGGTGGAGAGGGAAACACCCTGGTCTATCGGATCGCCCGCGAAGCTGGAGTGGGTTGGGATGAGTTGATATGCCATCAGTCCTTGTACTAGTGCGCTGCTAACTTGGTTATTTTATAATAGTGACGGGATAAAGCCGCTTGA
>CAZEGE010000021.1:0-33289 GCA_964511765.1 uncultured Anaerolinea sp.
TCAGTCGCTTCCAGCAACAGGACGCGCATCTCTCGGGGATCGAGAGCCTGGTAGTTCTTTGCCAGCGGACCACGGATCAGTTCGGCAAGCGCGCCGGCGAATTCCACTCCGGTTGGCCCGCCGCCAACGATGGCAAAGGTCAGCATTTGTCGCCGCCGCTCAGGGTCGGTTTCGCACAGTGCGCGTTCAAAACGAAACAGGATGTGGTTACGCAGGGCGATTGCCTGCTCCAATGTCTTTAGTTGGAAAGCATACTCGGCTGCGCCTGTTACCCCAAAGAAGTGGGAGGCGCTGCCGATGGCTAAGACAAGAAAGTCGTAAGGGAAAACGTGATCCGTGGTTTTGACCTGTTTGGCGGCAAGGTCAATCTCAGTAACTTCATTCATGAGAAAGCGAATATTCTGTTGCCCGCGCAGAATGCTTCGCACTGGATAAACAATATCCTCCGCTTCAAGCTCCCCTGCGGCGACTTGATAGAGCAGCGGGAAGAAAGTATGATAGTTGTTGCGGTCCAAAATAAGCACGTCGGTCTGCGAATGGGATAAGGTGCGGGCCGCCCATAGTCCCGCAAACCCGGCTCCGATGATGACCACGCGAGGGCGATCAGGGATTGTCATTTCTCTCCTTCCGGCAAATGGCGTGCTGCCGCGTCCGCGCTGGCGGCGATTGCCGCTTTGATTTTGTAATCAAGAAGGCTTGATGTGAAATCAAGCCTTCTCTGTTTATCAGGCGTGCGCGGCGAGTTTGGCTTCATGCGCCGCGGCTTCCATCGCTTCGAACATTTCCTGCGCGGATTCGGGGGTGAGACGCTGGTCAAGGATAGGCAGGTAGACTTCCTCCTCCTTGGCAAAGTGGACTTTGACGAGTCCGTACACGCCGAACAGCACGCGCCGCAAGGATTTGATCTGCACAGTCGTCAATGCTTCGCCTGTCAACCCATCACGCAATGACGCAAGTTCGTCGATGTAAATACCGACTTCGACATGGTCGCGGCTCATTGTTTTGGTGGCATCGGGGCTGCCAAGCACTTTTTGCACGACAGGATAGAGCGCCGCTTCTTCGGCTTCCGCGTGCGGCTTGAGGTGATTGGCGAGGAAGTCATAGACTTCCTCCACGCCGCGGCGGATCTCGGCAATAGGCGCTTCGCCAATCAGTTCCGCAACCTGGCGGATACGATCAACGTACGGAAACAATTCCTTGTGCTCATCACGCAGGGGTTGGGTCAGGGTATTCATGGTTTATCTCCTTTTTGAGTTTGAACTTTACTCTCCCAGTGTACGCCCTCCCTGCAAAAACTTGCATGATGTAGATCAATTAACTGCACCCTTTTTCTCCAGTTCTTCCAACCGTTTCGCATTCGTGATGGTTACCCACTTGCGCCCCGACTTAATCAATCCATCCTCGGTAAATCGACTCATGACGCGGCTGACCGTCTCTGTTGTAGAACCTGTCATTGCGGCCAAATCCTGCCGCGAAAATTGCAACTGGATCAAGACGTCCGGTCCGTGCGCTTCGCCCAGTTTCCCCGCCAAACGTAACAGCGCGGACGCGATACGCTGTTCCACTGTGTAGGCGCTTAATTGCTTGACAATCTCCTGCGATTCCGTCAATCTTTTGCTGACTGCTTCGAGCACCTTGCGCGTCACGTTTGGATACTCTGAAAGAATACTATCAAAATCCACAGAGGAAATTTGAAGGATGCAACAATCCGTCTGGGCGATTGCAGTTTCGGTGTGGACGTTCCCGCCGAACACCGTCAGGGTGCCGAAATATTCGCCACCGTGTAAAATATCCAACATCACTTCACGTCCCGAAGCGGCATTGCGGACCAGTTTCACCTTCCCCATTGCCACGAGATATAAGTAATCGGCCTCATCCCCTTCGAAATAAATCCGCTCATCAGTAGAAACGTCACGGTCATGGAACAAAGCATTAATTTTTGAAATTGCCTCGGCAGGCAAATGTTTGAAGAACGACAAACGCCCAATGATCTTCAAACGGTATTCCAGCGAGCAGACTACGGGATCCACCCAATCAAGACGAACGGGAGATTTAGGATGAGCCATGCTGTCTTCCTTTCCTCAAAATTTAGATACAAGCCGCATGATGGTCCTGCATATTAAGCCTTCGCCCGCCCCATCCAAAACTCAAGTCTGTTTCCTTCGGGGTCATGTATATATATCGCCTTTGAGCCCCACACTTCCTTGCTCGGCGTTGGAGTGATTTCCGCTTCCATCAATTCAGTCCGCGTTTGTTCTATATCGGCTACCTGAAGACTGATTGTGATTCCTTTTCCATCGCCGCTGTCTATGGATGTTCGGGCTTCGTTGGCAACACTCAATCGGGACATATCATTGAGTTTGAATTCCACAAACCAGTCATTCGAAGAAATGACGAGCAACTTCAACCCGTTTTTGTAAAAGGCAACCGTTTCCTGCCACTTTTTGCAATATAAAATCGTATTTGCGGCTTTGATTTTCATATGAAATTCACATTATTCAGTTCAAGGATGTTCAGAAACAAATGAATATTTCTGATCTCATTTGGCTTCGGGGAAAAAGAACACCCAGCAATGTGGGTCACCCGCCAGCAGGCCCAATCCATTACGTGAAGGTTTTTCACATGGTTCCGCATCAAATGCTTCAGCAACATCTCCAGCCGCAGGCGAGAAATAGGTAATCACCTCACAATGCAATCTTCCTTCTGATTCACTCCGCGTGAAAACCGCCATATCCACGGGCATGCCGGCCTTGTCAAACAATGGAAGAAATATTTCTTCAATCTGCGCGGTTAGTGTTGGCGCCCACATCCCATCGCCAAGCGCTAACGAATACCAGGTGTTCATCTGCTCCATAAATAATCTTCTCCTTCGATAAAGTTGCTGACAATTCAAGCACGTACCTGGTTGGATTATCACACAAAATGAAAATCTCATCTGGCTTCCATCTCGTAATCCACAAAAGGGTTGTGTAATATTGAAATCGTCTTTAGAATGAAGCCATGAAATCATTTCCCAACCGCTTCCCATTGCCATTTCTATTTCTCGCCATTCTCGCCTTGCTCGCCGCGCTCTGGGCTGGGCTGATGCGGCTCGGATGGCAACTGCCCGCATTGACACCTTCGCTTGCGCTGGCACATGGTCCTTTGATGGTCTCTGGATTTTTGGGGACTCTCATCACAATCGAGCGCGCGGTAGCGATGAAACAAAAGTGGATGTACCTCTCTCCGCTTCTCGCGGGACTGGGATGGCTGGTCACCGTTCTGACTCGGACTCTGCCTCTCGGGCCTTTTCTACTTACACTTGCCAGTTTGGGCGGAGTCGCAATCCTGATCAAGATGACGCGCCGCGAACCTGCTTTCCACACTGCCACTATGTTGCTCGGTATGTTGGCATGGTTCGCGGGTAATCTGCTCTGGCTGTTTGGCTGGCAAATCTTTCAAGTGGTTTTCTTCTGGCAGGCGTTCCTGATTCTGACCATCGCTGGTGAACGGCTGGAACTTAGCCGTGTTTTGCGTCCCTCGCGAATCCAGCAAAATTTATTTGGGATAATTGTTGTTATCTTTCTGGCGGGCATCATCGTTTCCATTTTCAACGCACAAATCGGCACACGCTTGAACGGTGCGGCTTTGCTTTTTCTGGCGCTTTGGTCTGTGCGGAATGATCTTGCATGGAGGAATCTCAGACACAAACTTCCGCTGACGCGTTACATCGCCTGGTGTCTCGCACTGGGCCTGACATGGCTCGGTATCGGCGGTGGATTAAACCTTATTTTTGGCGCGCAGGTTGCAGGTCCAAGATATGATGCGGCTTTGCACGTTGTCTTCATCGGCTTCGTCATTTCGATGATCTTCGGTCACGCACCGATCATCTTCCCCGCCATTCTTGGAGTACCGATTAATTTTCAGCCTGCGTTTTATATCCAACTGGTATTGCTGCATTTATCGCTCGCATTGCGTTTGATCGCTGATTATGCCAACTGGTATACCCTCCGTATGTGGGGCGGACTTTTAAATGAAGTGGCGATTTTGCTATTCATCGTCATGACCGTTTACTCCATTCGAAAAAGTCTTTCAGGAAAGTAACCATGCCACTGCTCACCCGCACATTCATAAAAACCGCGTTGGTTTATCTTACCCTTGCGCTCCTGCTCGGCATTTTGTTGACTTTGCATGTGTCGAATAGTTTCTTTCCCGTATACATTCACTTGCTTGTGTTCGGCTGGCTGACTCAATTGATCTTCGGCATGGTTTATTGGATGTTCCCCAAATATTCAAGTCAACTCCCGCGTGGGCGGGAAGCATTAAGTTGGGTCACTTACGGCGCGCTGAACATTGGCTTGATCCTGCGTGCAATTGCCGAGCCGCTTCAAGCGTCACAGCCAAATAATTTGTCTGGCACATTGCTGGTTGTTTCGGCAATTTTGCAATGGCTGGCGGGCGTTGCCTTCATCGCCAATACCTGGCAGCGGGTAAAGGAAAAGTAAATGCCGCGCTTGAGCGTTTGGTTTATGCGTTTCTCGTTGATCCATCTCTTTTTAGGATTAACAATCGGCGGCCTGATCCTAGCAAACAAGGGGATTCCGTTCGCTCCCTGGACCTGGAGCCTGTTGCCCGCTCATATGGAACTCCTACTCCTCGGCTGGATGGTGCAATTGGCGATGGGCGTTGCCTTTTGGATTCTGCCGCGCTTCAGGTCAAACCCGCCGCGCGGGAATGTTAATGTTGTGTGGAGCGCACTTGTATTATTAAACGCGGGAATTGTGATGGTCGTGATTCAACCGTTCGTCAGCATGGGCTGGCTTGCTTTGGCAGGTCGCTTTTTGGAAACATTCAGTGTGTTGCTCTTTGTGCTTGCTTCGTGGCAAAGAGTCAAACCGATTGAAGTGTAATTCGGATAAATATCAAGTTCGATGGATTGAAAACAGGATGCAAACCGATATTCTCCTCAAACGATTACAAACTCTTGAATTCCTGCGCGGACTCGATCAGAGACTCTGGCCACACAGGCAAAATGCGCGGTGTGGAAAGTCTTTACGCCTGATACCGTAGTGTTTTGGGAAGGGGATACAGAACTCGCCGAGACCGGAAGGACGGGTTTGCAAAAACACGAATTGGCATAAAGGGAGCACCGTTGATGAAAAGAGTAATCCTTCCTAGTCGCATTAACTCTTGCGGCTTACATTTCACCCAATTACACTGTGATTGCGATCTGTCCCGTGCGGCATATATCTGATATACAGATATAGATAGCCTTACACAAAGATGCCCATATGGACATCTTGTTTTTCAGTTTGCTCATTCAAATATCTGGTGTTGAGTCTTGAAATATGCTCTTAAGATCAGCCTTTTACCATTCGCCAAGCACGAAAAATATGTTCGATTGTGTATATCCCTGCCCTGAAGGATTCATAGCCTCCTTCTAGACAAAAACGCCCATCTTCAGGGTGTCAAAATTGTTCCTGTTTTGACGACACGGCGGCAAGACGAGTAAGCCAAACCTACTAGAATCACCTTATTGACGGCTAGAGACATCCATGTGTAACCATCAATTTTCCACCTTATAACCGCAAACGGATTTGTCCAGCGTGGCATATATCATGTATACGGGTATAAGTTTAGACCCACACAATTTATGCCGCGCTAGCATTTTGACAAAGGGTAAAATAAATTGTGCCGCTCCTCTTCCATTTGAGGAGCGGCATTTTGATTATTAGGTAATTGCGAGATTTGGGGCAAGCCATGTATAAACATTTTCTCACCCTAGCCCTGCGTCCCGCGCTCGAACGATAGCTTGTGCGCGGTCGGCAACCTGCAACTTATTGAAGATATTCGAGACGTGATTGCGGACGGTCTTCTGGCTGATGACCAGTGCGCCCGCAATCTCTGCATTGCTCGTGCCGCGCGCCAGCAGGTCGAGTACTTCGCGTTCGCGCTCGGTCAGTACGGGGAAGGGATGCTGTGGCTGTTGGTTGATCCGGGCGAAGAAGTTGATCAGCCGCCGCGCGATGGCGGGACCAAACATGGCCTCGCCGTTCCTGACCGAGTGGATGGCGCGCAGGATTTCAGTTTGGTCTGCCCCTTTCAGCAGATACCCGCGCGCGCCCGCGCGCATGGCGGCAAAGACCGAGTCGTTATCTTCGAACATGGTCAGCACAATCACGCCGATATGCGGGCTGGACTGATAGATGAGCCGCGTGGCTTCGATGCCGTTCATGCCGGGCATTTGAATGTCCATCAGGATCACATCGGACTGGAGTTTGGCGGACTCACGGATCGCGTCATCGCCGTTTTCCGCTTCGCCAGCCACTTCCATCTCGGGCACTGAAGCAAGCAGGGCACGCAAGCCATCGCGGAATGGCGCATGGTCGTCAACGATCAAAACGCGGATGGGTTCAGAGTTCATCGCTGGATACCTCACATGGCAGCTGCGCGCTGATATGCACACCGCTTGCTAAAGAATGGATTGAAAATGTCCCACCCAATTCGGCGGCGCGTTCGCGCATGGAAGACATGCCCACGCCGCTATGTGTTCCCTGCGGCAGGCCGATGCCGTTATCCCGAACGTCAATCTGCAACGCACCATGGAAGGTCAATCTAACATCACATTCGGTGGCTTGCGAGTGTTTAGAGATATTGGTCAATGCTTCGCAGACAATACGATAGGCGGCCACTTCGACGGCGGCGGGTAACTTGGGAAATTCGCCGTTTCGTTCAATCCGCACCGATAAGCCTGCGCGGAGGTGGTTGGTCGCATATTCCTGAATGGCAGAGAAAAATCCCAGTTCGTCCAGCGCGGGCGGGCGCAGGTTGTAAACGAGACGGCGGATGTCTTCGATGGTAGATTGGGTTTGAGATTTCAATTCAACCAGCAGGGAATCGGTTTCGTTTGGGTGATCTTTCAATTGATTACGCGCTGCATCCAACTTTAACGTCAGGCTGGCGAGGGTGGGGCCGAGTCCATCGTGCAAGTCGCGGCGCAGGCGGCGGCGTTCCTCTTCGCGGGCGGTGACGAGGCGCTCACGTGAACGTTGCAGATCACGCGTCACCTGGATGGCATACGCGGCTACGGCGACCTGGCGGGCGATGTTTTGCAGGAGTGTCATTTCGTCAGCGGTGAAAGAGTCCTCGCCCGCGCGCCTGGAGACGAGGATCTGCCCAACGGGTTCAGTCTGATAATTTAACGAGAACAATTCACAGGTCAGGTTTGAAGCGGATTTAGCTCCACACTCCGCCGCCAACACAAATTCATTCTCTTCTTTGAGCATGACCGCCACGTAAGGTAGTCGCAATGCATGCGATATGGATTCAACAATCGTCGGAAGAATGGACTCGGGCGCGACTGTCGCCTCGAGCCGTTCGCCAAGTTTGGTCAATATGGAAATTGGATTGTCGCGCTCACCATACACAAGGCGATTGACCACGCGTTGCAGATGTTCGCGCAAAGGTTGAACAAGAACCGCAATCAATCCCGTTGCGAGCAGGGATACGAACAGGTTGCCGCTGGATTGGAATAACTGGCTAAAACCGCCCACTAACAAAATGTAGAGGCCAATGATGACAGCAGTCAGCACGCCGTAGACGAGGGCGCGGCTGATGAGCAGATCGATATCCCACAGGCGATAGCGCATGATGGCAATTGTGAAGGAGAGCGGCAAGAGCATTAACGAGATGAACCAGCCAAGTTGACTGAGGGGCGACCACCAGGGTTGTGGTGCGTCTGTTGGCGCGTTTTGAAGAATGATATATGGGATGGAGACGAAGATGGAAAACACAAGCCACACCAACATGCCGAAGATAAACCATTTGGTTTGCTGGCGTTCCTGCAATGTGGAAACATGACGATAGCGGAAAATCTGCGCGTACACGCCGATGATGATAAAGATAAAATATCCGAAGCCAGCGAGAACAGTAAGAGGGGTCTCGATATTGAACAGATTGGCTGGCGACAAATAAAGTCCGATGGGAATATAGGCCAGGCTTGCCAGGGCTATGTAGCGCGTCCAATGAGGGACGAATCGCCCGTTGGGGAAGAGACAAAAAAATATCATGGTCGGCGTCATGAACAGCGCGGACTGGATGGCGAACACTGTCGAGGTATATTCCCCAGGTTCAAACGCTTTCAACGCTTCCAGCGGGCCAGCCATGATGATGCCATGTCCCAACAGGAAAAACGAAGCGAAGACCGCTATCACTTCATTCCGTTTACGCCGAAACAGGATGGCGGATAAGATGATGGATAGGCAGGCGGCTCCAATTGAAGTCAGCACGCTCGCAATCTGCACAGTCTTTATATAAGTTGGCGAGGCGTCCAGCATGTTGAATTGGGGGTTGGAGACAAAGCGGACATAGCCGGGCAGGGAGACGATCAAGATGCCGATGGCAACGATAAACAGAATCACCCACATGATATCAACTAACTTGTGCCAGTGAATTATTTTGCGATTCTCGGTATGCTGTTCGCTTATCATCAGAGATAGTATAGTCCTGTTTATTAGAACGGCTTGGTCATCATCAACCACGCAATGATTGCATAACCACCGTAGCCAATGATCGTGAGCAAAACGGGATTGCTCCTCTCCAAAATCGCAAAGAGTTCTTCATCGTTCCCAGCCGGCTCAGATGAAAGCCCCGCGGTTTTCTTTGCAGTGCCATAGATATTCGAACCCCAAAAATACATCACGGCGATGACGACAACCAGCAGAGCCATCGAAGTCCAGATCCAGCCGAATTTCCACCAGTGACCTTGAAAACCCGCAATGACCCCAAATACGATGGACGCCGCCAGGGTCAAACTCATCAGTGGATAGGATGTACTCGACAGGTCAAGTAGGGCGCGAATCTTTTGCAAATCACGTTCGCGCTTCAGGGCAAACGCCATGCTAACCGATGCGCCATGCGAGAGCAAAAATCCGAATGTGGAAATAACGTGCAGAAAGACGATAATCCTGTAAAGCATTGGTGGCTCTCCTTTGTTATGTAACGCTTTCATCGTAACAAACCAACTCGACCAGATTCCCTTCCGGATCAGGAATATAGAGTGACCGCCAATGCACCCACTCATGTTCCCTGGTTTCCACCTGCAGGCCGAGTTGTTCCAGCCGTTCTTTTTCGGAGGTGAAATCAGCCGGACCAATCGTGAATGCGATATGATGAAGTGAAGACGTCTGGGCGTCTATTCCAGTGAAGGCACGCGAACGATGGTTGGGCGGCACCGACTCATCGAACAACCCTAAGACTTGGGTATGGCCTCCATAGCCTGGGGCAACCTTGAAAAATACGTTATCTTTGAACCGCTGCAAGATTTCAAGGCCGATGACATTTTCGTAGAATTCCTGCATTCTCTGCAGGTTTTTTACCCGAAGAACGATTTCACCGAGAGCTTTAATGGGTCTTTCTGGTCTGTCCATGTTGTGCATACCTTCCTTAATCCGTGTGTTTATGAATGAAATGGCTAGAATGCCACGGTCGCATTGATTTGGATAGCAACATTAACTTTGTCCAAAACTACTTACCTTGTTCCTTATCAACAGATATCTGAAATAGCGTAATTTGCATACCGTCGGGGTCTTGGAGCCGCACGTTATAATCGCCCCAGGGGGTCATGATGGGTTGATGAATCAATGTCGCTCCATGCGCAAGTAACCGCTCCATCGCCGCTTCCAAGTTGGGCACTTTAAGCGCAAGCCGAATCTGCCCGCTAATGCGCCGTCCCACTTCGATTTGGTCAATCGTCTCTGCCTGTGCTTCATCGAAAATCTCCAGGGTGGCGTTTCCCATGTTGAGGACGAGCGCCTGACCTTGAGTGTTGTTCCAAATTGCGGCAGGTTCAATTCCGAGTCCATCGCAATAGAATTTTATCAATCGTTCATAGTCACTGGTTGTGAGCGCGATGCGCAATTCAAGGACAGGATAGTTTGGATTTGGCGTAGTCATGTTCGTAAATAATCCTTTCATAATTAATTTACTGTCATAATTTGAGCGACACTACACAAAAATATCCTGTGTGACTTTTATTTGAGTAAGAGGGTACGTCCAAATAAGATGCACCAGGTGGGGTATAGAGCAAGGTATCCCAGGGAACTTGCCCACCAAAGATAATTCACTGTTGTTAATTCGTACTCTTGGGTATCAATGCCGCGGAATATCCCAGGAATTGTCACCAGACCAAGCGCCAAGATCACACCGCTAATCAGCCCGAAAATGACCAGGCTGTGAGGCAAGGAATTACCTCGCAAGGCAGAGTAATTTAGTCTTAGCAACCACAAGCCAATCATGGCATTTCCTGCCGCCATGTATAGTCCAGACAGAAACCAGCCTTTGACGCCAGAGATAGCAAGCGCCGAACCAATCAAAACAAGTATCGCGCCAAATATTGCAAACACAAGCGCAACCTGGCTGAGGAGCGACGACTGCGCGTGAGACATGGAATACAACATCCAAACCAAGACCATGCTCAATATTGCTGTCAGACCGATGCAAATGTCATTGAGAGTACCAAAAGGCTGGCCAACGGTGAAGAACAAAATGATAAAAGCCAACCCAAGTAGTCCCGCAATACCCGTTGCAATTGCTATCCAACCAATCGTAACTGATGAAAAATTGTTCGTGAACATAACTACTCCATTTTGTTTCTAATATACTTTTACGAGAAGGCAGCAGCCGGGTCGGAATTTTCACTTGGCCGGACCTGCTACTGGCTGCAGGCTGTGCAAATAAGCGTAGATGACCTTAAGTTCGTCATCGGTGGTAGCGGCTCGCACTTCCGGCCAAGGCATCCTTGGCTCTGAAAACCCGCTAGGCAGGGTGAGGATCGGCACCGTCCCTCCACCGGGTAGTTCGCCGGTGTTGAAGAAGGTCATGAATTGCTCTTCCGTCCACTGCGGCACAATTAGGGTGAGGTTTGGGCCGGGAGGCGGGCCGGGCTGGCCATTGTCCACTTTCCCCTGAAGCTGGTCTCCATGGCAAGACCGGCACCCAATAACATCCACCATGTATTTGCCATATTCCGGGGTCTCTGAATGAGGCGCGATCACGATGCCCGCCGGGAGTTGAGCAGTTTGGGAATCAATCAGCTCAATGAAGACTGCACCGAGCAAGTTGAGCTCATTCGTTGGCGTGGCTTCGCCGGTGGAAGGCTGTGAACGCAAGTAGGCGACTAGCGCCTGTACATCTTCGTCGCTCATATTCCTAAAATTCTCCGATGGCATAATCAGTAGTGAGCGGCCATTCTTATGTATCCCCTCCCGAATGGCACGAATGACTTCCCCATCAGTCCAATCTTTGATATTGCCCGAAGGTGTGAGATTTGGAGCGTAGAGTATCCCAATGGGTGGGAGGCTAAACTTCACCGCGAAGTTGGTACCTGAGAGCGGGAGTTGGCCATCAGAAGTATGGCAGTTCGTACAGATCTGCGCCAGTTGCTCTCCGCGGGCGCTTCGTGTGGTGGTTCCAGTCACTTGGATGTCGGCGACCGGGTTGTCGTAGTGCCTGTTAAGTTTGTAAAAGCCTACCAACCCCAAGACAAGAAGGGCCATCAATACCAGTGTCAGCAGGCCAGTGAAGACCGCGCCGATCCATTTCAGGATGGCGTTTTTCGATTTCCACGCGCGTGTGGTGAGAAAGCCGAACAAGGCAATCACCATAATAAGAATAAGAACTCCAAAAGTGTCGAACATAGAAAGCCTCCGTAGTTGATATTTCGATATAATATAAGGCCTATGATGTCCCGTTGTCATGGGGTAGATGTCCCGATAAGGTCGGGATATCCTGGTGAATTGACTTAAATATAAAATAAAACAAGCAACCTGTTAAAGAACGCCTGCAAGAACCAAACGAAGTTTTGTTTAATTGTCGGGTACATGTCTATAACACAATCATCAATGTGGCTGCACGGCATATATCAAATATATGGGTATAAAAGTTCCGACCCGCCGGGTAAATGCCGCGCTAGAATTATCCAATCCTAATTCCTCCCTGAGGATTCCAAGTAAGTTTAGACGAATCTCAACCCTAATTTCGCGATTTCTGTTTATTGTTGCGCATTCCCCTAAAGTAGTTACCATTTGTTTTTTTCAATAGAAACAGGTTATGCCGTTTCTCATCCTGAGGGACGGCATTTTTTGATTCGTCAATGCCAGCTCGTAAATCAGTCAATTGCTCATGGATTCTTGTTTCCCATCTGCTAAGAGCATTTACATGAATAATCTGATCTAGTGGGAACAATTTACGTTTAAAATTATTCCCCGCATTGTAAGGGAGATTACAGAAAGTGGTTAAAATAGCGAGCCCACGAATTCCATTGCAGGCGTAGCATAATTGGGATGAAAGCTGTTTGTAAAACTGCCTGCTATTGGAAACAATACAAGCAGCAGTATCTCAGGGGTCTTGTCATTTTTGTAAATCCTTGGATACAACTGGATATTCGTCTTCTTTGCCTTTCCATTATTGTGACGTAGCCCTTCTTTTATCAATTTTACTTATTGACTGCATCAACAAGACATTGCCAGAATTCCAAAAAAGGGGGAAATTTTTTCATGGAAGCCTACTTTCTGGTTGGGACGTCCAAGCCCGCATCCCAAGAATTGAGGATTATCTTCCTCTTATCTGATATTCTGCTAAAAATCAACAAATTGTGCATTGACAAGCAAATCCCTTGTTGATATAATGATCCTGTAATTACAGGATATCATCTTGTTGAGATTTTCCTGTTGATTTGACTAAAAATATGGGTGCTATGAAGCCCGAAATCAGTGAAATTCTGCTTACCTGGACTGAAGGGTAATTGATTGTAGCCCGCTCAATAGTTTACAAGCAGCAGAAATATTGTGATTTATGCTACAGAAAGGCGAGGATCCGCCAGTTTCCCCACTGGCAGATTGAAGATTATTCCCGCTCAATAGGGGTTGTCTGGGAGAATAATTATTATGATGAGCCGGATTTCTGGCGTCCTGGATGACTCAAAAGGAAAGCGAATGGCTTTTTGTGGAAGATGGTTGGCTTCATTCCCTGCACGAATGGATACAGGCAACTGCGGAAGTCCACTATATTGAAAATGACTTATCAAGACGTTTAATATGCTGGACGCGATTGCCGAAAGCCTTAACAACCGCTGAAACCATACCTCATGTTTTATAAAGGATGAAGAATTGACGCCTAAATTTGGTGCACATGCGTTCCTTTGGATTGATGAATGGACCATCGAAAAGGGCAATTATGCCATTGCAGCGGCTGGAAAAGCCGGCTTTGATTTCATTGAGATTCCGCTGTTGAAACCAAATGAATTTAATCCTGATGCTCACAAATCAGCCCTGGCTGCGGCAGGAATTGGCGCCACGGCATCTCTCGTGCTGCCCAATGATGCTCATATGCCATATGCGCCTCAAAAAGCTATGACATTTCTCGTCAATGCGCTGGATAAATTAGCCGCGCTGGGCGGTAATTATTTATGTGGTTGCCTGGCTTTTGCATTGGGAGTTTTTACAGGAGTAGCACCCACTCGCGCCGAAAGACAAATTGTGATTGGCTGTTTGATGGAACTCTCTGCTGAGGCCAAAAGGCGCGGGATAAAACTAGGCTTTGAGGTGGTTAATCGTTATGAAGGATATCTGTATAACACCCTGGCCGATGCAAGCGAAACCATTCGAGCTGTTGGCTCCGATTATCTAAAACTCCATGCTGACACTTACCACATGAATATTGAAGAGGAAGGATTTTATCAGCCCCTTGTGGATAGCGCAGATGTGCTTGGCTATATGCACATGAGTGAAAGTCACCGCGGCCTAGTCGGCAGCGGGACAGTCAATTGGGATCAGGTCTTCCACGGACTGGCGGACGGGAAATACAAAGGTCCGCTGGTACTCGAGTCATTTGCCGCAATCAATCCTGATTTACAAGCAGCAACAAAATTGTGGCGTCCAACCAACCAACCTTCCGATGTGCTTGCCAGCGCAGGACTAGGCGTCTTACAGCAATACGCTGACAGCTATAACCTGTAATTGCATAGTGCACAAAGTTGGACCAGTCCAGAGGAACCTTTAGGAAAGGAGGCAATGCGAAAAAAATAAAACCAGTGTTCGTCCTTGGTTAGCCATGATCTAGTATTAGACTAGATGTACTGGCATGAGAATCCGTAAATTAAATTCAAAAGGAGAGTAATGTAATGTCCCACCAGAAGAGAATCTTTCAAGTTTTGTTCGTCCTGCTGGTCGTATTCAGCCTGGTGCTGACTGCCTGTCAACCTACGGCCAAAACCTCAGAATCCCAGGCCACGGAAGCGGCAACACAGGAATCTATGGATGCCCAGCCTGCGGCACAACCGGCTCGATGGCAACAGAAGATTGTGATCGGCTGGACCCCCCCTGACATCACCGGCGTGTTTAAGACAGCTACAGATTTCTTCGAGAAGGCTGCTGCAGATGGAAACGCTCACGGATTTGACATCGAAGTAATCTCACAGTCCCCCGCCACGCACGTCGCCTTTGCAGATCAGGTGGCCATTATTGAGGACTACATCCAGAGAGGTGTAGATGTGATTGCCATTTCGCCGGCTGAGGTTGAGGTCGTCAAACCGGTAATAAAAGAAGCCAATGCAAAAGGCATACCGGTTATCGTGGTAAACCTGTTGGAGCCGATCGAAGGCGTTGACGTTGCTTCATATATTGGCTTTGACAATACGGTTGGTGCAGAGGTCTCCGCCTATGCAATGCTCGACTACTTCGGTGGTCCTGGCGTGCTGGGAACTGGGACAAAGGTGGATGTTGCTCCTGATCAATATCTGGATAAGGACTTTTGGGAGAATCTATACTCCGGTCTGACCGATGCGGAGAAAGCCAGCATTAAAGCGCGCGGCGCCATCATCGAGGGTGTGGCCGGAGGCTTCTTCTCGCAAGCTCGCTTGAATGGCTTCCACAACATAGTGGACCAATATCCGGGCATTGAGATCATCGGCAATCCTTGCGCCGCCGATTGGAACCGTGAGAAGGGCATTAAATGCGCGGAGGATATCCTCCAGGTCAATTCCACCAACCTGGATTTCATCTGGGCAGCGTCGAATGAAATGGGTCTCGGTGCCATGTTGGCCTCAGAGGCGATTAATCGCCTTGAAACAGCCCAGATAGGCCCAGTAGTGGGCGACGAGAGGGTGGCGATCTTCACTAACGATGTGACACCCGAATCTGTGGATCGCATCTCCGAAGGCAAGATCATTGCTGAAACCACCCACGGCTTCGCAGACTGGGGTTGGTTCGGCACGGAGTTTGCCGTCAAATTGGCCTGTGGTATGGACGTCCAGCCAACTTTTGACATCCGCCCGCGCACCGCTTTCATGGATAATGCCCGGCTCTTCTACCCCGATCCGGCCTTACCTGTGATCGATTGGGAAGGCATCAAGGCTGATTGCCAATAAGCAGATTAAGTTATAAGATGAGGCTGGGGAGGGTTATCACTCTCTCCAGCCTCATCTGCTACGTATAACCCTGGTTTTTTCTTCTCGTTGATCAAATTGACTCGTTTGAACTCAGGAGGTAAGTATGCGGTTTGAAGGAAAAGTCGCAGTAGTAACTGGCGCAGCTTCAGGAATTGGTCTCGCAACGGCTGTTGCTTTTGGGCATGAAGGCGCCTCGGTCGTCATTGTGGATATCGATGAAAAACTCGGTCAGCAGGCGGCGGCAGAGAGTAAGCGTAATGGCGTCGAGGTTATATCTTATTCCACTGATATTGCTGATGAAGCGGCCGTAAAGAAAATGATGGATGAGATTATCGGCCGTTGGCATCGTCTGGATATCCTTGTGAACAACGCCGGGATTTATTACCAGGGCGATGTGCCAAATACCTCCTTGGAAACCTGGAATAAGGTTATGGGGGTGAACCTTACTGGCGCTTTTCTTTGTACGAAATATGCAGTGCAAGCAATGATGCAAAGTAAGCCGGGCGTTATCATCAATGTCGCCTCCGAGGCTGGATTGGTGGGAATTAAAAACCAGGTTGTGTACAATGTTTCGAAAGGCGGAATGATTGCACTGACTCGTAGCTGTGCAGTGGATCTTGCTGAACGAGGTATCCGTGTAAATTGTGTTTGTCCCGGTACCACAGCCACCCCGCTTGTGCATGCGGCCATCCAACGCGTTTCCGATCCAACTGCAGCACGCCGGGCTCTTGAGCAGGTTCGCCCGCTTAATCGTCTGGGCACGCCAGAAGAGATAGCCTCTGCAATCCTTTATATGGCGAGCGATGATGCTGGATATGCTACTGGAGCGATCCTCAGCATGGATGGTGGTTATACCGCCCAATAAGTCTTCGGAGGTAGTAATATGGCATCGAACGAACCACTATTACAGATGGAACAGATTGACAAGAGATTCTCCGGCGTTCACGCCCTGGATCACATAAGTTTTGACTTATTTGCGGGGGAGGTACATATTTTACTGGGTGAAAACGGTGCAGGCAAATCGACTTTGCTCAAGATATTGAGTGGAGCCTTATCGAGGGATGGTGGCAGGATCGTTATCCAGGGCAAAGAAATCCAGCATCTAACACCGGCATATTCACGCGAATTAGGCATCGGCATGGTGTATCAGGAGCTCAGCCTGATACCAGAACTGACGGTAGCTGAAAATATATTTCTTGGCCAGCTCCCAAGAAATAAACTTGGCATCGTGGATTGGTCAAAGATGGTCGAGCAAGCCAGGGAAAGTCTTTCAAAATTGGGAGTGACCATTGACCCGCGGATAGAGGTACGCAAACTGGATGTAGCCGAACAGCAGCTCAGCGAAATTGCACGCGTTCTTACAAGAGAACCAAAGATATTGCTCCTTGATGAACCAACCTCCGCACTCTCCGGAACTGAGCGGAATCGACTATTCGAAATCATTAATCTTTTGCGCCAGCAAGGTGTTGGCATAATATATATTTCTCACCACCTGGATGAGGTGCCATTGATTGGTCAACGTGTGACGGTCCTCCGCGATGGATGTTGCATCGGCACTTTGCCCGTGGAGGAAGCCAGTCGTGAGACCCTGATCTCAATGATGGTAGGGCGGAAACTCACCGAACAATATCCAAAGAAAAGAGTTGAAGTAGGAGAAGTTGGTTTGAAGGTCGACAGCTTATCCGTCGAAGAGGAACTTGATTCAATATCCCTCGAACTTCGAAAAGGGGAAATACTGGGAATATTTGGTTTAATGGGTGCCGGGCAGGCAACCCTGGCGCGGGCTATCTTTGGACTTGAACCACTTTCCCATGGTCATATTTATTTGGATGGCCAGGAAATTGCGCTGAAGTCGCCCTCGGATGCGATTCGACATGGACTTGGGTTATTAACCAGGGACCGGCGGGAAGGCCTTGTCCCTATGTTGCCTATTCCCCAAAACATCACTTTGGCGGCTTTGAGTCAGTATTCACTTCGCCATTTACTGAAACTTAAAACAGAAATTAAGACTGCCGCTACCTATGTGCAGGACTTGCGTATTCAGCCTTCAGCTTTGGACAGAGCAGTTGTTTATCTCAGTGGCGGCAATCAACAAAAGGTTGTATTGGCCAGGTGGTTGTTCAGTAAAGCCAGGTTTATGATCTTTGATGAACCCACTCGTGGGATTGATGTCGGCGCCAAAGCCGAGGTGTTCTCATTAATGGAAGATCTTACCAAAAAAGGTGTTGGAATTATCCTGATATCTTCAGAAATGCTGGAAATCCTGGCCATGGCGGATCGCATTCTCGTTATGCGAGCTGGTTGCATCGCTGCGGAGTATCGTGCAGGAGAAGTGACCCAGGAAATGCTTTTACAAAGCGCAATCTGACCATGGAGGTTAAAATGACTAAAAAAACGCATCCCGTTTCAGAAGCTAAATCCGTAAATGAAGAAAAAATGCCTGCCATAAGACATCGCAACCTGTCCCGCATGTTGAATGATATCGTCATGCGCGGCGGACCTTTGATTGCCCTCATTTTACTGTCTGCTTACCTGTCGGTAGCCACGCCACACTTCCTGACAACCGGCAACCTCACCAATGTCATTCGGCAGTCATCAATTACGGCCATATTGGCTGTTGGCCAGACGCTAGTGATCCTTTCAGCCGGCATTGACCTGTCTGTAGGTGCAGTTGCTGCGATTTCAGCCTGTGCGGCAGCCGTTCTGATGACACAGCAATTCACTATCGCCGGTTTTTCGATAGGCCCCTTGCCCTTTTGGTTTGGCCTCCCAATTGCACTGGCGGTCGGGTTGTTGGCTGGATTTATTAATGGCTACATAATCAGCCGCGGTCGCATACCCGACTTTATTGCGACCTTGGGTACATTGACTACCCTGCGGGGGGTCGCGCTTCTAATAACCGGAGGATTGCCGGTCCCTTCTCACATGACAGCGACCGAGCTCAAAGGCTATTTGCCGGAGGAAATGATATGGCTGGGTAATGGCAGCCTGTTTGGCATCCCCACGGCTGGTTTGGTAGCTCTGCTAGCAGTCATCGTGGGCTGGTTTATCCTGCGCTATACGGCGCTCGGCCGCACCGTCTTCGCTGTCGGTGGAAACCGGGATGCTGCCCGTGTATCCGGCATCAATATTGATCGCACGAAGATAGCTGTGTATATCCTTGCTGGGCTTATGGCTGCCATAGCAGGTGTCGTGCTCGCCGGACGGCTGAATTCAGCGAACGCTTTAATGGCTGATGGGGAGGAACTTCGCTCCATCGCTGCCGTCGTGATCGGGGGAACCAACCTGTTTGGAGGAGAGGGAGGCGTCCTGGGTTCTTTGATTGGCGCTCTCATTATGGGAGTACTCTCCAATGGTTTAAACCTACTTAATGTAAGTGCTTTCTGGCAGCGCGTCATACAGGGTCTAGTTATCATCCTGGTCGTTATCTTTGATCAATGGCGTCGACGCAGATTCGGAAAATAGTGCGCAGTTCAAACAACAGCGAGGTTTGCCATGCATTATGCAATTAGTAATTGGATCTACGGAAATGAGCCATTGCGCGATCAATTTACGCGCCTTGCACATTATGGTTACGAAGGGATCGAATTGATCGGAGAACCCGATCGCTATAGTATTCCTGAAGTACAAGGCCTCTGTAGGGAGTTTGGCATTTGCATTTCCTCAGTATTGGGTTGGAGTATTTGGGGAATTCCTGGTCGAGATTCGGCCAGCCGTGACAAGACTGAACGATCCGCTGCATTGGAATACGGCAAGTCATGTGTTGACCTTGCCAGAAAATTAGGCGCTCCCATCCTTGTGGTTTTACCTGCGCCAGCCGGCCGAACAGCGCCCTTGGGCGCGCCGCAATCAGAAAAGAAATGGCTGATTGATTACCAAACCGAATTGGATTTGGCAACAGATTCGATACGCAAATTGGCAGCTTATGCAAAAGATCGAGAAGTCGTCCTTGCTCTTGAACCGATCAACCGTTACGAAACCTTCCTGATCTACAATGTAGATCAAGCGCTGCGATTCATTGAACAGGTTGGTTTTGAAAATCTAAAGATCCACCTGGATACTTTCCACATGAATATAGATGAGCCGAATCTCGTAGACGCTGTATATAAGGCAGGCAACCTGCTGGTAAACATGCACGTTTCCGACAGCAATCGTGAAGCTCCCGGCCGTGGGCACATTGATTTTATGCACCTCATGCAAGCGCTAAATGATATTTACTATAGCGGTTTCCTGACTTTAGAGCCTGTTCCACCAGGGTCAGACCCCCTACTTATGTCCAGATTGTCAAAGCATGCCCCTTTACGGGATATATACGCCCAGGAAAGTATCCTGCATCTGCGAGAACTGGAAAGAAATCCTTGAGAGGGCATTAACCATGACAAACACAAGCCTAATAGGTATAGAGATTGGTGTTACAGACGCAGAAACAGCTATTATTGATGGCACGGGCAACTTGGTAGCGAGTGTCTGCGGGGAATCCAATTTGGATTATCCCATCCCGGGCCGTGCCGGACAAGATCCTAATGAGGTGTATGGGTCGGTTATACACCGCCATGCTTTATGGGACCCTGGTACCAATTTCTTTACCCAATTTTTTAAGATTTTACTATTGACATGTCGGGTGGTTTTTCTTATAATAAGTTGTAATAACAGGATTACAACAAATCATCTTTTGTACTAGGGACGGAAGCATTATGAATGAAATAATCAATTTCGAGAGTCGTATCCCATTTTACATTCAATTAATGGACATCCTGAGGGAAAAGGTACAGCTAGGAAATTGGGTTCCAGGCGATCAAATCCCGGGTGAGCAGGACCTTTGCGAACTTTATGGAGTCAGCCGGACTGTGGTTCGGCAGGCTTTGCGGGAACTGGAGTTTGAAGGCATCATCAATCGCCGAAAAGGCAAAGGCACCTTTATTTCCCAGCCAAAAATTAACGAAGGACTTGTTCAAAAATTGACCGGTTTTTACCAGGATATGGTGGAACGCGGTCTTAAGCCTGGTACCAAGGTACTTCACCAAAGTGTCATCCCCTCCACTGAAAAGGTGGCTCGTTTCCTCAACATCAAACCTGGCAAAGAAGTGATCGATATTCAACGATTGAGATTTATCAATGAAGAGCCCATCCAACTGGTTACCACCTACCTTCCGTATGAGCTTTGCCCCACCCTGGCAAGTGTTGATTTGACCAACCGCTCTCTTTATGAATTTTTAGAAAATGATTGCGGGGTATTTATCGCAAAAGGCCGCCGTTATATCGAAGCCGTTCTAGCCACTGAGGGTGAAGCCGCATTGCTCGACATCGAACGTGGCTCTCCCTTGTTGATGCTCGATAGTATTAGTTTTCTGGAGAATGGACAGCCCGTTGAATATTATCACGCAGTGCATCGCGGAGATCGGTCGCGGTTTGAAGTCGAGCTGCTTAGGTTGCGGGAATCAAACTAAGAACCATATAGCTTGGATCGAATCGTTCGGGTGCCCAAAGTATTCTTTCAAAGGACAATATTTCTTAATTACCAATTGCCAGTTGGTATCCTGATTTATTTGAAGTAGTGCGTATTGGAGATAACAATGCAAAAGAAATACCTGATCGGTGTCGACCTTGGAACGAGCGGTACCAAGGCTGCACTCTATCAGATTGACGGAAAACTTATTTCAGAGGCTTCCGTTGAAGTTCCGCTTTTTTATCCCAAGCCGGGCGTCGTGGAGCAGGAAAATGAGGATTTCTACACCTCAGCAGCCCAGACTGTACGGAAGTGTATTGAGTCAAGTGGAGTTGAACCGAAAGCGATTGCTGCGATTGCATTTGATTCGCAAATGGCAGGCATTGGACTGATCGATGAAGATTTTAAGCCTGTCGCCAGATATGACTCATGGTTGGATATGCGCTGTCAACCCTTTATTGAGTGGATGGATAAAGCAGCTGGCGACCGAATCACCCAACTCACCGGCTGCCCCCCCACTTGTGATCATGGGCCAAAAATGCTCTGGTGGAAAAATGAACAACCTGATATTTATCGGCGAACCGCAAAATTTGTGGTGCCCGGAACTTATGTGGCAGGTAAAATAGCGGGTTTAAAAGCGGATCAGGCCTTTATCGATCATACATATATCCATTTTTCGGGGTTTTCTGACGCACAAAAAACAATTTGGTCCAATGAACTTTGCGAATGCTTTGATTTGGATTTGGGTAAACTCCCAAAGATCATTGATCCGTGTGACATTATTGGGGAGGTGTCAGAGCATTCCGCGAAAGAGTTTGGACTGGCGCCCGGTACCCTCATTGCTGCAGGCGCAGGAGATACCGCAGCAAATGCGCTTGGAGCAGGCATCGTCCGTCCCGGTATGCTCTTTGATGTGGCTGGTACCGCTGCTGTTCTCGCGGGGTGCACCGATAAATTTGTAGCCGACACCAAAAATCGCGCACTGTTAACCATGCATTCCGTCGTTCCCGGATTATGGAATCCACTTGCATATATTGGTGGCGGAGGACTCGCGCTTCGTTGGTTTCGCGATCAATTCTTTAATATTTCCCACGGACAGGTTCTTCCTGGTTCTGAAGATCTATATTTGCAAATGATCTCTTTGGCCGAAACGGTTGCCCCAGGCTCCGAAGGGTTATTCTTTTCACCTCATCTTGGGGGGCGCATCTGCCCTTCCAGTCCGCAAATGCGGGGGGCATGGGTAGGCGTGTCGTGGTCTCATACACAGGCTCATTTTGCGCGTGCCATTTTAGAAAGTATCGCATATGAATACGCATATTATTTGAATATTCTTAAGGAGTTATTACCGAAATTAGAACTCGTGGAAGCTCGCGTAGTTGGAGGCGGGGCGCGTAGCGGGGTTTGGAATCAGATCAAGGCCGACGTTCTCAATGTCCCCTATCAAAGGTTAAAAGGCAACGAGTTTGGTGCTTGGGGAGCCGCCATGATTGCGGGAAAATCAGCCGGGCTGATCTATGATCTGGTAACTCACGTTGAGCAAACTGCTCTACTGAACGGAAAACCTTCTTTCCCATCAAAAGCAAATCATGGGATCTATTTACCTTTGATAAAAAAATACATCCTGCTGGAAAGAACCCTGAACCAATTTTTTACAGACTAACGCGATGGTTACAATCAAATCAAATTACTATAGTTGAGGATTTCTTAATGAAAAAACCAGTTCGAATTTGCATGATAGGCGCCGGAAGGGTCGGCAAAAATCATTCCCGCGCGATTACCCGGCATATTCCCGATGGGAAAATCGTTGCACTTGTCGACCCGATGGCACAGGTGCGTGAAGAGACCGCCATAGAATTTGGGATCGAAAACCAGTTCGATACACTTGAGATTGCACTTGAAAAAGCCAACTTTGATGCTGTGATCATTACAACCCCCACTCCCACACACCTGCCGATTACAGCTTTGGCAGCCGAAAACAAAAAGCACATTTTCCTGGAAAAGCCAATGGCGCTAAATTTAGAAGAATGCGATGCGATCAATAATGTCGTTAATCAGAACTCGGTCATTTTGCAACTGGGTTTTATGCGGCGATTTGATCCCGAGTTTATTGCGGCTGCGCAGCGGATCGAAGCGGGTGAAATCGGTCAACCCATGATGATTAAGTCCAACACCCACGGTCCTGGTTTACCCCCACCCTGGGCACGTGATCTACGCACCTCAAATGGCATGTTGGCCGAAGTCAACAGCCATGATTGGGATGCCACGCGCTGGTTAATGGGGTCAGATCAGCAACGAGTGTACACAGAGGTTGCTAACTTTAAAGGCGCAGCTAACAATGTGGATACCCCAAACTTCTATGACAATGTCCTCGTCAACATTAAATTCGAGAGTGGCGGCCTAGGACTGATCTCAGGAGTTTGCCCCTGCGGGTACGGATACGATGCGCGCGTGGAGATCGTCGGTGATAAAGGGATCATGCAAATCGGGGAGCTCCAGGGTCAATCTGTTGTAGTCTGCACAAACCGTGATCAAGGATTGATCGCGCCAATTTTCAGAACCTGGCCTGAGCGATTCAAATGGGCTTATATCTACGAATTGGAACACTTTGTTACCTGTATACAGAACGAAACCCCTCCACGCGCCGGAGGAATTGAAGGCCGCTGGGCAGTCGCGGGGGTTTTAGCGGGAACCAAATCCTTTTTGGAACAACGTCCAGTATATTTGAAAGAAATTATTGGTGAATGAAATGCAAGCTGATGGAAGAAATATGTTAGCTGCTGTCTATCATGGTCCAAACGACTTACGCGTGGAAAATGTACCCATTCCAAAAATTGATAGGGGGGAATTACTGGTCAAGGTTATAAGCGCAAGTATTTGCGGGACCGATTTACGGATTTTCCATGGAAATCATCGTATGTACACATCTGGAACAATTCGCATTCCAGGGCATGAAGTGGTTGGCACAATCGCGGATATAGGCGCTGAGGTTGAAAACTATTCGGTCGGCCAGCGCGTGTTTTGCGCACCCAACACTGGCTGTGGACACTGCCTGCAATGTATTACCGGCAACAATAACTTATGCGCCACTTATGATGCCATAGGTGTGACTTCAGATGGCGGTTTTGCAGAATACGTCCGCATTCCTCGCAACTCGGTCCAACAAGGTAATGTGATCCCTGTCAGCGAATCCGTTGATCCAGCTGTGGCTGCCATGATCGAACCCTTTGCATGTGTACTCAGAGGACAGAACGCGCTGCATATTAAACCCGGGGAAATTGTACTAATCATCGGCGCGGGTCCCATCGGCGTGATGCACACCAAACTTGCCAAAGCAAGAGGCGCAGGCCGCGTAATCGTCAGTGAACCCCTACCAGACCGTGCTGCACAAGTCAAACGGATGGGCGCTGACCGGGTGGTTAATCCTTCATCAGAAAATCTAAAACTGGTTCTGGATGAGGAAAGTCAGGGGCATGGAGCAGACGCGATTATCGTTGCAGCACCCGTTCACGCTGCTCAAGAAAGCGCTCTTGACCTCGCAGCCATTAGCGGAAGGATCAATTTTTTTGGTGGACTTCCCAAGGATCGTCCTATGATCAATTTTGATTCCAACCTGGTGCATTATAAAGAACTGGTGATTACGGCTACCACCGCTTGCAGCACTGCTGATTGTTGGCAGGCTGCTCAAATTGTTAATTCCGGCTTGGTCAATCTTTCAGATGTCGTCAGCCAGCGTTTTCTGTTAAGAGATGCTGTGCTCGCTTTTGCTGCGGCTGAAGATCGAAATTCATTAAAAATCGTTTTGGAGCCATAATTAAAATGACGGTTTTGCCTCCTCTTTCTGCTCCGCGTCCAGTAATTACTGTCCTGGATCCTCTACCATACGAATGTCTGGGAATTACAGATGCTCATAACCATTTATGGATAGAACCTGTTCCCGGTGTAAATCAAAGCGGACCCGTACTAAACCAATTCAACCCTATCCTAAAAGAATTGGTCGAGTACCGCGAGAAAGGCGGCGAAACAATATTGGATTGTCAACCAGGAGAATGTGGGCGGGATGGGAACCGGTTATCGGCACTTTCAAAGTCCTCCAAAGTCAATTTGATCGCATGCACAGGTTTTCACCGCAAAAAATACTATCCTAAAAATCATTGGCTGTGGGAAGCGGGGGCTCAAAAAATTCATGATTACTTGTCTTCCGAACTGGAGCAGGGGCTTTTTGAAACCTTGAAAACACCGTCACCCGTCAAGGCAGGTTTTATAAAGATCGCCCTCGAATCCACCTGGACAGACTGCCCCCATGCCGCCCTGGAAGGCGCTGCCTCTGCTGCGTTCAAATCAAAAGCTCTCATGGAAATCCACACAGAAAAAGGTGCCCTGGCTGAAAAGGCTTGCATTTATTTCCCGGACCTTGGGCTGCTACCTAGCCAGTTGGTGCTATGTCACATGGATAAAAGGCCAGATATCGGCCTTCACAAAGAACTTGCGAGTCTGGGGATATTACTTGAATATGACACATTTTACAGACCCAAGTACAACCCATATGCTAATCTTTGGCCGCTAATCGAGCAAATGGTAGGCGCCGGGTTTTCAGGCCGCATTGCCCTCGCTACAGACATGGCAGAGACTGAACTTTATCATTATCTTGGGGAGGGGGCAGGTTTGGCAAGCTTGCCTGGTGAGATACAAGACCAATTAAATGAAAAAGGATTCCCAGAAACTACACGAAAGCAACTACTGGGTGGCAATATTGCCCGCCGGCTTGCCGGGATAAATTAAACCGAACTTGGAGAATAAGATGAGCGATTTACCCTTTACTTTCACTCTTCCAATGCCACAAGGCATCCCGTCAAGAGTGGATAATCATATCGAAAGGCGGTTATCCGCACTGCGTGGTCAATTTTTGGATCAAGAAACCTATAACAAAATGCTTTCCACAGAAGATCAATTGATTTATGAAGTATATGAAATTCAACGACCTGAAGTGGCTGGCGAATTGCTGATGGGCATCTCGATCATTCACCCCGGCAAAGTGGGGCGTGAATTCTTTATGACAAAGGGACATTTTCACACAGTCATCGACACTGCAGAAATTTATTATTGCTTGAAAGGTGAAGGATACATGGTCATGGAGACCACTGAAGGGGAAACTTCTGTAGAGTCACTCTCCCCGGGCAAGGTGCTATATGTTCCTCCGCGTTGGGCTCACAGATCGGTCTGCATATCCCGCCAGGAAGACCTGGTAACCTTTTTCGCCTACCCCGGAAATGCCGGACATGATTATGGGACAATCGAACAACTCGGTTTCAGAAAATTGGTGGTGGAAGGTGAGAATGGTCCAGAGATTATTGATAATCCACGATATCAAGGTAAGGTGGTAACTAATGGACTTAAGTCAAGCTTGCCTGCTCGTAACTCCGACCTCTTACGGAAAAAATGATCCGCGGTTAAAAACTGAACTTGAAGCCCTGACAGGATCTGTCACATACAATCCCACTGGCAAACCTCTTTCATCCAATGAAGTATCGGATTTATTGCAGGGCGTTGACGGTTATATTGCCGGATTGGATGTGATTGACCGTTCAGCACTTGCAAAAGCAGATAAGCTAAAGGTAATTTCCCGCTACGGTGTTGGAGTGGATAATGTAGATCTCGAAGCCGTTAAAGAAAAGGGGATTGTAGTCACCAACACTCCGGGCGCCAACTCCGTTTCGGTTGCAGAATTGGCACTCAGTCTTATCCTCGCACTTGCCCGTCAGATACCAGATGCGGTTCAGGCTGTCAGACAAGGCAAATGGCCGCGTCTAAACGGCGTTTCTTTGGAAGATAAGACAATAGGAATATTGGGGTTGGGGGCGATCGGCAAAAAACTCGCCCGCCGCCTGGCAGGATTTGATTGCCACCTCCTGGCATATGATCCCTTTGCAGATACGACCTTTGCCATTGAAAATGGAATCACTTTGGAATCGCTTGACAAAGTCATTGAAAAATCTGACTTCATCAGCCTCCATTTACCCCTCCTTCCAGAAACACGCGGGTTGGTCAATGCTGCATTCTTAGCACATATGAGGGAAGGAGCCTTCATCATCAATACGTCCAGGGGTGAAATTGTGGATGAAACTGCCTTATTGCATGCTCTGGAATCCGGCCATTTACGCGGCGCAGGTTTGGATGCCTTCATGGTTGAGCCACCTGATCCGGCTAACCCTCTGCTGCAACTGCCCCAAGTGGTGGCTACTCCTCACCTTGGTGCACAAACTGACGGCGCCACCAGCAACATGGGTTGGTTTGCCATGAAAGATTGTCTGGCAGTCCTGCGCGGTGAAAAACCGATGTACCGGGTGGCATAATCTTATTTCAGGAGATAATGAGTATGAATAAAATCGAAGTATTGGAAAAAGTTAAAGCATTGGGACTTCTGGCAGTTATTCGTGGAACCTCACCCGAATTGACCGTTCAGATGGTCGAAGCATTGGTGAATGGCGGGGTAAAAGGGATCGAAATAACCTACAGCACACCCCATGCTGAAGACGTGGTCAAAACTCTTGCAAAGAAGTATGGGGAGGCCATCGTACTAGGCATGGGTACCTTGACAAAACCTGAACAAGCGGAATCCGCTAAAGCAGCCGGCGCAAGCTTTCTGGTGAGTCCGATCTGCGAGACAAAGTTGGTGGAAGCCATGGTGAATAGCGGATTATTGACAATGGCAGGCGCGTTGACTCCCACAGAGATTTATCAAGCATATAGCCTTGGAATTGATGTAATCAAGATTTTCCCCGGATCAATAGGTGGCCCGGCTTATATCAAGACCTTGAAAGGTCCTTTTCCTTATATTCCAATGATGCCCACAGGGGGAGTGAATGCAGGCAATGCCGCTGATTGGTTTGCGGCTGGTGTTGTTGCGGTTGGTGCCGGCAGTGAGTTATGCCCTCCCCAGCTTGCAAAAGAAGGAAAATTTAACGAGATCAGCCAAAAGGCTGCTGAGTTTGTCAAGATCATCCAATCTTCCAAATCATAATCATTACATAAAAAAAGGAGAGCAATTATGGGAACGGTAACACAAAACACCCACCCAATCGTAACAAAAACAGTGCCAACCTTCTATTTCATCGGTGTGACCACTTCCAAATCGTCCATAATGAAAGTCTTTCCGTTGTGGATGGAAGTACTAGGACACAAGGAAATTGTCATCGAAGGTATTGACTGTAAAATCCATGATGAACCGGATGCATATCGCAAAGCAGTTTCCCAGATCAAATATGATCCTCAATCGCTCGGCGCACTGGTGACCACTCATAAAATCGACCTTCTCACTGCAGCACGTGACATGTTTGATTATCTCGATCCTTACGCCCAGATGACCAATGAGGTTTCCAGCATATCCAAACTGGATGGCCGTTTGGAAGGTCACGCGAAAGATCCCATCACCTCGGGAGCCAGCCTGGATGCGATTATCGAAAAAGATTATTTTGCCAAAACTCATGGCGATGTGCTGTGCTTTGGCGCAGGAGGGTCAGCCATTGCCACCTTGTTGCACTTGATCAATAAGAAAGATAAGGGAGACCGTCCCAATAAATTTACATTCGTAAACCGTTCCCAGGGCCGTTTGGATCATGCAAAAGAGATGGTGCGCAGTCTGAAAACCGACATTGAGATTGAATACATCTGTAACTCTGACCCCCTAATTAATGACAAGATCATGGGGAAATTTCCTCCATACAGCATTATTATCAATGCAACCGGGATGGGTAAGGATATTCCAGGTTCACCAATAACCTGGGATGGTAAATTCCCAGTGAACAGCGTCTCATGGGAATTCAACTACCGCGGAGAATTAGACTTCCTGCATCAATCGCTGGCACAGGTGGAAAGTCGTAAGGTAAAAGTGGAAGATGGCTGGTTATATTTTGTGCATGGCTGGACGCAGGTTGTTGCCCAGGTTTTGCATTTTGATCTCACTCCTGCCGTATTTGACCAGTTGAATCAAGCTGCATCAACCGTCAGAGGCAAGTAAAGCATTAAGACGATATCCTTTCGAAGATGCATCTGAGATTCACAAAACATTGTGCACCAGTTTGACCTCCAAACGCCGAAGCCGGCAATTTGAGCGCAAAATAATATATGTTCATTCCACTAATACAACCTTCTCCGCCCTCAAAAACGGTTCTGCGCGTTCTGTATCCATCTCCATCACGCCAGTTATCAATATAGGCCTGGTTGAATCGAACAGGGATTTGGCGGCGCGATAGACCTCCGGAAATAGAATCGCATCCAACGTTCCATGGAGATCCTCCACAGTCAGGAATAGCATCAAATCCCCTTTGGCTGTTCGACTGCGATGGGAAGTCTGGCGCACACCTGCAACAGTGACCCTGCGTCCAATTCTTTCGACTGCTTCCAGGGTTGAGATCGCTCCGGCTTCGGCGACCTTCTCCGCTACCAATTCAAGCGGATGAGCATCCAGGCTGGCCGCGAGGATTTCCGACTGCGCAGTTACTTTTTGTTGAAGCGTCCAATCTTCATCACTCGAGTCGGTCCACTCGAATAAACTCAATTGATTTTGTTGCCAGCCGCCATTCTGCAAGCGTTTTAAGATCGAGGGTATTTTTCCCAAACCATCCAATGCGCCGACTCGTGCGAGGTTTTCAGCTTCCTGCGCGCGCGGAGCTGCACGCATCAGGAAATCCTCGAGGGAAACAAAGGGTGCAAACTGAATGATGCGTCCAATCGTCTGGCGGGTTAATTCCTTGACCTGATCCAATCCCATGAAAAGCGCACATTCCCCTGAACCTTCAAGTTTTCCCACTGAAAAGTTATGCACGGAATAATTCACATGCGGCGGTCGAACAATCAGCCCCATTCTTCGCGCTTCGCTGAGATAGACGCGCTGGCTATAGTACCCACCCCAATTGGCCAGCACGGCTGCCATGAACTCAGCCGGAAAATGTGACTTGCACCAGGCCGAACGCCAGGCCACCCTGGCATAGGAGGCCGCATGCGCTTTGGGAAAGCCGTAGCCTGCAAAGGCCGCCATCATCTCCCAGATCCTTTCGCCGGTTTCAGCCGGCACACCACTTTTTTCCTGCGCATCCCCTACAAATTTTCGTTGCAATTCCTGCATGTGTTTGCCCGGATCGAAATGGCTCATCGCGCGGCGCAACAGGTCAGCTTCAGCCAGACTGAAGCCTGCCAGTTCATGCGCGATGCGCAGAACCTGCTCCTGGTACAGGATCACGCCGAAGGTTTCATCCAATAATGGAGCCAGGCTGGGATGAAGGTGTTTGACTTTCTCTTCGCCTTTGAAGCGGCGCACGAAGGCATCCTTGAGTCCCCCACTGAGCGGTCCTGGTCGATACAAGGCCAATGCCGCCATGATGTCGTCCTCACTGCGCGCATGAATCTCACGGAGTGTGGCGCGCATGCCCGGACTTTCGATCTGGAAGCACCCAATCGTTTCTCCCTGCTTGATACGTTGGGCTGTCCCAGGATCATCGGCTGGGGTTGAATCCAAAACTGCCAGCGGACCTTGAAACTGCTCTGGTTGACTCTCATGAACAAACTCTGCGACATCTCCAAGGACTGTCAGACCACGAATGCCCAACAGGTCAATTTTCACCAGGCCCAATGATTCCACGGATTCCAAATCCAATTGCGTGATAATGATGCCCTTGCTGCCCGAACGCATGACCGGCACGAGATCAGTAAGCGGGCCGGGCGCAACGATCACACCACCAGGGTGTACCGACAGATGGCGCGGTAATTTCAGGATGGCTTCGGCTTCATCAAAAATGATCTGATAGTCATGGGACGGATAAGCGGCGCGCAATTCTGCAAATGGGGAGGGCGGATCTTTCCCCTCTTCTGATTCTTCAAAGCGCGCCCAGTAGGCATGCGGCATCTGATTGGCAAGTTCGCGGACCCTTGCAAATTCAAGTCCATGCGCCTTGGCCACCTCCCTCAACGCTGAGCGCAAACGGAAGCGGTTGATGGTCCCGATCATTGCGACCCGTTCCCTGCCATAAGTATCAAAAACGTGCTGGATCACCGAGTCTCTTCGGCGCGAACACAAGTCTGTGTCGATATCAGGAGGCGTGGTGCGGGCTGGATTCAGGAAGCGTTCGAAATACAGGTTCAATCGCATCGGGTCCGGGCTGGTGATGCCCAGGCAATGTGCTACGAGGGAGGAAGCGGCCGAACCACGTGAAGAAAACGGAACTCCGGTTTGCCTGGCATAATCCATGATGTCTTCCACAATCAGGAAGATCGGTTCGAAACCCATGCGGGCGATGACCCCCAACTCATGCTCCAAGCGAGCCTGAATAACCGGCGTGATCTGACCATATAAATACTTCGCACCTTCCATGGCTTTATTTCGCAAGTGTTGAGCCGCAGTCACTCCAACAGGCAAAGGAACGGTAGGCATTTGAGACTTGCCAATCGGCAGCTTGAAGTTGCAGCGTTCTGCAATTTCCACCGTAGCGTTCAGCGCTTCAGGAAATTCTTTGAAGCGCGTTTCCATTTCCTGCGAACTCATGAAATATGCATTCGGTGATGCGATTGCGTTATCGGGAACAGTGCTGATTGTTTTGTTCAGACCAATCGCCGAGAGGGTACGTTGCAGAGTGACTTGTTCGGGGCTGAAGAAATAAATTGGATGAGTGACCACTGTGGGCAACCCAAATTTACGCGCAAGGTCTGTCAGAAAAGCGGCTTTGGATGGATTATGCAGAGCAATATACAAACGATCGAGAAAGATCGCCTTGAGTGGATTTGGATTGCCGCTCAAGGCGATCAAATCTTCAGAATATGCTGCAAGGATTTCCAGAGTACATGGCTCATCTGGATTATCTCGTAGGGCAAGTGCGCTGCTCAGCCGGCAAAGATTGGACCAGCCTTCCAAGCTGGTTGCCAGCAGATTAAGGGGATTGTGATTATGGTCAATCTCCAAGCCCAGGATGGGTTGGATGCCAACCTGCTTACAGGCAGTGACAAACTCGACCGCGCCGGTCAGCAGATTGTGATCCGTGAGTCCAATGGCAGGCATGCCATTCGACCGTGCCGCCTGCGCCAGATCGGTTGGGGTCATTAACCCTTTCTGCAAGGAGTATGCGGAATGGGTCGTGAGATGAATGTACATTGGCTTAATTGTAAACGGTCTGTGAATATATTTCAGACTCCATCTGAAGCGACACGGATTGGTCAGCCGTTCGGGTTTTTTATCATCCAGCCCGTGTCCGAACTACAAGATCAATTTGCTGCGAGGCGACTCTTAATGAAAATGAATCAAGACTGGTCACAGCGGAATAGATTTGTACATGGTTGTCCTCCACTGGATGCGGGGTAAAATAATTACTGCTTTCCTTGAGGGGCACACCATTGACACACGTATCAAACAAGCTTTCAAATTACACTTGGCGGGTATGTCCGCATTCTGGCCGTGATGACAGGCGTGGAGGTATTTGCGAATCTGGTTGCGGCATATGATGGAACAGCGGCCCAGAAAAGTAATAAAGCCTTTCTGAGTCTGATGATCATCATGGGCACGACCGCCATCACCATGCTTGTGGTTGGCCCTGTCATCTATTCCGTGGCAGATCCGACTGATTTGCACGTATCCGTATTTACACAAACGATGGACCAGTTCCTGCCAAATCCGCTGCCCTATTTTGGCACACTGGTTGGTATTGCAGTTTTAATGTCCGCCTCAGCAGCGAGCACCCAGGGATTGCAGAATCCGGCCCTCGGCTTGAAAGAGCGCCGTTATATCCCACATCGAATGGGAGAACCAAATAAATACGCGGTGGCCGATCTGCCGGTCTGGATTGAGGTTGGTATCGTATGTTTCTTCTTCCTGCTATTGGGTACGCACGAAGAAATCTATCTGGCAATCTATGCCGCGGGCGTGTTCATCCTTTTAAGCATGACCGGCTGGGCAGTGACAAAACGTCTCGTGCGCAACGCACAGGCCTCCCCGTCGGCTGGCAATATCCCGCTCATCCTCGGCACGATCATTGCTGCATCATTGACGAGCGGCGCAACCATCGTCATCTTTGCCGAGCGATTTTGGGAGGGAGCCTGGACTTATTTCATCTTCATCCCCACACTTTATGCCCTATTTACTTATTTCCGTAATCGCTATGGGGACCCCACGCCTGAGATGCGATTATCTCGGTCAATTGGATGCAGCGCATCTTGCGGGATTTGGATTTGGGCAGGTTGTCAAAGTGCCGATCCTGACGGGACAGCAAATCTTATCAAATCATGTGGAGGTCGCCTGGCATCCCGATCATCAGGATCAGAAGACATGGTTTGGTCAGATTGCTGGTATTCCAAAAATTATTGTTCTGCTGGATGGTTCGGAATATGCGGCGCACGCGATTCCCTTTGCCAGGGCGATAGCTCAAAAGCTGAAACCGAAA
>CAZEGE010000021.1:33389-37813 GCA_964511765.1 uncultured Anaerolinea sp.
TCTGGTGATCACTTCCACACGTGGCGGCTCCGGAGAGCGCAATTGGTTAAGGGGCGGATCATCCCACAAACTGGTCGAGAAAATTGATACACCCGTATTGCTTGTTCCAGTGGACGATCAAAGCCAGGGGATATTCCCAAAGATCAACCGCATCCTGATCGCTTTGGCCGGTTCAAGCTACTCGGAACGCGCACTCCCTTATGCACGTCTACTTGCTAAAGCGTTTGACAGCCAGCTAGTTCTGCTCTGTGTCTCAGCTGTACCAGAAGCAGATGATTACCGCGCCCCGGCGGATATTGTGCTGAAGATCCGCCAAAAAGCGGAAGCCAATATGTACAAATTCCTTGCCGGCACCGCACGCTTGCTGCGCAAGGACGGGTCGAAGGTGGATGTGAGAGTTACCGGTTCGATCCCATCGCATGCCATTCTTGCTGTGGCCGAAGAGGGAAAAGTCGACATGTTGATGTTAACTTCACAGGGGCGCGGCGGCTACAATGCATTGTTACTGGGCAGCGTTGCCGAGTATGTTGTCCAAAATACAAAATGCCCGGTATTCATGGTTCCCATACAGGTTGAATCGAAAACGCCTGACATGACCAGTGGGGACTGAGTCCTCTCTTCTTAAAAATATAACGAGGATCTGCGGTGAATTGTCATCCTCCCCTTCTAGTTTGTTATTGAGTTCCTGCCTCGGCATCCTCTGAGCATCGAAATCCGCGGCTTAAACCCGCTGATTGCGGTTCGTGCCGATAGCGGCTGGTGACTGCAACTTCGCGTCCATCTTCGTTATAAGAACCGCTGCGCATGGATCGTTCGTCTCCGCTCTCAGCTCCTTTTGGATTCATATATGGCGTTGTTGTGTAGTATTGGGGGTCATACCAATCAGCCACCCACTCGCGCACATTCCCGGACATGTTGAGCGCACCGTAAGGACTTGCCCCCAGTGGATAACGATAAGTCGAAACTGCTTCGTGGATCATGCTCCCACTAAAATTTGCGAGGCGTGGATTTGGCGCTTCGTCTCCCCACGGATACATGTGACCGTCCGTTCCGCGCGCGGCTTTTTCCCATTCCGCTTCTGTTGGTAAACGCCTGCCCGCCCATTGACAGTACTCGCCTGCCTGATCCCAGGTGACATAGGTGACGGGATGGTCGCGATAAACCCAATTCTGATAATAGATATTATCGGATACCAATTCGGTACATCCGCCCGTCTGCATACATTTTAAGTACATGGCATTGCTGACTTCATATTTATCCATCCAAAACGCATCGAGATAGACCAGGTGCTGGGGCGAATCTGCATTCTTGTAGACTTCCCCCCTGCCCATTAAGAATTCACCCTCAGGCACGTAGACTTGCAGCATGCCATCAAATTCCGAGGTCTTTACATCGATCGGTGTAACGGATGATTTTCTGCCGAGGTCGAAGGAGGCCAGATCCAAACGGATCTTTTCCATGGTCAATGTTCCGTTTTGATAGGAATGGTAGAAGCGAAGCAACACGTCTAAATTCGATACAGAAAGCCCCGCCGCTGATATCAGCAGAACCAAGAATAAGGCAATATAAAATTTGTTGTTCTTAAATAATTTCATTCCCATTATTCCTATTGCTTAGAATAAGTTTTCCTGATTTTACACGGATTTTAATCAAGGAACTCCGAGTTTTGGAAAACCCGGAGTTCTTTCCTGCACCAAAGTTGACAGTCACTTTGAAAGTGACTGTCAACTTAAATATCCTACTTCCCAAGTTTTTTCTTCAACGCCTCTGTCAACGCAGGGACGATCTGGAACAGGTCGCCGACCACACCGTAGCTTGCTTGTTTGAAGACTGGGGCATCGGCGTCTTTGTTGATGGCAACGATCACTTTGGCATTTCTCATACCCACCAGGTGTTGAATCGCACCAGAGATACCGCAGGCGATGTACAAGTCAGGCGAAACGACTTTACCCGTTTGACCGACTTGATGTGAATACGGGATATAGCCGCCGTCCACTGCCGCACGGGAGGCGCCGACTGCGCCGCCGAGCAACGTAGCCAATTCAGTGATGAGAGCAAAGCCCTGCTGGGCGCGCCAGATTTCGGCACCCTTTTCGTCCATGCCCGCGGGCGGGGTGAGCGCGGGGTTGTTGGAAACCCCGCGTCCGCCTGAGACGATGATGCCCGCGTCGCCCAGGTTGACGGCGCTTTCAGAAGCGGAGTAGCCTTCCACCGTGGAGAGCGCCTCGCCTTTGGCTTCAACCTTGGTAATCGTGCCGCTCTTGCCTGCTTCACGATTTGGTTTTGGAAAGGCGCGCCCGCGGATGGTCGCCATCACAGGCTTGCCAGCGCAAACGGTTTTTTCCATTAATTTGCCTTCATAAATGGGACGAGTCGCAACGAATGATTCGCCGTTCGCTTCGAGTCCCATTAGATCGGTCAACACGCCTGTGTTCAAGTCAATCGCCGACATGGCGGCCATCTCACGGGTTCGCGCAGTCGTCGGAAACAGGATCAGGTTTGGGCCAAGTGAAGAAGCGAGCGCGGAGAGGGTGGAAGCATACGTCTCGGCGCGGTAATCTGTCAGCGAGGCGTCATCCGCAACGAGGACTTCATCCGCGCCATATTCCACAGCGGCTTTTGCCACCTCATCCACGCCGCAGCCAAATACCAACGCAATCGCTGTGCCAAAACTTTTTGCCAGACCAAGCGCCTCCCATGAGGAGGGCTGAACTTCGCCTTTGAAGTGATCGATATAAACAAAAGTTTTCATAGCACTTTCTCCGCAAGAATTTTGTCGGCAAGTATTTCGGCGATCTCGGCGGGGCTTTCGCCGGCGATCATTTCAACGGCTGTCTCTTCGCCAGGCGGGTTGATCAATTCTGTGCGCGTGACGACAGGCGCAGGCGCGGAAATTCCCAGATCACCCAACGACCAGACGGGGATGGTGGCCTTCGAGGCTTTGCGGATGCCCATGAACGATGGGTAGCGCGGTTCACCGATGCTTTGCACGACGCTGAGCACCGCGGGCAGGTTTGCTTTGACGCTCTGCCGGCCTTCTTCGATGACTCGTTCAACTTGCACGCTTCCACCTTCGACTTTGATCTGCCCGGACAACCCAAGCATGGGCCACCCGAGGACTCGCGCAGTTTGCGCGGCGGTGAGGCCTGCGCCATTGTCGAGGGTCTGACGGCCAAAGACGACCATGTCCGCGCCGCCGATTTTTTGGATCGCCGCCGCAAGCACGCGCGCCGCTCCGGCTGTGTCGAGGTTCTCTAGCGCCGCGTCAGAGATGAGGATGGCTTCATCCGCACCCATGGCGAGCGCGTGCTTGAGTGCATCCTTCGCGGACTCGGGCCCTACGCACAGCGCGGTGACCGTGCCGTCGTTGGCTTCCTTCTGCTGAAGCGCGCCTTCAACCGCGTACTCGTCGAACGGGTTGATGACCAGCGGCGCGTCCCCCCACGATACCTGCCCATCCTCGGCTTTGACTTTCGCCTCCGAGTCGGGGACTTGCTTGATACATGCGATGATTTTCAAGAGTTCCTCCGTGATTTATGATTTCTTTTTTATTTTTGACTCTGAACAAATTCGTTTTCGTCATTGCGGGGAGCGAACGATAGTATACGACGAGGCAATCTCGCTCGCTGTGTTGGGGATTGCTTCGCCAAAGAATGGCTCGCAATGACCGGGATTATCCAATATATGCCATGAAAACCAAAATATCCATTGCAACAACAGCCGTCAACCCAAGCAAACTGAAGAGCTTCTGCTCTATTTCCCAGCGCTTTCTGTTCTGTAATCGCCCTAGAAAAAAATCCTTGAAAGGATACATCGAAGGCTGGCGGGTGAGGCTATTATATATGTCCTCGTAATATCTGTCCGTTTTGAACCACAGTTTGTAGGTGTTCGAAAGAAACAGAAAACTGAATAAAAGAAAGACCAGCACAAATCCAAAGGGAGGTCTATCGAAGGTTGACATTACTCAAAAAATTTCCTGTCTTTCGAGACATTATATCTCAAATTCCAAAAACCTACCGCTCGGTAGGGAGACGGGATGGAAATTGCCGAAATTCATACGTAATATTAATATTTCAGAATGTAATATATTTTTGTACAATCCCGTCCAGTGGTTAAATCAAATTTTTTTTGGAGGTATCGAGATGACAGATCAAAACATTCAACCGAAAGTGGTGGTGTTCAGCACACCCACCTGCTCCTTTTGCAACATGGCAAAAAGTTATTTCCGTGAAAAGGGTGTCAAATTCACAGATATCGATGTCAGCCGCGATCAGGCCGCTGCGCGCGACATGGTGCGCCGCTCCGGTCAAATGGGCGTGCCAGTGATCGATATTGGCGGAAAGATTGTGGTAGGGTTCAACCGCCCGCAGATTAACACGTTGCTTGGGATTAACTAACATGGAAAAGATCAACATTCAACCCCT
>CAZEGE010000022.1:0-21979 GCA_964511765.1 uncultured Anaerolinea sp.
AGCCGCATTAAGATATTTGGAAAAGTAAATTGCCTGTCTTGGCAATAAAAAATCTATGCTCCAGCCGCCGTCCTTTGCGAAGCATCCTGTGGACGGCAGCGTTTAGCGAGTAAACCTACCAGATTGAGGCTGTCGAAGCTCGCCCGCCGCAATTTTTTATCCGCCCCCGCGCATTTCTGTGATTATGATTTCATGTGACAGTTCCGCGCATCTGGTTCAATGCTTGGATCGTCTGGCGGCACAAACCCACAATGATTTTGAAAGTATCATTGTTGACAATGGGTCTTATAAAACTCAGGAACTGATCCGGGCCAGTCCGCGCGAGTTGTTGAATGGCGCCAATTGGCGCCACGACGAGATCGGCTGCCACGTCATCACCGTGACCCACGACATCCTAAAGAAATTATCGCTTGTAGGCAAGGAACTGGATGAATACTCCCTTGATACGGTGAAGATGTTCCATGAGGATGCTCAAAAGGCGGGCTATCAGTTGTAAAAATATGCAATGCAATCACTGTCCCTTGTCTCCGTGATCATTGTCACCTGGAATAGTGAAAAATATTTGCCGGCCTGGGTCATCTATTAATGCATACTTTTCATGATTTTGAAGTTATTCATCCTGGGTAACGGTTCAGAGCATGGCGCACGGGATGGAAAAAAGGTAAAATAAAGACATGAACAGGAAAGTGCCGCTGCGTATCAGGAAACTGATGAAAGAGTTGAAGGAAGGGCTTGTCCGCATTTATGGGGACAGGTTGAAGGCCGTCTACTTGTACGGGTCTTACGCGCGCGGGGATTACCGTCAAGGCTCGGATGTGGATGTGATGATCTTATTAAAAGATTACAAAAATTATTGGGAAGAGATACGTAAAACAAGTGAATTGATGAGCGATGTCTCCCTGGAATATGATCTTCTTGTCAGCCGTATTTTCATGACAGAGGCAAAGTGGCAAAAACCTGATACGCCTCTGTTGAGAAATATTCACCAGGATGGACAACCTGCATGAAAGATTACACTCGTAAATTACTCGATAAAGCCCTGGATGCAATTGAAGCCGCAGAGGGGTTAATGGGTATGGGCAAGGCAGAGTTTTCGGCTGGACGCGCCTATTACGCAATGTTTTACATTGCCGAAGCCCTGCTCAGTGAAAAAGGATTGGAATTCAAGCAACATGGTCAGGTTATTGGGGCATATGGCTTACATTTTGCAAAGACAAAAGAACTTGATCCAAAATATCATCGCTGGCTTGTAGATGGATTTGACACCCGTGTCTCTGGAGATTACGGTGTGGATACCGAGATTGATAACGATCTTGTAGCGGATATGATCAATCAAGCAAGGGATTTTTTGATTGATGCGCGAAAGTATATAGAAAAATATAATCAATGAAGCGTGAATATAACTTTACCGCTTGTTGCATAAATTACTAAACTATCGCGCGGATTGTGACGGGCTGTCGCGATGGCGCGATTCGCTTTGGATATCAAGCGCTCGAGGTCATCCAGTTCCTTGCGGATTCTTCCAGCCAGGACAAGATAACTTTCGATCACAAGTCCATTCCCTCTTTTTCTATCGTTTTCAGCATATCAGGCGGGCAGGTGTTTACATCCACAAGATTGATCTCAAAAGAAGAATCCAAATCCATAATGCTGCCGATGGCTCGAAATGTCTGTTCAGAAGGGATGCCCCACGCGGCAATGTCAATATCCGACCATTCGGTGAAGCAATTCTCACGCAGGAGCGAGCCGAAAACAACCACCCGCGCAGCATGATACTGTTCCTTTAAGATTTTCGCGGCTTTTCGCGCCAATTCCCATCCCCTTTGTATGCGGGGTTTCATTTTAGAGGCGCGTATTTTTTGCCGCTGTCTGGCAGTCTGACGATATTGCGCGATCAAATCAGGCGAAAATTGCGATGCAGGCGTGGTCATACAGATATTATACAACAAGCTTGCGCTCTTTACCTCCTATGCTCCAGCCGCCGTCCTCGGCAGCCCTTCGACAGGCTCACATCGTCCCGATGTCCTTCGGGAGGACAAGCGTTTCCCCACAGCTACGCTAGTCAACCTACCAACTCAATACAAGCCCCGGCGCAGGATTTCCTCGCACACTTGCCGTCCCACTCGCTCCGCTTCGGGGACTGTAGTGGCGGGCAGTGCCAGGGAAGCGCCTTCATCCGCTCATTCGCTAACAACCCCTTTTTTCAAGCGGACCCGTCCTTGATTTCGGGGAGACATCAAATCGGGGTAAAATATAGGCAGGAGATTGTCATGAATACAGTTAGTGTAGATTTATCGCTCGACCAAATTAGAAGGGCTGTACGCCAACTCCCCGCGCAGGAAAAGATCGCACTCTGGCGTTTGCTGGACAAAGACCTGGACCGCCCAGCCATCGCGCGTCAATTCACATTATCTATCAATGCAATTCGCGGGGCTTATGCTCACATCGGCGAAGACGAAGTAATGAAAGACGCGGTCAAAGCCATGCGGCAAGCGCGAAAAGCCCGCCATGCGAAAAGTCGTTCTTGATACCAATATACTCATCAGCGGGGGCGTCCAAAGAATAGCTCCTTGTATGATAGAATCGCCGCGGAAAGTGAAGTCGAAGCACGTCCTCCCGAAAGAGCATCGGGACCATGTGAGCGAAGCCGAAGCATGTCCTGAGCGAAGCCGAAGGAGAGAGAAAACTTATGACGACAGTATCTATTGAAATTCCGAGCGAAGTCATGCACGCCACGCGCATGACCCCTGATGACCTGAAACGAGAGTTAGCCATCCACTTATTCCGGGAGGGGAAGCTATCATTCGGAAAGGCGCGTGAATTGGCTGGTTTGACCGTATGGGATTTCCATAACCTTCTAGGAAGCAAAAGCATACCTCTTCACTATGGGGTGGAAGAGTATGAAGTTGACTTGGCGACACTAAAGGAATTGGGGCGATTCTCGTGATCGTTAGCGACTCCTCGCCCCTGATCAGCCTGGCGCGGATCGATAAGTTGGACCTTCTTCATCGCCTCTACGGAGAACTGCTTATCCCCCAAGCGGTATGGCATGAGGTGGTAGTAAAGGGAGTCGGTCAACCGGGCGTTGAGGAGATCAAGTCTGCCGCATGGATTAAAACGACGGCAGTTGCAAATTATGAATTTGTGCTGGCATTACAAAGAGATTTGGATGTGGGGGAATCCGAGGCGATTGCATTAGCACTGGAAAAGAAGGCAGATTTGCTTTTAATGGATGAGCGTCTGGGGCGTGAAGCAGCCCAATATTTCGGCGTCCGCTGTATGGGTCTGTTGGGCGTACTTACCGAGGCAAAGTATAGAGGAGAGATCGAGGCAATCAAGCCTGTGCTGGATTTGTTGCGCGATCAAGTTGGCTACCGAATCAGCGCTAATCTTTACCAGCGGGTGTTGCATGATGCAGGGGAAAGTAAATAGAAAGGGGCACTTCCGCGCAACCGCCGCAGGACAGACACTGATTGGGCGTCATCCTGAACCGCTGGACTTAGTTTAAAACTCTTCAATATCATCCCCTTTGGGGACACCCACGCCCTCGCCGCCATTCATCCAGCCACTGATTACTGATCACTGATTACTGAAGGATACTACGTACAAGGCGCTGTGTACAATATTTGAACCAAAATCATGTAATCTTAGAACAATTCGATAGAAACAAATTTGGATATTTATGCAAGAAGCGGTATGTGAGGCAAAAAATGAAAGAGTATCAATATCCTGTGGTTATCGAATACGATCCAGATAACGATGTTTATCTGGCGGATTGTCCCCCCATTTCGAAGTTCAGAAATGGGGGGATGAAAGGGGGGTAGTTGATCCGTCAGTCAGGCAGCCATAAAATTTACAAGAACCAAGAGGAGAATAACTGTCCCTTACCATGCAGGGAAAACCCTGCACCCAAAGGTTTTGAAAAGCATCTTGAGGGATGCCGATCTAACGATGGAACAGTTTGAAAAGATGCGATGAGGTGAGCCTCGCTTGGATAACGATTCTGCAGACGGCAAACCCTAAAGGTACAGTTCTTTTTACGAAGTACCGCTAATTTCTGTCAAAAGTTTGGTAAATTATGCAGCAAGCAGTAGAAATTTGGAGAACCCCTATGAAACTTAAAGTCGTCGCGCATCCCGCTGAAGAAGGCGGATATTGGGCGGAGGTACCCCCCATCCCTGGCTGCGCTACGTGGGGCGAGACCATTGAAGAACTGTTTGATAATTTACACGAAGCCATTGAAGGATGTTTATCGGTGGATGTTCAGCCCGCGCTGGAAATTGAAGATAGCCGCGTGCTTGAAATCAATGTATGAAATCGATCAGCGGGGCGCGCTTTGCCAAACTTCTTGAAAAACACGGCTGGAAATTGCTAGCGTGAACGGCAGTCATCACATCTATGGTAAAGCAGGACAGGTCGAACCCATCTCCATTCCAATTCATGGCAATCAGCCGCTCAAGTTTGGCTTGTTGCGTCACTTGCTCAAAGTCGCTGGCTTAAGTGAAGACGAACTATAGGATCGATTGCATCAATGATTCCTCGAGGAATTCCTGCATGATATTATTGCCTGCTCCAATGACGCAGGCACAGGTGATTGAGGGGGCTTTTTACCCTGCTGTGGAACCACCTGATACCCTGTCGACATTGGCAGAACAGATAGATTTTATCGCCCGCCTGTGCGCCGCGCGGGATTTCGGACTCCTGCCGGACTGGGAAACTACGGTCGAGGTGCGCCTTCCTGAATGGCGCCAGGCAAGTAGATGCCTGACGTTAGCTGACTTCGTCTGCGTATCACTTGCTGGGGGAATGGCACGGCTTGCCAGCCTTACCTTACTTGGGGCGTGTTCCAGCATATATTCGCGAGGAACCCAACCTGGATCTCGTATAAAATTCTCAACATGGGATCCTTCAATACAAGTCTCCAGGGAAAGGGTCATATCGTGATAGAGCCTCTCATATCCATTCTTATTGTTTCCTACAACAGCGGGACCACCCTGCCGCGCTGCCTGGCGAGTTTAAGCCGCCAAACTTTCAAAGACTTTGAAATAATCCTGGTGGACAACGGTTCAGCGGATGGTTCGATGGAAGGTTTGGCAGCCAGCTGGGTGCAATTAAATTTACATATCGAGCAGTTGCCGGCCAACCATGGCTTTGCCGCGGCCAACAACCTCGGCGCCCACCTCGCAAGGGGAAAATGGCTGGCCCTCCTCAATGGGGATGCCTTCCCTGAACCTGATTGGCTGGAACAATTGGTACGAGCCGCACATGAAAACCCTGAGTTTACATTTTTTGCATCTCGTCAAATTCAAGCCACTGCTCCCGAATTATTGGATGGAACTGGCGACGCCTATCATGTCAGCGGGCTGGCATGGCGGCAAAACTATAATCAACCTGCCGGCACATACGGTCTCCAATCCGGTGAAGTTTTCAGCGCCTGCGCGGCTGCGGGGTTTTACTCACGGGATGATTTTATAAAAGCTGGCGGTTTTGATGAAGATTATTTCTCGTATTTTGAAGATGTGGATCTGGGCTTTCGTCTGCGTTTAAGTGGAAAAAAATGTCTTTATGTTCCGGAAGCTATTGTTCACCATGTAGGCTCCGCGAGTACTGAAAAAAAAAGCGATTTTTCTGTTTATTATGGCTATCGAAATTTGATCTGGACATTTATAAAAAACATGCCCGCCCCGCTATTTTGGCTTTTCCTGCCACTTCATATCGGCACACTATTTTTCTTTGTTATCTATTTAACCATTCGAGGTCAGGGGCAGGTTATTATTAAAGCGATTTTTGATGCAATGCGGGGTTTGCCAATTGCGTTGAGAAAAAGAAAAATAATCCAAAAAAATGTGAAAATTCGGGCGGGAGATTTGCTTAAAGTAATGTCGACAGGGATCTTAGAGCCATATCAGGAATATATTAAGCGGAATAGAGCAGCATGAATCAACTAGGCATTTGCATTGTCACCCGTTTTTCAAAGGACGTTATTCCTGATTGCCTGAATTCGCTTTTTGATCAAACCTCTGATCTTGATCTGGACGTTGTGGTGGTGGATAACGCCTCGCAGGACGGTACCCTCGAGGAGATCTGCCTCAACTTCCCAACCGTAAAGTTGGTTTTAAATAATGAGAATCTTGGCTTCTCTCGCGCAGTCAACCAGGGTCTCAAGGTTCTGGATGCCCGTTATTATGTCCTATTAAACCCGGATGCCGTCGTACTGCCTCGCGCCATCGAGATCCTAATGCAGTTTATGGAAGCACATCCCGAGGTTGGCATCTGCGGCCCGAAAGTATTGAACCGTGACGGCTCGATCCAATATCAATCGCGGCGTGGGGAAGCCCGTCCATGGGAAGTCTTCTCCTATTTTATGGGTCTGGCGAGACTGTTCCCACAAGATCGGCGTTTTACCGGTTACCTGTTGAATCATATCGACAATCATGAAGTCAATGATGTCAAGGCCATCTCCGGTTCTTGTATGATGATCCGCCGCGAAGTGGTCGATCAGATTGGTTATCTGGATGAACGCTACTTTGCCTACCAGGAGGATACCGATTATTGCTTCCATGCTCGGCGGGTGGGTTGGCGGGTCTGTTATGTCCCCACGGCGGAAGTGAAACATGATGGCGGCCGCGGAGGTTCTGGTGTCAGCCCTTATCTGGGCGTTTATCAATGGCATCGCTCCTATTATTTATATTATCGGAAAAATCTTGCCAAAGACTATCCCTTCTGGTTTCACCCCATTTATTATTTATTGATGTTCATAAAGTTAATCATCAACTTTGTGTTATTATTATTAAGCAGAGAAAAAATTGTAGGAACCCGTAAACCTTGATAATAAATATTGTTCGTTAAATCTCACTACCGTACAAATGTCGTTGCGGGAGCTGGTAGTTGAGTAGCTCCGAGTGTTTTTCGAGGAGCGTATCGAAACCCAGCCCGAAGCAATCTTCTGTTTTACGAGGTATTTCAACTCAAAAGGGGATTGCCAAATTGCCACGAAGTGATAAACCACCACACCTGCCCTCCCGAAGGACATCGGGACGATGTGGCGGGAGTGTCAGGTATGTGCAAGAGCGGCAGCTCGCATATCGTCCCCGAATGGGGAATGACATCAATTTATGATATGTTTTGATAATTTACAGAGTGGATTTGTGATCTATCTCGCAATTAATCAATAATATTCTATATGCTTAATATCCCTGACATCTTTCTGCCTGTATTCATAAGTTGTGCGGTCAGCCTTGCATTAGGTTATCCTGCACTGTGGCTGGCAAAATATCTTAACCTGATGGATATTCCCGGTTCTGCGCCTCACAAGCGGCACAGGCATCCGACGCCCTTGGCGGGCGGGCTCCTGTTGATGGCCTCTCTTATTTTAATGGTATTCATCTTTCGCCAGTGGGTAAACCGCGAGATTCTGGCGGTATTGGCGGGGGCGGTTGTTATCTTTATCTTTGGCTTGTGGGATGATGCGAAAGGTCTCTCTGCTTTTCCAAAGCTAATCGGGCAATTGATCGCGGTTGCTGTATTAATCGCATTTCGTGTACAGGTAAATTTTATTGGAACCTTGCCTTTTGCGAGTGGATTCCCCCCAACCTTGACGCAATTCTTGAATATTGCCATTACCCTGTTCTGGACGATCGGGATTACCAACGCTGTTAATATGGTGGATAGCATGGACGGGATTGTGGCGGGGCTGGGCATCATAGCTTCCGTTTGTTTTGTTGGCGCTACCAAACTTTCCAGTCAGGATATGTTGGCGTTCTGGGCGGCGATCTTACTGGGGATAAGTATTGGACTGTATACCTGGAATAGAATGCCGGCTAAATTCTTTCTTGGCGATTCTGGCTCTCAAACGATCGGTTTTTTACTGGCATCATTTGGTATCCTATATAATCCCATTAATTTACACCCTGAGTCCTCGTGGATCGTGCCGATCCTGTTGTTAAGCATTCCCATCTTTGACACAACATTGGTTGTATATTCCCGTCTTAAGAAGAAACAACCAGTTGGCAATGGCAGGCAGGATCATACCTATCACCGCCTGATTGCAATGGGTTTATCGCCAGGTTATGCGGTGCTGGTGACACACACAGCTTCCGTCATCATCAGCGGCCTGGCTTTTCTATTACTTTACCTCCATCCATTATTAGCGAACTTTGTATTTGTCTTGGTCGTTCTTAGCGGGGTCGGAATACTGATCTGGTTTGAGAAAAAGCCAACCCTGGATGACGGACTCAATAGAGTTAATAGTGTCTAGGATCCTTGCATTTATTCGTCACTGGCGCCAGCCGCATATCCTACCGCCTTTGTATGGCTTATTTTTAGTGTGCGGGACGCTGCTCACTCTTTTATCGGTGATAGGATCAAAGTCAGAACAGAGAAATGCCCTATTTTCAGGTTACACACTGGAAAGAATTCTGGTTGCCGCAGGGCTTCTTTTATTGGTTTTTGCGTTCCTGGTTTTGACCTGGAAACTGCTCAGATCGCCGGAGTGGTCACGGCATCTGTGGGGAATTGTTTTTGAGCGCAAATCTGTAAATAACGTCATCCTGTGGGCCGCTCTCGCTGCTTTTCTCCTTTGCTGGATTGGACTATTTTTTCCGTCCTATCGGCTGTCTGGAAGTATATCCGGATATATCGATCGATTAATCCCTGTCATGATCTGGGGGACAATCCTCAGCGCAGTCACGCTGCTCATCATCCTGCTCGAGCGCAGGAAAGAACCCATCCATTCGATCGTTTCCACAAACAAAACCGCCCTATGGATGGGTTTGATGGCTTTGATGATCTTTATTTTTATGGGAGTTTTGATCCTTGTCACCGGAGTGGGCGTTCGCCAACCCGAAGATTATTGGTATGGCGCGGGTGTGCCTGTATTGGGGTTGCAAATTCTTTTTTCCATGATATTGGGGGCTTTTGTGTTATGGCTGGAATCCGGGCGGGAAATAAAAAATCCGCTTAAGTTGGATGCACTAATCTGCATTGCCATTTGGATCATCACCGCCTGGCTTTGGGCGCGTGAACCTTTGCGTCCAAATTATTTTATGCCCGACACGGCCAAAAACATGATTTACCCATTCTCCGATAGTGCTTTCTTTGACATGGAAAGTCAATATGCGTTGATCGGGCAGGGACTCTTCAATGGGGGATACTTTGACCGCGTTTTCTACAGCGCCTTCCTGACCTTCCTGCACGCTCTGGCCGGGCAGAATACGGAACAACTTATGATCGCGCAATCAATTATTTACGCGGTTTTTCCGGTGATCGTGTACTTATTGGGCAGGGAAATCCACAGTCGCGCCTTGGGCCTTTCCGCCGCCTTCCTGATGTTATTCCGCGGGGTAAATGCGCTTGCCGCGGCCACCTGGATCGACCTTGCCAGCCCAAAAACGATGTTGACGGATTTTCCCACCGCAATCGGCATCGCCCTTTTGATATTCTTCGTGTTGAAATGGCTTAAGGATCCCGCCAGGCTACATTGGGCGGTTTGGGCGGGCGGTATGCTTGGCATGACGCTCATGCTTCGCACACACGTGCTAATGCTGCTCCCATTCCTGATAATTTACATTTTGATCCGTGTCCGATTCCGATGGAAAAACTGGGTGATAGCTTCGTTGTTGTTGATATTAGGAATGGTTACTGCCACCCTGCCATGGGATATCCGGAATCGATCAAATGGCACGCCTATGTTTTACGGATATTATTCACGCATTCAGACGATTCTTCGCGAGCGATATGGGATAAAAGGAGGTACATATATTCCTTCCACTCATTCAATCATTTCGGATGTTTCAGATGATTCAGGGTTTCGATACATTTATACCCGGGGTTTTAGGCAGCGGACGGTGAATCCACAGGAGGTGGGCCTTTGTGAGGGCCCGGCCTGCGTCATTGCCAACCACTATTTCCATAACCTTGTGACCTCGGCGCTTTTCCTGCCAACCTCATTTGTATTTGATGATTTATGGAACACGGTCAAGGTAAGCGCACCTTATTGGAAACAGGATTGGACAGGAGGGGGTTTTGGCGTATCTGCAGGCCTTTTATTTACTTTAAACCTGGCTTTTATTTCGTTGGGGATCGGGGCGGCCTGGCAGCGTAATAAGTTTATCGGTCTTCTGCCGGCGGTCATTTTTTTGGCTTACCTCTTATCCAATTCGTTGGCATTTACCTCCGGGGGCCGTTACATTACGCCTGTGGATTGGATTATATGTATCTATTATGTCCTGGGATTAATTCAAATTGTGCATTGGGGATTGCGCCTGGCGGGCGCCATTTCTCCCTCCGAGAACTTGCATGCCTCAAATAAAACAGAACTCCTTACCATATCTGCGGGGCAATATTATAAGACGCTAAAAACTCTTGCACTGATATTCATGATTGGAGCTTTGGTTCCACTCGCTGAACTGCCTTTTGAAAGAAGGTATCAAAAAACTTCAGCGGATGTGACACTTGCCATGTTGGAACAAGGGGGCTGGTTAGACCAGGCCGGCCTTGTTCGGGATGATTTATCAGAATTTCTGGCTGACCCGCAGGCCCAAATGATAGTTGGAAGAAGCCTTTATCCACGCTATTATCGTGCGGGGAAAGGCGAATCGAAGAGAATTTATCCCTATCTCCCGTTGGATTATCCACGGCTGGCATTTATGACGATAGGACCTTTTGACGGCGGTGTGGAAAGTGTAATTATCCCCGGTGAAAAGCCCAGGTTCGATTTACAGGCTGCAGATGTAGTAGTGATTGGATGTGAAAATTCTTCGTTTTTGGATGCGCTGGCTGTCTTTATATTAACTGAGCCGCCAAGGGTCTATTTGCGATCCCCGCTGCCTGCCTTGCATTGTCCGTTCCCGCCGCCTGATTGATTTCGAGGATGTAGGGATAAACCGCGCACGGCCGCCAAGATTTTTAAAAAGATGCTTCACTTTTGCACGTTCCTGGGACGAAAAGCTGCAATCTTTGTGTCAAAACTTTAATTTTTCTTTGCGTCCTGGCGGATTGCGGCTTGTTGCGCTCTCTCTCCCTTGTCAATGCCGCCCCCTGAAAAGACAAGGTAGTGCCGTTCATGGCAATCACATTCAAGGAGCGCAAATTTGTTTTCTTCGATCCGGATCGATCCAGCTCGGTTTCTCATGCGAGGATTGTGCGGGTCTTATCGATATCATCCTGGATTTGTTCGATCAGGGCTTCGACTGAGGTAAATTTTAATTCATCACGCAGGCGCGCCACGAATTCCAGTTTGATTTCCTCGCCGTAAATACTGCGGTTAAAATCAAGCAGATGGGGTTCAATGCTTTGGATGTGCTTGTCAGGCGTGAATGTGGGGTTAAAGCCAACGTTCGTGGCTGCCATGAATTTCTCAGCGCCAAGGGTTGCCCAGCAGGCATATATTCCATTGGCAGGCAGGACTTTTTGCCTTGGGTAATCTATATTTGCGGTGGGGATGTTGATCCTGTGTCCGCGCCCGTCGCCATGGATGACAGTTCCGCTCAGGTTGTAGGTATAGCCGAGCAGTTTGGCGGCCTCGATCATATTGCCTGTGGAGATGAGTTTGCGGATTTCAGTGGATGAGATCACGCCGCTTTCATCGCTGAGAGCGTTGATGATTTCAACTGTGTAATTTAATTCCCTGCCGATTTGGGCGAGACGGGCTGCATTGCCTTCCCGTCCTTTGCCCAGTGCAAAGTCATAGCCAATCAGCAGGTGGGTGAGGCCCAGGGACTCTTTCAAGCGAGACATATATTCCAGGGCGGTGGCGGTTGACAGGTCTCGTGTGAAGCGTTGGGTGATGACCATGTCCACGCCAAGTGCTGTGAGCAAATCTGCGCGTTCGGCTGCCGTGGTCAGACATCGCATCTCTTTGCCAGTTAACACGCTGGCGGGGTGCGGATCAAAGGTCAGGACGGCGGCCGGTGCATGATTTGCATGTGCGCCGCTGACGAGTCTGTGGATGATCTCGCGATGCCCGCGATGGACGCCATCGAAGACCCCGATGGTGAGCCACGAGTTTTGCAGGGATGTTGTTTCGAGGGAATGATAAAGTTGCATGGTATGAAAAAGCCGCCGGAGCGGCGGCACCGTGTCGTTGCGAGGGCTGGTGGTTGAGTAACTCCGAGCGCCTTTCGAGGAGCGTATCGAAACCCAGCCTGAGGCATTTGCATCGCATCTCCACTACGGAGACTTCGTGTGTTGGGTGCAGTGCAGGTAAGCAATCTCCTTCATGTTATGGGAGATTGCTTACCCTTCCCCCTTCGGGGACCTTCGGCGGGCACGATGTCGTCGGGGAGAATTGCCCTTCTCGCAATGACAGGTTGTTAATCTGAAGTGAAGAAAACTTTCTTTGGCTGCCATTCGAGCGTGCCGTCTTCGCCTGTGATGAGTTCCATCAAGGCGACAAGTTCACCCTGTGTGCTGACACCGCGGACTTTGGTTTCATCGGGTGTGCCAATCGCTTTCACGCGGTGACCATGGCGCACGTCTTCCACTTCATCGGGGTTGAGTTCTACGGCGGGCCAGTCGGCCAGCGCTTCGGCGGCAGGGATGAGGTATTGATACCAGTTGCCTGCGGTAAAGGATTCCTGTAATTTTCGCAGCGGCACAGAATCGCGCAATGAGAATCTTCCGCTTTTGGTGCGGCGCAAGCCAACGAGATATGCGCCGCAACCGAGTTTTATGCCAAGGTCATTTGCAAGCGAGCGGACATATGTGCCAGAGGAGCAGTGTACATCGATCACCACTTCAGGCGGAGTCCATTCCAGCACTTCCAGGTGATGCACAGTGATGGTGCGCGGTTCGAGTTCAACCTCTTCACCTTTGCGGGCCATTTCGTAGGCTTTGCGTCCCTGCACCTTGACGGCAGAGTAGGGCGGGGGTGTTTGTTCTATTTCACCTACAAATGACTTGAGCGCTTCTTCAAATTGAGCTTCGGTGACAGTGAGCGGGTCTTTTGATAATGTCACCTGGCCCTCCGCATCGAACGTATCGGTTGAGCCTCCCAAACGGATGATGGCCTGGTAGCGTTTATCCGAGGCAGAGACATATTCACTTAAACGTACGGCCGGTCCGACAAGGATAACGAGCACGCCGGACGCGCGTGGATCGAGCGTGCCTGTGTGGCCCGCGCGGCGTAAGCCCGTACCGTTTCTAATTGCCTGAACCACGTCATGGGATGTCATCCCTACGGGTTTATCCACCACCAGCGCCCCGGAAATGGCGTTCTTAATATCTTGGCTGTTCATGTATTTATATTCCTCCTGTATCCTTTACCATTTTAATTATGACATATTTGTCTGAATTTGCAACGGGTACCATGTACCATTTTATTTCTCTAATCCCTACAGATTTAACATTTCTCGTGTCTTTTCCAGGGCTTCTTTTTTGACTTCGCTCAAACTTCCCTCGATATCTGCTCCTGCGGCGGCGGCATGACCTCCGCCTTTAAAAAATTTTGCAATGGGTGAAACATCCACGCCTGACTCCAGCGCGCGCCAGGAGATCTTCACATGATTATCTTTTTGTTCCACGAAAACCATGCCAACTTTGTTGCCGTCTATGGCAGAGATCATGTTGATGAGGTCTGCATCATCGTTGCCGCCATAGCCCGTTGACTTGCGGTCTGCGAGGGTAAGGATGCCCCAGACAATTCCATGCTTGCTTTCGAGGCTGGAAAGCCCCGCGCCCCAATATTTTGCGGCAGGATATGTTTTTTTCACCAATGCATGCATATAGATCTCTGGCATGTTCACACCGGCTTCCATCAATGTGGCGGCCTGCCTGAGGGCTTCGGGTGTGGTGTTGGAAGTGCGGAAGCCGAGCGTATCGGTGATAATGCCAGTTAATAACGCGGCGGCAATGGGTTTGGTGATCTTTAATCCCCATTCCGGCAGGTGGTTGGTGAGAATTGCAGCTGTGGCGACTTCATTCGCCTCGATCAGATTTAGTTTCCCAAAATTTTCATTGGTGACATGGTGATCTATATTGATGTCGGGCTGGCTGAAATTTTCAAATGCTTTTCCCACGCGTTTGAAATCGGCGCAATCTACCGTGATGAAAGTATCGTGATCTCCGCCCGGTTTTTTCTGGATCAGGTTGCTTCCCTCCAGATATTTGAAGGAGGCAGGCACACCGTCCAGGAGGATCATTTGGACGGATTTCCCCGCATCCCGCAGGGCTAATCCCAGTGCAAGCAACGATCCAATTGCATCCCCATCCGGCCGAACATGCGAAGCAATGACAATTTTCTTCGCTATTGCTAATCTGTTTTTTATCTCCCCTGTGAGTTGGTTGTCCACTATTTCTTATCCTCCAATATCCGAATGTTGTTGCCAGGCGTGCCCCAGCTTTTTACGACGAAACAATCTCCCCAGCTTTGGGGATTGCTTCGGGCGAAAACGGCGCTCTCGCAATGACATAATTTATTTCTTTTCTCTGATCCCAGCCAATATCTTTTCAATATGGTCCGCATGTTCCGGGGTTGGATCCCAGTGGAAGCGCAGCTTTGGAAATGCGCGCAGTTCAATTCTTGAGGCGAGAGTCCGCCTGAGGAAACCGCAGGCAGATATAAATCCAGCGAGAATTTCGGCGGAGCGCGAAGCGCCCTCCACCGCTGAAACGTAGATATCAGCAAAGGCGAGTTCCCTATCTATCTTGACATCGGTTATGAAAATTTGTTTCAGGCGCGGGTCACTTACCTCGCGGATGAGTATCTCCGCGAGATCCTGTTTTATACGATCTGCAATGCGTTGTAATCGAATTCCTGATGGCATAATTGTCAGGGCGGAGTGAAAACTCCGCCCCTGTACTCTTCTATTCTACTATGTAACACAGCAGCATGTCACCGGATTGAATGTCATTGAAGCTTTTAAAGCCCACACCGCATTCAAACCCCTGGCGGATCTCTTTGACATCTTCCTTTTCATGACGCAGTGAGGAGAGATCACCCTCGTAGACAATGTCCGTGCCGCGATAGAGGCGTACCTTTGCGCCGCGTTTGAGTTCACCGTCTGTGACTTTGCATCCCGCGACCCGGCCGAATTTGGAGGCGGAAAAGACCTGCAATACTTGAGCGCGTCCGAGGGTCTTTTCCACAAGTTTTGGTTCGAGCATACCCGTGAGGGCTTTCTCAATATCCTCGGTCATGCGGTAGATGATCTCGTACAGGCGGATATCCACGCCTTCTTTTTCAGCCATACGGCGGGCGTCCACATCTGCCTGCACGTTGAAGCCAATGATAATCGCTTTTGAAGCGGAAGCCAGCATCACATCATTGTTGCCGATATTGCCTGTTTCAGCATGTAGAATGTGCAGGCCAATCTCGCCTTCGCCGAGTTTGTTCAACTCATTGACGATGGGATCGAGCGAACCTTGTACATCCGCTTTGATGATGAGATTAAGCCCCTTCGCCTCGCCCGCCTGAACATTCGCGAACAGGTCCTCCAATGAAACTTTCTTGCGTGTCTGGGCCTGTGTTTTGATGGCTTGAAGCCGTTCGGCGACGATATTGCGCGCTTCTTTATCTGTTTTCACAACCTGGAAAAGATCGCCCGCAGAAGGGACATCACTTAATCCCATCACCGCCACAGGCGTGGATGGGCCTGCCTTCTTGACGGTCTTGCCTTTGAAATCTGTAATCGCGCGCAGCTTGCCGTATGTAGCGCCAGCCACGACAATGTCGCCGGCTGCGAGCGTTCCGTTTTGGACGAGGAAGGTCGCCAGTACGCCCTTGGATTTATCCAATTCGGCTTCGATCACTGTGCCGATTACTTTTCCATTTGGGTTGGCTTTGATCTCGTTACTGTCCGCCACGAGTAAAATGCCTTCGAGCAGGTCATCGATACCTTGTTTTAGTTTGGCAGAGACTGGCACAACCATGGTGTTGCCGCCCCAGTCATCGGGGACAAGTTCAAGTTCCGCTAGTTGTTGCTTTACGCGATCCGGGTTTGCATTTGGTTTATCAATTTTATTCAGTGCGACGATGATCGGTACGCGCGCAGCCTTCGCATGTGCAATGGCTTCTCTTGTTTGAGGCATCACGCCGTCATCCGCCGCGACTACAAGTACAACGATATCCGCGCCTTGTGCCCCGCGTGCACGCATCTGTGTAAATGCGGCATGCCCGGGTGTGTCAAGGAAGGTGATCAGACGTCCCTTCTTTTCCACCTGATATGCGCCGATGTGCTGGGTAATGCCGCCGGCTTCACCGGCCGCCACCTCTGTGGAACGGATCGCATCCAACAGGCTGGTCTTGCCGTGATCCACGTGGCCCAGGATCGTCGCTACAGGAGGACGTGCCTTCAAGAGTGCATTGTCTTCCCCGGCAATCATCTGACGCCAGAACGGTACCTCGCCTGTTTCCTCTTTTGTCACAGTTTCCTCTGCCGCTTCAAGTACAGCCTCGAAACCATACTCAGCAACCACAATCGCTGCTGTGTCAAAATCCACAGTCTGGTTAATGGTTGCCATCACGCCGTTGGTCATCAATTTTTTGATCAGATCAATAGGGCTTTTTTCGATCTTTTGCGCCAGATCGCGTATGACGATGCTGGTGGGTAATTCAAGTTTATTACCATTGTTACTCATAGGCCACCTCCTTCTAACTTTATCGCAGGTTTTATCTCATAAAACCTGCGTACGTCTCAAATCCCCAACAAGAGGAGCCTATCAGCGAGTGGCTATTCGTTCACATGGCTTTACTTGTTGGTCTCTGCATCTTGCGGCAGGGTATTCATGAAATTTTCCAATTCACTGCGGTCCTTGGCGGTTAATTCTGCTTTGAGCGCATGAGCCAAGGCTCCCCTCAAGCCGCGCATCCAGCATTCACGGCGGTCATGCAAATACGCGCCTCTGCCAGCCAATTTACCGGTTGGGTCCACGCATACCCCCTCAGCAGTGCGCACGATCCGCAGCATTTGCCTTTTCGGCAAAACCTCGCGGCATCCCACACAAGTGCGTTGGGGCACATGTCTTACACGTTGGACAGGTTTCTTCTTCACCTTCGATCGATCCCCCTTCTCCATTCAGGAGAAGGGATTAAATTTCTACCAATCCTCGCCGCCGTCTTCACCGCGTTTGTGTTTCTTACGGCCCACCACTTCGCCGAGATCTTCGTCGAACTGCAGTTCAACGCCTTTTTTCTTGCCTTTCTTGCCCTTCTTCTTATCATCAGATTCATCATCAACGGCCACTGTGGTTTGGAAGACTTCCGGCTTCATTTTGAACAACTCATCCAACGAGATGCCATCCTTGGCATGTTCATCATCCTCTTCCTCGACGACTTTCTTCGCTTCTTTCTTCCCCTCCACCTGCTTTGTTATATCGGGCACTTCATCTGCCAGGGCAGGCTCCGCCACTGCTTCTGCAATGACGGGTTCTTCCGCCTTCACCGGTTCAGGTTCAGGCTCGGGTTCAGGTTCCGGGAAGGTTAACGCACCAAGTGTTTCCTCAATGTTTTGAATGGCTTTTGGCCCAATCCCTGCAAGTCCGAGCACCTTATTGGGATCGATCTTCATGGCAAACATTAAACTTCCAACCGTCTCAAAGCCGGCTTCGGTGAGGATATTGAAGATATGTTCCTTTATGCCAGCCTGTTCAAGCGGCAAGTTGAAGGCCACCGCAGGGATCTCGGCGCGCGCGGCTGTTGAGCGTTCCTCTTCCTCGCGGGCAGCTTCTTCCTTGATCTGAATGGTGCGGCGTTCCACGCGGTCCACAAATTGACCCAGTAACGTATACTCTTCCGGCGTGATCGGGCGGTTTTCCGCTTTTTTGGAGAGAATCTCCTCGATTTGCGGTATTTGTTCCACAGCCGCAGGCAGCATGGCTGCAAGTTCTGCATTGGCCTGTAATTTTTTCAAGGTATCGCCGGCCGATTCAGACAGCGACTTGATGTCAATGCGCCAGCCTGTTAATTTCGCAGCGAGGCGGGCGTTTTGTCCATCCCGTCCGATCGCAAGGCTCAATTGATCTTCGCCCACCACAACCGTGGCGGTGCGCGCACCTTCGTTATCAACCAGATACACGCCGTTGACGCGCGCCGGGCTGATGGCCTTGGAAATATAAACAATCGGATCTTGTTCCCACTGGATGATATCGATCTTTTCGTCGTGCAATTCCCTCACAATGGCCTGGATGCGTACACCTTTGATGCCTACACAAGCGCCGACAGGGTCGATCCCAGGCTGTGCGGCAGAGACGGCCACTTTTGCGCGCGCGCCGGGTTCGCGGGAGATCGCGCGGATCTCGACAATGCCGTGGTAAATCTCCGGCACTTCATTTTCGAGCAAACGGCGCAGGAAGTTGCGATGTGCGCGTGACAAAATGATTTGCGGGCCACGTGTGCCGTCCTTCACTTCCATTACCACGGCGCGGATCCGGTCATGCAATTTCAGGCGCTCGCCGGGAATCTTCTGGTTATTCGGCATGATGCCTTCAGCCTTCATATCCAGGCCGATGGTGACGCCCTGTGCATTGATCGCCTGTACCACGCCTGAAACGATCTCGCCGACCTGACGTTCGAAATACTGCATTTGATTCGAACGTTCCGCTTCGCGGATGCGTTGTTGAATCACCTGACGCGCGGTTTGAGCCGCCACACGGCCAAAGTCTGCGGGTGTGGTTTCGATGATGAGCATGTCGCCGGGCTGAACCTCGGGGTTGACCTTGCGCGCCTCTTCCAAAAGCACTTCGGTGCGCTCATCAATAATATTGTCTTCAACCACTTCCTTCTCGGCATAAACGGTTACCACCCCTGTTTCAGGGTCTAGCTTCGCCTCCACCTGCTGTGCAGTGGATGCGCCCACCGCGCGGCGATAGGCGGATACCATTGCTGACTCAATTGCCGCAACGACAATATCCTTGGCCAATTGTTTTTCTTCAAGCACTTCATTGAATGCTAACGCAAAATCGTTTTTTGCCATACTACCTGCTCCATTGCTCCTATTTACAAGCAAAGAAGTGGGGGCTACCCACTTCTCGGCGTCTTCTTTATTGGGTTGTCCTTACGACCAAAATTTTAGCATAGAGGCGGTGAAGGCGCAAGGTATAATCTTCGCCATGACTGAAAGAGATCTGTCCAAAGCCGCATTGCGCGGCGAACCTTCCTATGTCTGGCGCGACGGGCAGCAACGCCGCCTTGACATGATTTCACGTTTTGCGGGAGAACGCGTCCGCGGGCTGGCGCTTGAAAACGGCTGCGGGGTGGGAATGTATGTGGAGAAGCTGACAGGCCTCGGCGCGGAAGTGATCGGTTTGGAATATGATTTTGAGCGTGCCCGCGATGCCAGAGTCAAATCGGATCAGATCATCAACGCCGCTGGCGAATCCATCCCGCTTCCGGCTTCGACCTTTGACCTGATCCTCAGCCACGAAGTGATCGAACACGTTCAGGATGACCGTGTTGCAATTGAAGAGATGGTGCGCGTGCTGAAGGCCGGCGGGCGGGCGCTGATCTTTTGCCCCAATCGCGGCTATCCCTTTGAAACGCACGGCATTGTTTGGCAGGGGAAATATTATTTTGGGAATAAACTATTCGTGAATTATCTGCCGCGCGCGCTGCGAAATAAACTTGCGCCGCATGTGCGCGTGTATTCACGGCGCGATATTCAAAAATTATTTGAAGGGCTGTCCGTGAAATTTATCGAACGCACGGTCATCTTTGGCGCGTACGATAATATCATTGCGCGCTTTGATGGACCGGGTAAATTCTTGCGCGCGTTTTTGCAGTTATTGGAAAGAACACCGCTAAAGATATTTGGGCTTTCGCATTTTTGGGTGGTCGAAAAGGTTTAGAAAAGTGACGGTCACCTCAAAGGCGACCGTCACTTTTTATTCTCCATCCTCGTCACTTGCTGCGCCCGGCTGTTCCACCCTTACGATCTCGCCGTGATAGTTAATGACCACTTTGAAGCCCATCATGCCGAGGTAGGCGCGCATGTCCTCTGGGATGCCGCTTTGCATGAGCGCGTCAAATTGCTGGTCAATATTTTTCAACTGCTGTTCGATGAGGGCTTTTGAGAAGGGATCCTCCTGTCCGAGCATTTTCGCGGTCTGCTCGGACAGGATATCTTCACTGCCTTTCATCATTTCAGCCATTTGTGCCAGTACGGCACGGTCCACCTGCCCGGCAGGGATGTGGCGGCGAAAGCCGCCATCATTCACCACGTAGCAGGGTTCGCTTCCAATAAAAGCGGATTCAGCAGGGCTACCTGCTTCGTCTATGACAAGTCCAGCGAAAAGGGGTTGGTTGGGCATATGATGTGAATGTCGTTCCGGGAAGCGCTCTTGCTCTTTGCGACGAAGCAATCCCTTTCGGATTTGGGAATTGCTTCGGGCAGACGAGCACCGCCCTCGCAATGACATATTATTTATTTAACTCTGTCTGCCTTCGATGGCGGCGAGTAGAATACCGGCGGCAATACCGATGCGGCGATCCATTTGATGAGTGATATCCATGCTGAAATCCAAGTTCAATTGATACAAGAATGGATTAAAGTTTTGTTTAAGATCGGCGACGCGGGTTACCCCGATGGTAATGTCGTAGTTTTGGGGGATAAGCCTGGTAAGGAAGCGGCGCACCAGTGCCAGGCCCATGCTGTCTTCGAATAATGAGCCGATGACCTTGTCGCCTGCATCCAGGATTTCCCATTCATCACGCAAAAGGGATGCGAATCCCTTGCGGCGCAGCGCCCCGAGCTTTTGACCTGTGGCGCTATCCATCACATCGTATGCGGCGGAGAAGTCCATGATCTGGCGGGCTTTGATCATCAGCACTTCCTGGGTTTTGCTTTCATCGGCAAACACGCGGATATCCTCACGCAATTTGAACATCTTCTGTTCGCTGAACAAAACAAGTTGTCCATTTGGGGCATAAAAGCGAAATTTGCCTGTAAGTGCAAAGACCTGTCGTTTGAGCAGATAGTGGTTGTACTGAAAAATTGGATTCATCTCTTTTCCTATTTAAATTGAGTTGTATTATGAAAGTATATTATACGATCTGGACTGGTGTGCCCTGCCCGGGTAGTTGCAAATAATCCTCGTTCGGAGGGACGACAGGGTTGGTCCAGCGATAGATCCATTTGGCGGCATCTGACGGCAGGTTGACACAGCCATGGCTGCGCGGTCGTCCATAGTCATTATGCCAGTAGGTCCCATGAAAGGCATGACCTTCACTCGTAAAGAAGGAACACCAGGGGACTCCGGGCAGGTTGTAGACGTTTCGAACCGCATCGCCCTGATTGGTCATATGAATGGAGGCTCCCTTGTGATACGTGGTGAACTTGCCTTTGGGCGTATCCGTGCCTCTTTGTCCGCTGGCGCAGCGTACTGATAGCACCATTTTTTCGCCCTCAAATGCGGTGACCATTTGGGTGGCAAGGTCTACATGCAGGAGTTTCTCGGCGTTGGGGACTTGCGGAGAAAGCGGTGTCAATTCTTCGTCCGGGATGAGGCGCATATTATAGGACGGGATGTAGAAGGATGATTTAAGTTCCTTGTCGAATATTTCATACCACACACTTTTCTCACTACGAGTGACGGCAATTCTCTTAACCCAATGTGTGGATCCGTAATACAAGCGGTGGGCGTTCTTGGCATAGACATAGGGACCACGGTAGGTCAGGCTCATGGGTACGCTGATCTCGGCGAGTTTTCCTTCGACTGGGATCTCATAGACTGTCTTCTGGTAATTCGTTTCGACGGGCTGTACCCAGCCTGAGTAAGTGTAACCGCCATCCAGTTGATACCAGGTTCTATTATACGGGTTGTCAATATTATCGCCCTCCACTTCTCCAAGCAGGTCGACGACCTTGTCTATGGGGAAGAGGTAGATTTTATTTGCGGTCGAGGCGGGCGCATCGTATAACGGAATGCCGCTCCAGGTGATGCGTCCCTGCGAGGCGGGGGGAGCGGCCAGGGCGTGGTCAATGCCCAATTCGGAGAGAGCAAGCCCGAGCACGCCTGAGGCGGATAGTTTTAAAAAGTCACGGCGGGA
>CAZEGE010000022.1:22079-36996 GCA_964511765.1 uncultured Anaerolinea sp.
GAAGTTATACACCCATTCCGCATCCGGGATGGTGAGATTCACACAACCATGACTCATTGGCGTGCCAAAATTATTATGCCAGTATGTGCCGTGGAGTCCGTATCCTTTATAGAAGTACATGATGTAGGGCACGTCAGGCAGATAATACCCTGGGCCAGACATGGCGGCTGAACGCAGTTTGATCCAGATTTTATATTTACCCGTCACAGTGGGCGTCTGCCACGTGCCGGTCGAAACAAGAAATGAATTCATGAGCGTGTCGCCTTCATACGCATAGACCCGTTGTTGCGAAAGGTCAACATCAATCCAACGCTCGCCGCCATTGCCTGCCACTTGCGGGGGCACATAAGGCACTACAGTCGGTGCAATATATTCAGGTGTGGGGGTGTCTGGGACGATCTCGGCAGAGATCACCACGGACTCACTCGTTACCTGTGCGGGAGGTGGAACTATTTCAATAAAGGGTGTATCCGTTGGAATAATCAACGCTTCAAGGGTTGGAATACTTGTCGGCAGAAGGCTCGCAACCTCCGGTTGCGGTTCTTGTGTAAGCGTTTCTGTCGGCATTGCGGTAGGAATTGCCGTCGGTAAAATCACCTGGGAAACGGGCTGCAGCGCTGCGGGCGTATAAGTTGGTTTGGCAATAACCACTTGTGCGAAGGATTGAGCGGGCGCTTTTTGTTCCTGCAGGGGTGCAGATGTAAGATTTAAGATGGACGCCAACACCGGCGAATTTACCGCTGACCAGGCCGCGAATAAAAAGATCACGCATCCCACCGCAACCAAAAGGAAGGGCAGGATCAGACTTCCCTTCTTTTTTACACTTCTGCGTCTGACCGGACTCTTTGCCTGTCCCTTGTTGCCTGAGCCGACTCCGCCCTGCGGCGCTTTCCCATCCTGCTGTGTTTGAGGTATTGATTTGCGTAGTTTTAAAAGAGGGTCATTCATAGGTTACCTATGGGAAAGTCCACTGTTAAATACATCATAAATATTATAAGCCTATATCGCCATATCACGCCCGCACTTGCGTGTGGTGCAAGCCTTGCGAGGGCGACAGCCTCTTGCCTGAAGGAAAACCCAATATATTACGGGAGATGACCTGGTCAAAAGATATCTTCCTCACAGCGACATGATTTATGATTACCATCTAATTTCAACAGGCGTGCCAATTTCCGACCAATCATAGAGCAATTGCGATTCATACGCACCCAGCACTATGCATCCATACGAAATGGGTACGCCGAGATAGCCTGCCCACAACTGTCCGCCGTTCGGCAATATCGGCAGGGCATGGATGCCGTTTTGCAAACTGCCGGACCAGTAAATGCCGAGCCAGTTTGGCATCCAGATATTCCACGTGGCGCCATAGGCATTTGGAATTTTGTTCAACACGCTGAAATTACCAACGCGTGTTGAGTTGTCCATCCCAGTGGAAGAGATAAAGCTAAATACAAGCACATCGCCTTCATAGACATACATATGCTGTTCAGAGATGTCGACGAGGATGTATTTGTTCCCGCCATAGGTAGGCGGCGCCTGGGCGTAGGCGTCATCCTGTGCTATCGGCGCAACATACTCGCTGGTCGGCGTATCCAATACGATTTCAGCCTGGACCATTGGTTGAGGAGTGACAGTTGATGTTTGAGTCGGGGGCTCAGTTGTCGTTGGCAGCGCAGTGTAGGTGGGTTTTACGATCTCTGCAAAAGCAAAGGAACGGAGGTGCGTGGGTGTGAAAACTGGTTTTTCCAACCCCAGCACTGGGGATGATACCGCTGTCCATGCCGCGATGCCGATCGCAGTAATGATCAGGGTTATGATCATTACTGGAAAAAGCGGATTTCTTCGCAGAGGTGGAGTGGATTTACTCATGGTGTAAAGGTAGACAATGCCGTTGGCAGCACACTTTCATTATTAATAAAGCATAAAACGCCCTGGGTAACTCCCTCGGCCACGCGGTCCGTATATTTGGTCAGGATTTCGCGATCCAGATTCATAAATCCGGTTTCGATAATGGCGGTAATCGTATTCGGGTCAATTTCAGAAAAAGCGTGATACTCGCGCATATCCGATGTGATACTGCCGGAGTGAAAGGTCATGCCTGTGATTCGCTGATAGCGGTCCGTAAGACAAGCCGTCAGGCGTTGTGCGCGGTTTACATCGCGAGTCTCCAGGGAGGCCGCCACTTTGAAACCAGTCGCTTCTTCATTAATATATTCACATGAATCGTTATGAATGGAAACAAGCGCTACTGCGCGATAACCATTCAGGCGTGTGTCAAACTCATTGAGCAGATCCACTTGATAGCCTTTGGCGACCAGGCTTTTCTGCACCAAGTCGGCAATCTTAAGATTCAGGTCCACTTCTTTAAGATCCACCTGTCCGTTTCCATCCAAACAGACCGCTCCTGAATCATTACCCGTATGACCTGCAACAATGCCAATGCGTAGCTGAGGCTGAATTGTGGTAACAGCATTCGGTCCAGCTTGAGGCGTGAGCATCAAGCGCAACTGCTCCTCCAGGTTGCTGGTAAACAGACTGCTCGGAGTCCATGCAGTAAAAAGAGTGGCCAGCAATATTGCAATGCCCAGCGTGGATGTAAATGCATTCACCGTGCGAGGTTTTCTGGCTGGTCGTGGGGCAGGTTGTTCCTTTGGAGGTTCCATGGCTCTAAATAATATTACCTTAAAAATAAACATGCAAGTAGCATTATTGACCACCTGCACATGCGAAGGCAAATAATAGACGCTGTTTATTAATGGTTGGTTCCAAGTAAATCTTGTATGGGCTTCAAATTTGAAACAGGCAATGATAAATTCTTTACACGGGTATGTTCGTATTGAAATACTTTTGAATTTGGCAAAAGTGGATCTGCGCGCCGGCTGAATTCTTCGTGCGAGATGAAACCTGCCAGAAAAATCTCCATGCCATAAACCCAAATATTGCCCCACTCCAACGGCGAAATGATATGCGCTTTCTGGATTGCTTCACAATGGAGCCCAACCCGCGCATCAGGCATCTGACGGACATGCACACTTGCCAGCGAATAAAAGGATTCGTGCACCACAACCTTTGTTTTCGAGGGGAGACTGACGGTACAGCGCTTCAATTCCCGACCTTCATCCTGCCCGCTGACTTCGATCAGCAGTTCATCCTCCGAATCTGACTTCAAAGTCAGTGTTCCAAGCGGATTCCAGTTTAACGGTTTACGCCACTCTACGGGCATGGCATGGACAAGATAATGCGGTTGTTTTATTGCGATTGCTTTTTTTAAGTCAGCCTGCGATGCGGCGATCAAACCAGTTAAAAATGCAAAGAGATACAGGTCATTGAGTGAATGTCCATCGCCTGCGTGTTGATCCGAAGGGACAAGCGCGGGCGCGTTCAATAACACAGATGGGTTGTGGTGTATCTCCGCAATTTGTGCGCGGTGCGAGATCAAATAGGATTTTAGGTCACATCTGTGTCCGCCCAAAATGACATCGTAACGTTCATGGTCTGTAAATGGGGTGGCGGCTTTTACTTCAAAGGGAATATTCTGCTGGGAAAGGTAACGCCGAAAGGCAAGCTCCACTGCCACGCTTGCCACTGTGCGGCGTAACCTAGCGTAGGGTGAACTGCCTGCGCGGTCGAAGGAGTGGGTCAGCGAACGAAGCGCGTATGCAATGCCGCCTTCGGTCAGGTCGGGGGTGTAGGGCAGACGGAGGAGGTCGGAGGGAGTAATCATGATTTTATAGCAGCGGGTCGCACCTTATTTAATGAGATTCGTCTTACCCGTCGGATTGATCCACTTAACAAGATTTGCCTACCCACCAGGTGCGATGCACCCTCTTATTCATCCTTTCTAAACTGCAAACAATAGTGATGAAAGGTATTGCTCACCCACGCAGAGCCAAGCCCAAACGGCGCGATGGACTGATTATCTTGGCAATTATGCACAATAAAGCCTTCCGTTACATAGGAGTTCGCTTTTTCAACTTCAAGATTATAAACAGTGCCATCGTAATGCGAAGACCAAATTTCTCTTATTGGTAACCATATCAGCTCATCTCGTGCCCAATGTTGATCGCGAAGGAAACCTTTCTTCATAGGTGCTGCTTCCAGAAGTTCCTGCATCTTAATCATGGATTGCCCACGATAATTTAAGCCAAACCATTTTGGGTTTCTTTGAATATATGGAATTGCGCCTATCCTTGCTGTTATATAGAAGATTCCGAGCGCAAGTTCTTCTGAAATTGTTTTGTATTGAACCTGATTTTGCCGCACATGTCCATCGCCGGCCCAAAGAGATTGAATAAGATGATTCTGCTTTTCTTTGGGCAGGTGGAGAATGAAATCCGGGATTCTCTTTTGTTTTGCCCCCTTTCCAAAAACCCTGATTAAAAAATTCGCCACTGACCTGCTTCGACACCATACGCCCTTTGAATCGATTGCTGCATTGACATCGAATATTGAACGAAATAGCGTCACAATTTCTTTTTGGACATCACTAGATTTATTCGCAATATATACCCCCGATACAGTTCCACTACCTTCAGATAAATACCAGCCAGCAAACCGGAGAAAGTCTTTGTTGATCGTTATTGTTTTGGGCAGTTTTCCCCTCCCTTGTTTACCGCGTCCATGCGTGTAATACCAGTTTTCATCTTGAAGCCACTGTGTCACTTCAGGCATGTAGGTGCGGACGTCTAATTCTACAAGGTCAATGGTTGATTTAGGGATGGGAAGGGCGACAACATCCCCAACGGTTAATTCCTTAGCTGGTTTCCATTCACTTCCTCTTTTTTCACTTCGATTGAAATTTTCATAAAACTTTTTCCCATTTTTGTGGAACATTTTTTTGCGTGAAATTGTAAGAATTTCATGTTCTGGTGTGAGAGAAATTGACCGGCCTAACAAAGACGGCTTTATTGTAACCAGGCGCCCGGAATAATGCCGCCGCATCGTTTTTGTAACATTTTCGAGTGTCGCCAAATGAGTTAAAACCTTATCTCCTGTTTCAACGTTTTCGATCGGTTTAAGCCCAGCTTGGGTCCAAATGTTCTGACCAGGCGGGAGACACCAAATTTTTTCATCTTTCAAGGTATAGGTTTTGCCGAGTTCACGGGCGAGGTCCCATGCGAGGGGGTAGATCTTTCCGCCCTTCTTGACGTTCTTGACGATAATTGTAAGGTAGGCTTTATCACGGAGCAAGGGTTTTAGACCTGCGTAAATCTTTACCAGTTTTTCGAGAAAGGCTTCGTAATCATGGATATTGCCCAGGTCATGAGGGTCTTCCGAATAAACGACATCCAATTCTTCTGTATCGCGGCGTTTCTTTTGGTTGCCTGCGCCTCGGGCGTGGAGCATGTCCCAGTAGGGAGGTGAGGTGAGCATATAGTCGACGGTCAAAGGTTGAAGCTCAAGAGCTTTTGCGGCATCGATATTAACAATCTCAGACTTTAGACTTTCGACTCTTTGACCCAGCACAGCGCGTTCTTCTTCTATTAATTGTTTTGCGATCTCTGCGTATTTGGGATTCAATTCAATGCCGTAACTGTTGCGTCCTGCGCGGAGGGCGGCGATTAAGGTGGAGCCTGTCCCTGCCATGGGGTCGAGCACGGTTTCGCCTGCCTTGGTGAAGAACTCAATGAATTCCTGCGCCAGGGTTTCAGGATACTTGGCGGGGTGCACCAGCGTATCCTTTTTACGTTTCGGCGGGTTGTGAATGAACCATGACTTTTGGAATTTCAGCCAGGTCTTTGGGTCGAGGTCGTTGAGTTTGTTTTTGGTCATCGAAAGCCTCTTAAATGCAGAGGGTACTGTTGAGTCTTATTAAGCTGTAACACCCTGCAGAAGTTAAGATAATGCAACATGCCGGTGAGGATTTTATAAGACTGGATGGAAGAAATGGCGTAATTGTTCATGACTTTAATCGAAAAAGAGGGTTAAGACAAGCAATGACATTCCAGAATACACCATAATCCCTGTCTTGTTATTTCAAGACAGGGAAAAGAAAACGCACACATATCATTAGCCCTGAATGCTCCTTTATACGAAAAAAAACATTTACAGGATAAAATAGGGAGCGCATCGCATCAATCGATTTCGTCAATTTGGCAGGCAAGACAATACATGTTATCCATACCCGTTAGCAAAACCAAGATTATCCCTCCCCGCCGTCGTGCAGAGTTGCTCACGCGCAAGCGGCTGTTGGATATTCTATTTGAGTCTCTCGATAAAAAACTGACCCTGCTCTCTGCACCCGCTGGTTATGGAAAGACCTCCCTGCTTATTGACCTAGCGGATCAAAGTGAATTGCCGTGCTGCTGGCTGGCGCTCGATGAGATGGACCGCGAGCCGCAGCGTTTCATTGCGTATTTGATCGCGGCCATGGCGGAACGTTTTCCCAAATTTGGAAACCAATCCATGTCCATGCTGGGCAGTTTGACCTCGCTCGAGCAGGAAATGGAAAAAATGCTGGTCACGCTGGTCAATGAGACTTATGAACAGATCCATGAGCATTTTATTCTGGTGCTGGATGATTTTCACCTGGTGGACGATGTTCGACCCATTCAAGCCTTCCTGAATCGATTTATTCAACTGGTGGATGAAAACTGTCATGTGATCATCTCCTCACGGGTTCTGACGAGTCTGTCCGACCTTCCTTTGATGGTGGCGCGTGAACAGGTCAGCGGTTTAGGTTTTTCTGATCTTGCTTTTCACTCGGAAGAAATCCAAGCCTTGCTGGCGCAGAACAACGCTCTGCGAATTTCGGATGATGAAGCCAGGCAAATGATCACAGAAACCGAAGGCTGGATTACCGGCTTGCAATTTTCCGGCATGGGTGCATGGTCTGGAGATTTAATAAAGCCTGCCTCGAATACCGGAGTTGGCTTGTCTGACTTTCTTGGTCAACAAGTGCTGGATCGCCAGGCGCCAGCCTTGCGTGATTTCCTGTTACGCACAGCCATGCTGGAAGAGTTCGATGCGTCCCTTTGCCAGGCTGTGCTGGCTCCGTTGTATGCAGAGCCGCAGAACTGGCAAAGTTTGATCAGCGCAGTTGTACAGAATAACCTCTTTGTTCTGCCCATTGGCACGGATGGGAAGTGGCTGCGCTACCACCACCTCTTTCGCGATTTTCTGCGAACACGCCTTGAGCAGGCGCATCCTGAAGAGGTTAAGCCGATCTTATTTCGTATGGGGCGGGCCTATGAGGATCTGGGTGAATGGGAGAAGGCTCATTACATTTATAAACAATTGAATGATAGCGATCTCCTTGCAGAGATGATAGAACGGGCATCTACGCCCATGTTACAGCGTGCCATGCTTACTCTTGAGTCATGGTTGAATGACTTGCCTCCATCTTTATTACGAACACGTCCCGGCCTGCTTTCAATTCGAGGTGCCATTGTTTATATGAAGGGAAACCTGCACGAAGGCCTGAGTCTACTGGACCAGGCCGTGCAGGCTTTTCGCTTGGACGATAACGTATCAGGTTTGACCCTGACTCTGGTGAGGAGGGGAATCGTGCATCGCTTCCTCGGTGATTACGGAGCATCTTTACGCGATGCCAATGAAGTCATTGAATTGACGGAAGCCAGAGATGATTTGCAGTTGCTTTATGCGGAGGCGCTGCGGGTCAAGGGCCTGGCTTTATATCGTTTGGGGCAGGCGCGTCAGTCGGTAGAGTTTCTAGAACACTCTCTTAATTTGTATATTCACCTGAAGGACACGTCCAGTATATCGATACTGTATATGGACACAGGTATGGTATATCAGGCGGTTGGTAACTATGCAGAAGCTGGAGCTGCTTACGAGAAGGCGCTTCAAATTTGGCGGCGTGAAGAAAATTTATCGTGGCAGGCTAATTTACTAAATAATTTAGGCGTTTTATGTCATTTTCAAGGCGAGTATGAAAAAGCCGCCCTGGCATTCGAGGAAGGAATGGTATGTGCCCAACGCAGCGGTTATATGCGTATGGAAGCCTTGATCGCCATTGGTTTGGGAGACTTGTACACTGAGTTGGAAGATTTTAATATTGCGCAACGTAATTATAAACATGCGCATGAAATTGTTCGTGGGATGGATGATCGATTTCTTCTTTTTTATCTAATTATGGCACAAGCGGGGCTTGCTTTACTGCAAAATAAATTTAAAGAAACGCTTCGTCTGATTACAGATGCGGATGAAATGAGTCGATCCGGGAGTTCACTTTATGAGAAGGGCTTGCTAAATCTGACCCTTGGACGTCTTTCCCTCATGGAAAGAAATCCATCTAAAGCGGTTATCGAATTGGGAGAGGCTGAGCGCTGCTTTTCTGAAGATGGACGCAGGTTGGAAGGGGACGCCAGCCGTATCTGGTTGGCGGCAGCTTATCATCAGATAAAAAACGATATCACTGCTGGTCAAATGATAAAAAACATCATAAGTGGACGAGGCCAGATTGCCGAAGGCATACTTGTAGCAACTTATCAGGCAAGTGGTTTGCTGGATGGTCTGCAAAATGACGCAGAAGTCGGACGCATGGTCAGTGACTTGCTTACACGCGCTGGCCGTCTTGCCGTGAAAATGCCAGCAACAAGGCGGCAGTTGCATCGCAATGCGCATGTTGTTCAGATACCCAATGCTCACCTAATCATCCATGCACTTGGTCAGGTGTCAGTTCGTGTAGGCGGGAAGCTATTAACCCTTTCGGATTGGCAAACACAATCTGTGCGTGACTTATTCTTTTACTTTTTAACGAGTCCCAAACCCCTTACCAAAGAGCAGGTTGGAGCTACTCTCTGGCCGGATGTGGAGGAACCTCAAAAATTAAAGTTGCGATTCAAGAATGAGATCTATCGTTTGCGCAGGGCGGTTGGTCAGGATGTAATTACCTATGGAGGTGTGTATTACAGCTTCAATCGCTCTTTGGATTTTGAATACGATGTCGAAGCATTCGAAGCATTTCTTGCACGTGCCAGATCAGCGGACGATCTTAAAGAGCAGATCGAGTTTTATCAAAAAGCCGTTGACCTCGTGCGCGGTCCTTTTCTGGAAGATATCTATGCCGACTGGGTTTTTCTTGAACGGGAACACTTAAGCCAAACTTATCTTGCGACCCTCTTGATTTTGGCTGAATTATTCCAGAAACACGCCCAACCGGAACAGGCCATCGCTGCCTGCCAGCGTGCGCTGGAGTATGACCTTACATTTGAGTCTGCATATGCCCTTTCCATGCAGGCATATCATCGCATGGGTGATCGCGCCTCGATCATTCGGACATATCAAGCTTGTGAGGAAACCATGCAGCGCCAGCTTGGTTTGCTCCCCTCAAAAGAGACGGAAGAACTTTACCATCGCCTGATCGCATAAACTCAAAGGCCATGTATGCCTCTAAAATCAGCCCTGGAAGGGGTTGATTTTGTTTTAATTTGAAGCTTGTTTTGAAGCCTGGGGGAGGGTAATATCCTGACAAGAAATTATTTCAACCACCCAAGAAAAGGATATTCCCCATGAAAAACAAACTTGCCCTCCTCACTTTATCCGCTCAGAAAATCAATCGCCAGCATGTACAGTTGATCTTTGTGCTTGTATCCCTGGCCATGCTTGTCCTTGGCACTGGTGCACCCACAGATGGGGGCGGCGTTGGTCGATAATTGATATTACTTTTGGCACTGGCTGCCGGGCTTCTGGCCGGGTTGGTATGGGCGCGTTGGCGCGGATCTCCGTATCAAACGCCCGAACTCGGGTATCTTTGGCTGGTCTTCGTCGCCTTCCTGCCGCAGTTTGTCGTGATTTATCTGCCGATCAGCCGCGAAAACTTTCCTGTATGGTTGGTCCCGGGTTGTCTGCTGACCTCTCAAGTCATGTTGCTTGGATTTGCCTGGCTTAACCGCCGCATCCTGGGCATGCCTGTCCTGATTTGCGGTGTGACGCTTAACCTGGTAGTGATGGCGTCTAACAGCGGCTTTATGCCGATCAGCCCACAGACAGCAAGCCGCCTGGTTTCCGAAGATCGTTTATTGGATATTCAACCCGGAAACCGCATTGGCGCGAAAGACATTTTACTGCATCCACAAGATACCCGCTTCGAGTGGCTGGCGGATCGATTCCTCCCCCCAATCTGGTTCCCGTATCAAGCGGCTTTCAGCCTGGGTGATATCCTGATCGCTCTTGGTGTATTTTGGATGCTGGCCAGGCCGCGATCACCCCTTCAATTTACAAATAGAGGTACACAAACATGATAGCTCCACTAACATATCAAAATACATTGTCGATCAATTTCACTTCAAGACCGAATATTTCTTCCGGAATAAGCCGGGTATTTGCGGCGGCAGTTGTCAATCAGCAATTTTGCTCCATGCTGTTGCAGGATCCTCAAACAGCCATCCAAAAAGGCTATTTAGGAGAAACCTTCTCCCTGAGCAGGGAAGAACGGGATCTGATCGTTTCCATTTGCGCCAATTCCCTGGCTGACCTGGCAAAGCAGGTCACCCGATCATTAAGCAACAATTATTGATAATTATTGGCTTGCCGGAAAGCTAAGAACTCCCGGCTGACACTCAGCGCAGGCTGCGCGGTAACGATGCGGCCTGATAAGTTTTTTTTCTGGGCATAAAAATGATTACAGAATTTTTCCTGCAAAACTTACCGGATTCCAATCAAAAACTGGATGCAATATTTCATGTTTTTAATGATCTATTGTTCGTTTTGGATATCGATGGAACCATTCTGGATTACAAAGCCGGTGATACGTCACACCTGTACTCATCCCCAGAAAAATTTTTGCGGCGAAAAATCCAGGATATCCTGCCTCCAGAAGTAGGCAGTAAGATCGAAGATGGTTTAAACAAGCTTCAAGCTGGAAGCAAGGTCAGTTCTGTGGAGTATTTTCTCCACACTCCGGCCGGTAAATGCTGGTATGAATCGCGCCTGGTGTTGCTTTCAAATGGGCAGTGCACAATGCTTGTGCGGGATATTACCAAGTATAAAGTATCGGAAATTAAAATTAAACGCCAGTTCGATCAACTGGCCGCCCTGCGATCCATTGACCTGGCCATCTCCTCGGATTTGGATCTAACCCCAACCTTGTCGGTGATTCTGGATCACGTCCGGGGGCAGTTGAATATTGACGCCGCCGATATTTTATTATTTGACCCGCATACCCAGCTACTTGAGTTTGCCGCGGGGACGGGGTTTAAAACCTCGGCATTGCAACATACTCGTTTGCGGGTTGGCGAGGAATATGCCGGAAAAGCGGTATTGGAGCGGAAAGTTTTTCACATCCCTTATTTGAAATCCCGCCAGACGGCCTTCCTGAGATCCCCTTTTTGGGCTGAGGAAAAATTTGTCGCATATTATGCCCTTCCCTTGATCGCAAAGGGTGAGGTGGTAGGCGTTCTTGAAATATTTCATCGCGCGTTGCTCGACGGTGATGCGGATTGGCTGAATTACATGGAGATGCTGGCCGGCCAGGCTGCCATTGCCATAGACAATTCCATGCTCTTTAAAAAACTTCAATTATCCAACGCCGAGCTGACCCTGGCATACGATAAAACGATTGAAGGCTGGTCGCATGCGCTTGACCTGCGCGATAAGGAAACCGAGGGGCACTCCCGCCGTGTCACTGCGATGACATTCAAATTGGCAAGTCAAATGGGGATCAAGCAATCCGAACTTGCACATATTTGTCGCGGAGCCATGCTGCACGATATTGGCAAAGTCGCCATTCCGGATGACATCCTGCACAAACCCGGACCGTTAAGCGATGAAGAATGGATTATCATGCGCCGCCATCCCCTGATTGCCATGGAGCTCCTTGCCCCCATTGATTATCTTGTGCCTGCGCTGGATATCCCTCGTTCACATCACGAAAAATGGAATGGGACGGGTTATCCGGATCACCTCGCAGGCGAAGAAATACCTCTGGCAGCGCGTCTCTTCGCCATTGTGGATGTCTACGACGCCCTGACCTCAGACCGCCCTTATCGCCGCGCCTGGTCACAGCGGGAAGCGCTTGATTACATTCTCGAGCAATCCGGTCAACACTTTGATCCGTCCATCGTACCCGTATTTATCGGCATGGTTACCAAATAATTGATTGGTTTACAGGCGTATCTTTGGTCGTGAGGGGAATACAGATACGAAATGGGGATGCACGCTGAGCAAGACTCGGCGTGTATTTTTTTACATCTTCTTGCACAGGTTTCAACACGTCTGACCCGAATTCATCGAACACACGAAAAACTTTCTGCTGTTGGTCAGACGTCATCTTTGAAAGTGATGTCAGATCTTCCGCCATGCGCAACGGATTACCTGTCGAAATGAAACGCGCCAGATGATTCAAGATCATATCTGTGGCCACACCTTAACGTGCAATTAAAACCTCGAAGCCTTCACCCGCGTTATATGCCTCGCCCATCGCTATATACCGCTGTCCCGTCTCCCTGTCTTTGTCGGGCAGCGGTGTTTTGTTACGCGGTAAAGCCAATAGTGACTTGTCGTATTCCGACCCTTCTGCGGATGCGGGGTTATCATACAGTCCCGTTTCGGTTGATCTTACTGAATGAGACGCGATGCGATTTGACAGATCAGGATCAAACCATAAAAAATCATCCACCAAAGAACGGGAATGACTGTATTCTTTTTTCGACGGTATCCCAATGCCATCGCGCCTGTGAGCATTGTGATTGATATCAATATGATAATTATGCCAAGCTTTCGAGTGATGAGGATTTCATAAAATTCCAAAAAGAACCACGCCCATACTGGCCCAAGAATGGCGAAGATGAAAAAGATGCCCCCATCTTTTAAGTGCAGACGTCCATACGCGCGCCAAAGATTGTAGGGGACAAGTTGAGCTCCAGTATAACCAACAACAATGGGGAGGGCCATTTTAATGAATTCAATCCAAACAACGGGTTGGAGTTGAAAATAATATTGTGTCAATGAAAGCGCAAAAACAGCAAAATATCCAAGATGGAAACCGATGGATGCTCCCTGGTACGTATAGATGCGGATCATCAAACTGCTGGGGATTTCCTGTTTCTGCCAAAAGGCGTTCTTCTTTACAGCGATCACGGCGCTGATGAAAAATGGCAGAATAATGGTTCCCACCGCGTACAAAACCATGGCCTGCAGGGCGTTGGCTTGTGAGGTAAAAGGCCATTGCAGGGACGGGGCAATCAGCAGGCAGGTTATCAGCCAGATCCAAAACCAGGCTAATATTCTCAACACATGAAAGCCAGACCATTGGTCTATTACTCTGTTTATTAGCGAGACAGCGATACGGGGCCAGGCAGGCGGCGGGCCTTCATTTGCCTTATCCAATATGTTTTGAAATTCCTCGGGGAAACTGAAAAAGATATTGCTATATAGAGACTTAATACCTGGTACCTGTTCCTTTGAATTGATTGTTCGAGGTTGGAGATTGGTCTCATGTAATTCTTCTGAAAAGATTTGACCTCTTTCACTGGCGTTGAGGGCGCGATAGTTTCCAGTTTCAAGCAGGAGGTTTGCATCTGCTAAAGTCTTTATTCCGCCATATCTTTTCAATAAGTTTATCAGGTTGATTAAGAGAGGCCGGTCATTGACATTGATCCTACTTTGGTTTCGCTCCCAGTCGCTGATCGCCGCGCCTGTGTAATGAATTCCCATTTCTTCATACAAGAAATTCCCAAGTTGTTCCTGGGTGAGTGGTTTTCCAGTATGCGGGTTTTCGCACTGCCGCCGAAAGATACGAAGTTGTTTTCCGAAATCCAAATTAGTCACAGCCTGATCCTCGGATTCAAGTAATGCTTATGAAATTCAAGTGATTGCAGATGGATTTTCCTGCGGGTTGAATATAAACTGCGATCACTTGCAGGATTTGCACCTTAACAATTTAGCGGATTAACTTTTTTCAGTATAGTCTGCCCATGTGATGTGGATTTTGGTGCCTGTATTTAACCTGGATTGAATGTTGATCTCTGCGCCAATTAAGTAGGTGCGTTCAACCATGCCTGCAAGGCCAAAGTGCTGGTTGATGATCAAGCTGCTCAGGTCTTGTGGTGTATCAAAGCCTGTGCCATCGTCTTCAATGATCATGCTTATCCTTTGATGAGTCAGTGTGCCAGAAATGGCGATGTTATTGGCCTGGGCATGGCGCAGGGCATTTTCACAGGCTTCCTGTGTGATGCGGAACAAATGTTGTTCAATGTTTTGTGGGACTCGTTCCTCGCTTGCCTGTATGTCTACTTTGATCTTTATTTTGTCGCCGCTTCGCTCCATCAGGTTATCTGCAAGCTCTTCGATGGCAGGTTTGAGACCGTACATGAGCATGGACGGACGCAGCTCGCTGACGATTTCGCGCAGACGACGAGTTAGTTCTTCGTAGGAAGTTTGGAATTTCGGCGAGAGGTTGGTTTCGTCAAGGTTTGTGCGAAGGACCGCAAGTTCATTAAGGATGCTGTCGTGCAGTTCCAGTGCGAGGCGCATGCGTTCTTTCTCGTATCGCTCGATATCGGATTGATACATTTTCCTCAATTGTTCGGCGTGCAGGATATTGCTCAAGGCGATTGCGGTTTGGTTTGCCAGGGATTGCAGGATCGGGATTTCCGCCTGGGGATACAGGTCGTCCGGGTCGCGGCGTCCGAGCAGCCAAAATCCGATGAAACTGTCACCCACTTTGAGCGGGAGAACGAGGCGCATCCAGCCGCTATCTGGAGAAATGTTTGGAATATACTTCCCAACCTGTGAAGCCAGTTCATTCATGTCGCTTTCGTCAGGCAATTGTTCAGGATTGATGTTTCTGGCGAGCATCGCTTTTAGATTTCCATTGGAAACTTGCATAAAGGCAAATTGTCGAACAAGCAAGCTTGGAAAGACTTCGTCATTAAGTAACTGTAGGAGGCTGGAAAGCGATGTGCTTGTGGTAATGCGGTCCGAGTAGGTTTCCTGTAAATTTTGGTAGGGGAGT
>CAZEGE010000023.1:0-30950 GCA_964511765.1 uncultured Anaerolinea sp.
ATTCTTTCACATCAAATTGAAATTTCAATCAAAGGAGAACAAAATGCAATTCGTAGAATTTATGACCAGTAATGCGGGTCGCGCCGTGCGCGTCGTGCTGGGGCTCGTGATCATGAGCTTGGGGCTGTTCGTCGTGCAGGGAACGGTCGGCACGATCATGGCGGTCGTGGGACTCGTTCCCCTCTCTGGCGGCGTGTTCGACTTCTGCCTGATCGGCGCCGCAATGGGCTATCCGCTCAAAGGTGTGGATGCTCGCAAAAAACTGGCGGGCAAGTAAAGAACTCAAAAAGCGGCAAGTCACACTCGCAACCTGCCGTTGGAGAATTTCTGAAATGGAAATTACAAAAGACACGCGCATCTCCGCCATCCTCGAAGAATACGGCGACATCGCCGACGTGATGGAAATCTTCGGCGTCAAACGGGTGGGGAAATACTCCTTGCGGATGTTTCTCGCCAAAGCGCTCACAGTGGAATGGGCGGCGCGCATCCATCGCGTTCCACTGGAAGAATTTCTTGCGATTTTGAATCAGGCCATCGCGAAGAAACAAGGAGGCTGACATGCCTCATCCATACTTGCTTATGTCCCTGCTGTACCTGTCCCTGGTCGCGTTGGCCGCATTGGCTTCGATCCTGACGGGATTGGAGATCATTCCATTATTTGGAAGCTTGAAATGGCTGAGAGTGCATCTGGTTACGCTCGGCGCGTTAACTGAAATTATATTTGGACTTGCTCCAATACTCGTGGCATCAATTCGCAAACTACCGCGCCCCCGCTCTGCGATGCGCTGGGACATCTGGTTGAGCCTGAACGCGGGACTCGTGCTTTTGTTGATCGGCATTCCGACCATCACGCGCACGCTCATCGTCACCGGAGGGACGCTGGTGGGCATCGCCACCGTCCTGCTCATCAAGCAACTGATTGACCTGCGCCTCGCGCAAGACTCCTCAAAAAATGCTGGCATCGAAGGACGCAAGTTCTACATCACTGGGCTGAGTTACCTGATACTTGGAGGTTTGGTCGGCACAGGGCTTTGGCTGGGATGGAGCGAAGTCTTACACATCGCTTCCCCCATCGAAGTCCACGTCCATACCAACCTGTGGGGCTTCGCCGCAATCATCCTGGCTGGGCTACTGGTGGACTTGTACCCCTCGTTCGCAAATCGTCCGTTGGCCTGGCCGCGTAGTATTCCGTGGATCTATTGGTCAATGGCGCTGGGCGCATTGGGGTTGATCTCCGGGCCGTGGCTGAACGTCAGTATATTTACCGTCGTTGGTTTGATCCTGCACACACTCGGAAGCATACTTTTGCTTGTCATTGTGATCAAACCATTGCTTGGTGACCGCCGCGCCTGGACGCCCGGCATGTTACATTTACTCACATCCTATGTCTGGTTCTTCATCCCGGTCGTGGTCGCGCCGCTGATCGTCGCCAGCGCAACCGATTTCCCCGTGCAGGAAATCTCCGGCAGTGGCGGGCCGATCCTGATCTTTGGCTGGATCCTGCAATTTGGCTATGCCCTGGTTCCCTATCTGTTCACACGCTTCTTCGAGCCAAACAAGCCCGCGCGTTTGGGCGGGACGCGGTTGAGCCTCGTCACCGTGCATCTCGGAGGGATTCTATTCTGGGTCAGTCTGTTCTTCCCGAATGTCGAGCCGGTCTCGCGCGCGCTGGCGTATGGATTCTGGATCGTCTCCGGCCTCCCGATTTTGATCTCGCTGTGGAGAAGCCTGCGTTCCGGGTTGCAAAAAGTAGAGGAATCTCAGGCTGTGAGTTTGGAAGAATGAACGCCATAAGGAAAATTACAATGACCAACAAACTGATTTTGACGCTCATGTCATTACTGCTCGCCTCGTGCGGCATGATGTCGGCTCCGTCGGTGGAACAGCCGACGCCCATCCCAACCTTCGCCTCCGCTGATTCAAGCGCGCAGGAATCTGCCGCGCATCAAGTCCCTGCGTTGGGCGGGAAACAAAGCGGCGACCTGCTGGTGTGGATCTTCAGCGATCCCAATCCTCCCGTCCGTGGCGATAACACTCTCGAAGCGCTCGTCACTGATTCCAATGGTCAGCCGATCACCGATGTAACGATTTCCTTCGACATTGACATGACCAATATGAGTCACGGCCGGAATGTAACCGCCGCTTCATCATTGGGGGATGGACGTTATAGCGCTGAAGTCCATTTCCTCATGCCCGGACCCTGGCGCGTGATCGTCGGCGTCGAGCGCGCGGGACAAACGACCACCGTCCGATTTGATTTCATGGTGGCATGGTAATTCGCTTGCAACAGGAGAAAAAATGTTAAATCTTACAACTGCAATCATCGCGAGCATTGTCGTCATGCTGGTCAGCGCGGGCGTGGGGATGGTTCTCGCGCGTTACAAGTCGAGCGTGACCGAAATGCTCGGCATGATGATCGGCATGACGCAGGGCATGATGACGGGCATCGCGGTCGGTTATTTCATCGGTGCGGCGACCGATATGTTCGTCAGCAACCTGGTGGGCGTGATCGTCGGCCTCGCTTTCGGGATCCTCTTCGGGCGCGTCGGCGGCTTGATGGGCATGATGGACGGCGGCATGGGCGGCGCGATGGGCGGCATGATGGGCGCCATGCTCGGCGTGATGCTGCAATACCTTTACAACGGCTGGGCGATCACCGTCACCAATGTTTTGATCGGCGCCATCTACCTCGTTTCGATGTTTGCCCTCGTGCGTCTCGTGCAACAGGGCGCGGCCGCGCAGATGGAAACCGACCCGGTCTGCGACATGAAGGTGGATCCCAAAACGTCCCTGCAACATGTTCACGAAGCCCGCGCCTATTACTTCTGCGCGCCGTCCTGCCAGCGCGCGTTCGCCAAATCCCCTGAAACGTATCTGAAGAAGTGACCATCCCGTTTCCCATCCAGATGCAAAAAAAATAATACATAGGAAAAAATCTCATGAACAAAAAATCAGTTTTGACCCTTTCTGTGGTGATCATCATCGCCGCGCTTGGCTTTATAGCTTATCAGCAAATTTCCGCCAAAAGAGCGGCGGCAGAAGCGACCGAGACCGCGGTCGTTCAACGCGGAGACCTGTCTGTGACAGTGGATGTCTCCGGTAGTATTGTGCCGCGCGTTGAGATCGGATTGGCGTTTTCCTCCGGCGGCCGGGTGACAGAAACTCTCGTAACCGAGGGAGAGCGGGTGGAGGCAGGGCAGGCTCTCTTGCGCCTGGACACAAAAGATCTGGAGTGGCAGGTGGAACAGGCGCGCCTCTCAGTATCCATCGCGGAGTATGATCTTTCAGATGCAAGGGATGATTACTGGGAAGAGTCTGATCAGGTAAAAAGAGTCAAAGCCAAACTGGAACAGGAGCAAATTTCCCTGCAACAAGCGGAATGGCGGCTGGAGCAGGCCACACTGGTCGCTCCTTTCAGCGGCGTTGTCACGGCATTGTTGGTTGAGTCCGGTGAAATGGCAGGGAACAGCCAGACAGTCTTGACCCTGAGCGATCTCTCGAGTCTGGATGTCGAGGTCAACGTGGACGAGACCGATGTGGCGCGTATCGCGATGCGCACCCCGGTTCCCGTCACAGTGGACGCTTTCCCCGGCGCGGAATTGAGCGGCGAAATAATCGAAATTTCATCTTCGGCAGATGTGCAATCCGGCGTAGTGCTCTATCCTGTGACTGTCCGCCTGGATCCCACCGACCTTTCGATCCGCCCCGGAATGACCGTCAACATAATTGTTACGATTGAAAAACGGGAGAATACCCTGTTTGTCCCCTTCCGCGCCGTCGAGACCGAAGGCGGTCAGGCGTACGTGACGCGGGTGACCGCTTCCGGGCGCGAAGCGGAGCGCGTGGCGGTGACGTTGGGATTGATCACCGATACCCAGGTGGAAATCCTGAGCGGCCTCAACGAAGGGGATGTTGTGACGGTCTATGCCAACCCTGTCCAGGATTCCGAGGTGATGAGCAGTCCGATGTTTGGCGGAGGGCAATGAGATGATCTCCATTCAAAACATGACCAAAGTGTACGGGATGGGCGATGCGGAAGTTCGCGCGCTGGACGGCGTTTCACTTGAGATTGCCAGGGGCGAATGGGTGGCGATTACCGGCCCATCCGGCTCGGGTAAATCCACGTTGATGCACATTATCGGCTGTCTGGATTCTCCGACCTCCGGCGCGTACTGGCTGAACGGCGTCGAAGTGAGCGGCATGGACGATAGTCAACTCGCCTCCGTCCGCAACCGCGAGATCGGATTTGTCTTTCAAAGTTTTAACCTGTTGTCGCGCGTGGATGCGCTCCAACAAGTAATGTTGCCTCTGCAATACCAACGCGGCGAGAAACGCCTGCCGCGCGGGGAACGCGCCAAACGCGCCCGCGAAATGCTGGGGATGGTTGGACTGGGAGATCGCATGCGTCATCTTCCCACTGAACTCTCCGGCGGACAGCAACAGCGCACGGCGATTGCCCGCGCCCTGGCGCAACAACCGTCCATTTTACTGGCCGACGAACCGACGGGCAACCTGGATTCCAAATCCGGCGCGGAGGTGATGGAAATCTTCCACCGCCTGCACCGCGAACAGGGGCTGACTGTGGTAATGGTCACCCACGACCCCAGGGTTGCATCGCAGGCACAGCGCACCATCTACATGCAGGATGGGCTTGTTGCAGAATCACAGACCGCCTCTGTAACGCCCAGCCAACCACAAGGAGTCGCATAATGGACTGGCTTGAAAGTCTAATTACGGCGTGGAATGGCTTGAACGCCAACAAGTTGCGCGCCGGGCTGACCATGCTGGGAGTCATCATCGGCGTGGCGGCCGTCATTGCCTTGCTTTCCATCGGACAGGGCGTGCAGGCCAGCATTACCGGTTCGATTTCCGGGGCCGGGTCCAACCTGCTCTTCGTCGCGCCGGGCGCGTATCAATTCGGCGGGGTGCAAAGCCCCAGCGGAAGCGCCGCCAGCCTGACGTACGCTGACGCGAAAGCCATCGCCGACCCGCGCAACGTACCGGATGCTGCCATCGTTGCCCCGGAGTTCACCATGCAAACGCAGGTGATTTTCGGTTCTGCCAACATCAACACCAAAGTCACCGGCGTCAACACCGAATATCTTTCAGCCTTTGGATTGGAAATTGCCCGCGGCCGTTTCATCAGCGAAAGCGATGTGAGCGGACGGGGGACCGTGGCCGTGTTGGGAAGCGACGCGGCGCGCGACTTGTTTGGCGGATTCGATCCGATCGGACAAAAAATTAAAATCTCGATTCCCGGCGCCGAGGGCGGACGCATCTCTCTGACCGTGGTGGGGATCCTGTCACCCCAGGGCGGCTCGCGCTTCAGCGACCCGGACAATGCCATCCTCGTCCCCATCACCACCGCGCAGACCAAAATCTTCGACGGTCGTAACGCGCAGGGAGAGTCCATTGTTACATCGGTGAACGTGGTAGTTGGAAATGAAGAGCGCGTGGATGAGATTACCGACCAGATCAATGCGCTACTTCTGCGACGGCACGGTTTTAACGCGGACGAAGAAGGCGACTCCAGCGTTGTCAGCCAGGCTGATTTGTTGGCAACCCTCACGCAGGTCACCAATATTCTGGTTGTCTTTTTGGGCGCGATTGCCGCCATCAGTCTGCTTGTCGGCGGGATCGGCATCATGAACATCATGCTGGTCTCGGTGACGGAACGCACGCGCGAGATCGGTCTGCGAAAAGCCATGGGCGCGCGTAAAGTGGATATCCTGACCCAGTTCCTGCTGGAGGCGATCATCTTGAGTTTGGCGGGCGGCGCCATCGGCATTGCGCTGGGCGTGGGCATTGCCATGCTGGTAAACGCCTCAGGTGTGACCAGCGCCATCGTCACCTCGCAATCGATCATATTGGCGGTGAGTTTCTCGGTGGTTGTGGGCTTGTTCTTCGGCATTTACCCCGCCAACCACGCCGCGAGTCTGAGACCGATTGAGGCATTGCGTTATGAATGAAGCGCAATCTCAATCCCTGACAGGATGGAAAGACAGGTTGTCGCGCTGGCTTTCCATCCTGCTGGATAGTTCCGTGCTGGCTGTCCCGATATTCCTCGGCGCGGCCTGGTCTGAAGTTGCTGAATTTCTACCTGCCCTGGGCTGGACCGCGCTTGCCCTCCTCTTCGCGGACGGCGTTCCATTAACGTACATCGCCCTTGGACGCAAATTTGGCTGGGTCAGCGGCTTCGACCTGCCGCGCCGTGAGGAGCGCGCCCCCTTCATCGCTATTAACCTGGTCGGCAACCTGCTGGGATTCTTTCTCCTGCGGGCGCTGAATGCCCCCGCGTCACTTTCAACATTGTTGCTGATCTACGTGGCGTTGGGCGTCATGATGATGACCATCTCCTCCTTCTGGAAGATCAGCCTGCACGCGGGCGGTGTGGCAGGCTTCGCGGCTTTCCTGACCTGGATGTTTTGTCCCGTTTGGGCGTTGGCTTTCCTGGCGCTGCCCCTCATCGGCTGGGCGCGCGTCTACCGCAAGCGGCACAATTGGGCGCAGGTGTGGGCTGGCGGTATCGTGGGCGCGTCTGTTACGTTGATCGTTCTGGCGCTCGCGTTTTAGCAAAAGCGAAAGCCTGTGACAAAAGCCGACTTAAGTCAGCGTCAATAAGACGCTTGTCCATTATGCTTGTTGCCAACAATCAGATACAAGATAAACAAAGGAGAATAAAATGCAATTCGTAAAATTCATGACCAGTGGAATGGGACGCGGCGTTCGCGTCGTGCTGGGACTCGTCATCATCAGCCTCGGAATGTTCGTTGTGCAGGGGACGGTCGGCACGGTCATGTCCATCGTGGGGCTGGTTCCCCTCTCGGGCGGCGTGTTCGACTTCTGCCTGATCGGCGCCGCGCTGGGCTATCCGCTCAAAGGTGTGGAAGCCCGCAAGAAACTGGCAGGCAAGTAACAGGGCAGGAATGACGCGGCAGGTTGTGAGGCAACAGCCTGCCGCGGGAGCATCCAAAATGGAAATCACAAAAGACACACGCGTATCCGCCATCCTTGAAGAATACGGCGACATCGCTGATGTAATGGAAGTTTTTGGCGTCAAACGTGTGGGGAAATACTCCTTGCGGATGGTCCTCGCCAAAGCGCTGACCGTGGAATGGGCGGCGCGCATCCATCGCGTTCCGCTGGATGAGTTTCTGAAAATTCTCAAACAGGCTGTCACGAAAAGGAGCGAAGCATGAACATAATCCTGGTCAAATTACCTTCCTTCCTCGCGTTCGTCATCGGAATTATGTCCATTGTCGCAGGCGGAAAAGCCATGCGCGGGTGGAACCCCGGTTACTCAGTCCTCCCCTGGCTTCCTGTATACAACTTTGTGATGGGAATATTAACTCTCATCCCCGCCATTCTGCTCTGGATTAACCATCGCTACACATTGGCAATATCCATCGCAACATTCGGAATCCACGTAATTGTGCTGGTGCTCCTGTTGACTATTTTCCGCGACGTTGTCGCCCGGCAAAGCCTCGCGGCCATGATCTTTCGGTTGGCAATCTGGGCGGCCATTTTGGCCCTTCTATTTTTTCGGTCCTGAATGGCATATTTTTTTTCTTCAAAGCTGTATGATAATTTTCCCAGCGTGGCATATATCATGTATACGGGTATAAGTAACCATACACAATCGCGTTCTATCAACTAAAATGTTACCGAAGAAACGATGTCTGAAACAAGACAAATGAGCGTAAATGAACGGCGAAAGTACCTGTATAAAATGAGAATTCGCTATTGGCAAGCCGAAACAAAAAGCGAAAACAGATAACCGCGCATACTTCAAGAAGTCATGGCTAAATATAGACAGTATGCCAATGGTACGCACACTTCAAGGGAACAACGCGACGCAAAACGATCATGCTTTCGCTTTCTTCTGCCAAGCTGCAAGAGTCCGCCCACGCCCATGCAGTCTGGTGGTAATCCAACGGCCTACATGGGCGTGGGCGGTAAAACTATAGTAAATCGTCGCTGGTCGTTAGGCTGACGATTTCAGATTGCGAGCCATGCGTAAAGTCTCGTCGTTGACCGGCAGCGTCATTTCAGTTTTGGTGAGCCAGTGAGTTGTCAGGTGCGCCTCGGAAGTCAGTTTGGCGATCAATCGTTCCGCGTCTGCGCGAATCGCCTCAGACGTGTGCCAGCTCATTGATGCAACGTTACTTCCCAAAGCAACATTTACCGTGATGCAATTCCTATAAGGCGTACGTGGAGTGTTTTCTTTAAGAAAAGCCCTGAAAATCATCCTTTTTTTTCCTTATATAGCACGAGAAATATGTCCGATTGTGTGTATCCCTGCCCCAAGGATTCATGGCTGAGAATTGATAATTTCCAATCTAATTCCTCGAATGTATTCAACCAAGATGAAATATAATCAAAGGAGGAGTGAATTGATCTCCAAACAAGGAACAACAAAAGAGCAGATAGGAAGTAATGCTATACGCATAAACTAATTCTCCAAATTATCAGGCCGTTTATCATTTACATTTTTACTCAAGAGAGAAGACATGAAATCCTACCGCAAAGAATTTTGGTTCAACCTCCCCACCCGACGTGGTTTTGTAAACATTACTCCGCAAGTAGAGTCCTGCCTTCAAGAGAGTGGAATTATGGAAGGGCTTACTCTGATTTCCGCCATGCATATAACCGCTTCTGTTTTCATCAACGACGACGAATCAGGCCTGCACTAGGACTACGAACACTGGTTGGAAAAGCTTGCTCCCCACGAACCAACAAATCAGTATTTGCACAACCAAACGGGTGAAGATAATGCTGACGCTCATCTCAAACGTCAAGTTATGGGTCGTGAGATGGTCGTTGCCGTGACAGAAGGTAAACTTGACTTTGGTCCCTGGGAGCAAATTTTCTATGGTGAATTCGACGGACGGCGTCGTAAGCGTGTTCTCGTAAAGATCATCGGAGAATGAAAAATTTTCCCAATTTGTGTCGGGGAGATTTGATGGGGTCTATCCGTTTCTGTATTTACAAGGTTCTAATCCTAGGAATTCGGTTTCGACAGGAGTAACACGAGATTTGGTGAAATCTCAAAGTGGTAATTGTGACGGACTTGTGAATATTATGCATATTACAAGTCAGATCAAACTTGTCGCAGTTTTTAAATCATAAAACAACTCAGCCGGCCTCAATGCCATATCTTATAATAGCTTCATGTCATTCCTAAAAGAATACTTTCTCTTGAATCCAAATGTTGTTTTTTTAAATCATGGTTCATTTGGCGCATCGCCCAAGCCCGTTTTTGAGGCCTACCAGAACTGGCAGCTGCGTCTGGAACGCCAGCCGGTATTATTTCTCGGACGAGAACTGGATGAGCTATTGCGTGTGTCGCGCCAAGCGTTGGGAGAATATCTCAACGCCGATGCCGACGACTTGGTCTACATTCCCAACGCCACACATGGCGTAAACATTATTTCTCATTCCCTTCAACTGAAGCCCGGCGACGAAATCTTGACTACTGACCACGAATATGGCGCCTGCGATTACACTTGGGGTTTTGTTTGTAGTAAAACAGGCGCAAAATATATCCATCAGCCCATTCCCTTGCCAGTTCATTCCGAAGAAGAAATCATTAACCAGTTCTGGCTGGGTGTCACCCCGGGGACGAAAGTGGTTTACCTAAGCCATATTACCTCTCCTACTGCGTTGCGTTTTCCGGTGGAGCAGATCTGCCAACGTGCAAGGCAGGCAGGAATAATTACCATCATAGATGCAGCGCATACACCGGGGCAAATCCCCGTTGATCTTCAAGCGCTGGACGCAGATATGGTTTTTGGAAATTGTCATAAATGGATGCTTAATGTAAAAGGCTCAGCATTTCTATATATTAGGCGGGAACTGCAATATCTTATTGATCCACTGGTTGTAAGTTGGGGATACAACCCGACCCCGGAGACGACTACAGGTTCCCGTTTTATCGATCTTCTGCAATGGACAGGAACCAAAGATCCGACTGCGGCTCTCACTGTCCCAGATGCCATCAAATTTATGCGGGAACACAATTGGGATGAGGTGCGAAGGGAATGTCATAACCTGCTGCGTCGGGGAATTGAGAGAATTTGTGACCTGACGGATATGCCTCCGATGTATCCCCTCGATTCAGTTTTTTACAGTCAAATGGGCATTGCGCCACTTCCTTTGTCTAATCTTGCCATGCTTAAAAGTCGTTTGTATGATGAATACAAAATAGAAGTACCCCTGATCCAATGGCAGGACAAACAGTTTGTCCGCATTTCGGTGCAGGGGTACAATTCTCAGGAAGATATTGATGCTTTGATGAATGCATTAAGGGTGCTTTTGCCTCAGGTTGTTGCTTAATTTCGCTTGTATTACGGCATGACCAATGATAAACCTGGCTCCAAGTGTGTAGCGACCGTGTTGTTTACGCATATCACTATAAATGGCTGTGTGCGCCAAAAGGCGCGGGATTTTTATATGCGCGCCCTGAAGTTCAATATTTGCTCAAGCCGCTGGTCGTTTCATGGGGATATGAATCCGAAACTCCGAGCGGTTCCGCTTTCATTGACCAGCATGAGTGGTGGGGCACGCGCGATCTTGCCGCGTTTTTATCTGTCCCGGCGGCGATTGAATTTCAAGAGCAGCATGATTGGGTTAAAGTGCGCAGCGCCTGTCATCGATTGGCATGTGAGACCTGGGACAGGATCAACGCATTAACAGGCTTGACTGCGCTTCATTCCTGCGCCGATAGCTGGTTCGCCCAAATGGCAGTGTCTCCGCTCCCCGCTCAGGTGGACATCATCGAATTCAAGAAAAGACTTTACGATGAATACCGTATCGAAATCCCATTGATCGACTGGCACGGAAATAAATTAATTCGCCTGTCCGTCCAGGGATATAACTCAAGGCACGACATGGATGCCTTGCTGAATGCATTGAAACAATTAATAACCTGATTTTCCCCGGACCCCCTTTAAATTTCCCATTGATTTATATACTGAATTTTCAAGTATGATAGTAGTATCGGAGGTCTTGAATGAAACCTGCTTTTAAAAATATATTCACCCTGTTGTTGATTGCCATTTTTATCACGGCCTGTGGAAGTAATATTGCAACTACCCAGTCAGATGTGGATACATTGTTAACCGCCGCGGTTGGCACGATGGTGTATTCCTATTTTGATACACAGACAGCCATCTACACAGCGGAGACAGCCACACCTGCTTCAACACCTGCTTCAACACCTACTTTATTGCCAACATTCACGCCGCTTCCGTCTGTTACTCTACCACCTTCCTCGCCAACATATGTTTATTTCACTCCGACGCTGGGTACGTTTACGCCGGCAGTTCCAACCGTCACAGGCACCCTGCCAACGGCCACAGTTAATCCAGGCGCCCTTGGTTATGGCTGTAATAATCTTGCCTTTATCCGCGATGTGAATATACCTGCTGGTTCTGTCCTGCAAAGGAATGAAGAAGTTACGAAAACCTGGAAAGTGCAGAATACAGGTTCATGTATTTGGACTTTTCAATACAGGCTGGTATTTCTCTCCGGGGATGACCTGAAAGCCTCGGGTGATTACATCCAAAAACAGGTCACTGTTTGGGATTGGGCTGAGGTTTCAATCCAGTTTAACGCGCCTAAAAAACCAGGCACGTACACCAGCTATTGGCGCATGGTTGATGCGAACGGAAATATGTTTGGGGCAACCCTGGTCCTTTCCTTCGTTGTTTCCGAATAGGAACATTTTCTAAAAGTGAATTTGTCCGTGCGAAAGCTGACCCTACCCTTGCTTTTCTCCCCGTTTCTTTTGCTGGTCTTATGCCTGTCGCCTGCAAAGGAAGTTTCTGCACGCTCCGCAGCCCAAAGCCAGATCACCACCCCCGGCCAACTCATTGAGGCAGTAAACGGACTGCGCCTTGCGTACGGGCTGCCTCCCCTGGCTGTACACTCCATTCTGATGCAGACTGCGCAATCTCAAGCCGATTACATGGCCGCAACCGGGCAGGTGACACATTCCCGACCGGGCGGACTCAGTTACACCCAGCAATTGCTTACACTTGGCTTCCCGCTTTCAGGCGACCTTTCCCTCGGTGGTTTTCGCGCGGAAAATATATTGAGCACCTATGGGGCACTCACGTGGGACAGCGTCCCTCCTGCCTGGCAGGATGCTCAACATATGAATACCATGCTTTCACAAAATTTTACTCATATCGGTGCAGGAATTTCGCAGGGATCGAATGGCTATTACTATGCAGTGGATACAGCCGCCGTAACTGGCAGTGGCCAAATGCAGAGTAGCGCCTCTGCCATTCTCGGCAGCGCCCCTGGCGGATCCGGGGAAGCGGCAGGCGTCAGCCAATATATGGTGCCTGTCGGGATGAGCACTGCCCGCCCGGATGGAGATGTCTTCCATAAAGTGCAATATGGGCAAACCTTGTGGAGCATTGCCATTACTTATGGCACAACCATCAAAAACATTCAGGCCTTGAACAACCTCGGTGAAGATCTGGTCGTATATCAAGGGCAGGAGTTGCTGGTGCAAAAAGGCGCCACACAGGAGGCTCCGTTGGTGCCCACATTGACTCCCTTGCCTGAGTTTACAGCAACGGCAATTCCTACCTCCACAATTGCTGCCATGTCTTTTCCGCTGGAACTCTACCCAACTCCCACACCCGTGGTGGCCAGGATTTCAGGACCGGATTCAAAGCCGCTCTCATCGCAATTTTTGATTGTTCTCTTGATTATCGCAGCATTTGTAGGTGCAGGTGTGGCAGTCTGGTTGATCCGCGATCCTAATTAATGTAAATTTTTGAAAAGGTATAATCCTTTTCACTCACACTGTCTAATGAAAGGGTACAAAGAAAGGTTTCATAAATCAAAATGGATATTTCGTTAGCATTGGGCGGCGGTGGAGCCAAGGGAAATGCTCATATTGGCGTACTGCGCCGTCTTGAAAAAGAAGGATACAAAATCCGCTCCATTGCAGGCACAAGCTATGGAGGTTTTGTGGGCATTTTATATGCGGTGGGTCATTCGCCGCAGGAGATTCAATCCATCTTTGAGTCAGTCGACCAGAGGCAACTCTATGGACATGCTGATGGTGATGGTCCCTCACTGCTTGGGTTTGCCGGTGTCCGCAGGCTGATGGATAAAATATTAGGCGAAAAAACATTCGCCGACTTGCGTATCCCATGCGCGGTCACTGCCGTGGATGTAAAGAGCGGAACTGAAGTGAGTCTCTCCAAAGGGCGTCTGAAAGATGCAGTCCTTGCAACGATTGCCCTGCCGGGAATTTTTCCCCCGAGTCAATGGAATGGCTGGGAGTTGGTGGATGGCGGCGTGTTGAATCCCGTCCCTGTTTCTGTGGCGCGCATCTTGTCGCCGGGTCTGCCTGTGCTCGCGGTGGTACTCAATGACCCAATGGACAAACCTCTGCGAACCTACAAAATTCCCATTCCAGGCATCATTCCACGCTCCATTGCTGAACGGCTTGCGCGAATTTCCCTCGCCCAGTCTCTCGATATATTTTTACGCTCAGTGGATGTGAGCACCCGCGCGCTGTCCTATTACCGTCTCGAACTTGAAAAACCGGAGGTCATCGTCCGCCCGAAAGTGCATCATATCAGCATGCTCGATAAAGTCGTGATTGCCGAGGTGGCCCAGCTTGGCGAGGACGCGCTTGAAGAAGTGTTGCCGCAGCTTAAAAAAGTAGTCTCCTGGCAGGGCCGCCTCGCTAAAAAACTATTTGGACCGAATTAATGAGCCGTGATTTACGCAAATATTTAAAAGATACAAACACGCGCATTCTGATCGGCGCGTTTGTTTTGTTATTTGTGATCGGCCTTGGTTTGATCTGGGCCATCTATGGGTTCGGCGCGGCAGTTTCGGGTTTCCTTTGCCTGCTTGGAGCGCTTATCCCGATTTCTTTAATTTTCCTGGCCTTATTTGGGCTGGATTGGATCGTAAAACGTGCAAACCGCGATTAATACAGAACTAATTTCATTTGACAATTGGACATTACGCATTCGTCCATCACAATCCGCAAACCGGCGCCTGCTCCTGCTCATTCACGGTTGGACAGGCGATGAAAACTCCATCTGGGTTTTCACTGGTAAACTTTCACCCGATTATTGGATGATCGCGCCGCGCGCGCCTCATTCCGTTGGTTCAGGCGGGTTTTCCTGGCGTCCGCTTCAACGCGCTCAGGGCGACGTCTTTGGCATGCCCAGCCTCGAAACGCTCTTACCCTCTGCTGAGGCGCTGATCCGCCTGGTTGACGAGTACTCAGCCTCGGTTGGGTTGGATGCGCAGCAATTCGATTTAATGGGCTTCAGCCAGGGCGCGGCGATGGTCAATTTAATTGGAATGTTATATCCGCACAGAGTCCGCAAGATGGGTGTGCTGGCAGGCTTTGTCCCGTTTGGTTTGGATGAGTACATTGCTAATAAAACACTCGTTGGGAAAAATATTTTTGTGGCGCATGGCACACAGGACCAAATCGTCCCCCCGGAACGCGCCCGTGAATCGATTGAGTTATTGGAACAGGCCGGCGCGCAGGTGACATATTGCGAGGATGAAGTCGGGCATAAATTGAGCGCGAATTGTTTGCGTGCGCTGGAAGACTATCTTTCCTCTCCCACTGGGAGAGGGTAGGCGAGGGGCAAGATTAAACCTTTCTCACAAGCCCGTTGACGCTCGTTTTATTTGAAGGTATCCTTGTCGACATATTTATTTACAAAGGTGCATGATGAAAAGACCGCTTTCAAGACGCGATTTTCTAAAATTAGCCGGCTTTGGTTTGGGTGCTATGGCATTTAAACCATATAAATCCTTTGAACTTGATGCGCTGTATATTCCAAAACCTTTGCCGCAATTTCCGAACAGTGAGATTATTGGCCGCCTTGTGGATCAAACAGATATTAGAAGCCGTCCAACCAATGATCCACTTTTGAATACTTCAATTGGCACCCTGCCAGCCGACCACTTGATACCGTGGGAGCGTGAGGTGATCGGCAATGTGATTGGTTTGACGAATCAGAGGTACCTTGAGACTCCGCAGGGATATATCTGGTCTTCACGAGTTCAACCTGCAAGGAATTTACCCAATATACCGATCACTGAAATGCCCGCAGGGCAGCCTGGTTTTTGGGCGGAAGTCACCGTGCCATATATTGAGCTGACGCTCGAAGGTGTGGCCGTCTCGCCCTGGCTCTTGGATCATATTACTTATAATTTTCCTCCGCGCCTGTACTATGGTCAGGTGGTATGGATTGATCAAATCCGCCAGAATGACGGCTTTGTGGAATACCGCTGGAACGAAGGCGATCAAGGACACGGTTATGGATATGGTCCATACGGCGAAATGTTTTGGGCTGATGGAGCCGGACTCAAGGTTCTCACTGATGAAGATGTTGCGCCGATCAGTGCAGATATTGACCCAAATGAGAAAAAGATAGTTGTCGATGTGACCTATCAGACCCTGTCCTGTTTCGAAGGAAACAACGAGGTTTTCTTTTGTCGTATAGCCAGCGGGCAGGTATATGATCCTTTAACTGGCGCGATCTCTGATGAGCTGGCTACTCCGGTCGGGGATATGTCGGCTTGGTGGAAGATCATCTCCAAGAATATGACGGCGGGCAACGAACAAGCCGGGTATTCCACACCTGCCGTGCCGTGGTGTACCTTTATCAGCGGGGAAGGCGTTGCCATTCACGGTGCGTTTTGGCATAATGATTTTGGCGAGCGACGCTCGCACGGCTGTATTAATGTAAAACCTGAAGATGCAAAATGGATCTTCCGCTGGACGATGCCCTACATCTCGGTCATGCAATCTGAACAACGTTTGACCTTTCCCGACCATGGTACAGAGGTTAGTGTAAAAGAGTTGAAGGTGTAATTTTAACTAACAGCAATGTGACCATTACCTCCAACAGTAATAACTATCGCCTATTCTCATGAGGTTTTGAATGGAAATTTCTCAAATTAGTATCTGGCTCGCTTTTCTGGCAGGATTGGCCTCTTTTCTTTCACCATGTGTGTTTTCGCTTGTCCCAGCTTATATCGGCTATCTTGGCGGTCGTGCGGCAGGTGCAGGCGACCAGTCCAACCGCTGGTTAACTTTTAGTCACGGTCTTGCTTTCGTGTTGGGTTTTAGCATAGTATTCATATCCCTTGGCGTGGCGGCTTCCTTTGCAGGCGGTCTGCTTTATGACTTGCGTTACTGGCTGGCAAAGATCGGCGGCATTGTGGTGATCATCTTTGGTCTGCACATGATCGGCCTCTTTCACATCCCGTTCCTGGCCTATGATACCCGCGTACAGCAGGCGCCGGATCCGAAATTGGGTTACCTCTCATCCGCCTTGATGGGCGTGTTCTTTTCTGCAGGTTGGTCTCCGTGTGTGGGACCTGTGCTCGGCGCAATTCTCACACTTGCGATTAACGGCGGTTCTGTCTCACTCGGGGCAAAGCTGCTTACATTTTATTCGGCCGGTTTGGCGATTCCCTTCCTGGTTGCCGCGCTTGGCATTGGCTGGGTGACCACGATTTTGAAGAAATATAGCAAGGCCATGCGTTATGTTGAGATCGCAATGGGTGTGGTGCTTGTGGTCGTTGGCATCATGCTCTTTACGGGACTCTTTGAATTGATTGCCCAGCAAGGTCAATTTTTCTGGGTTGATTTCGGCATATAACCACGTGATACAGAACCCTATCCTGCAAGGTTAGTGGATATTATCAATAATAGTAAACCCTCGGTTTTTCCAGCGGACCGGAAGGTAAATTTGCCAGAAAAACACCGCTGTTTATGCTGTTGGATTACGACGGAAACCTTTAGGGTCTTTTTGTTTAATAGGAAGCTTTTATGCTCAATATAACCCTCTACACCCGTAAAGATTGCAAACTCTGTGATGATGTAAAAGCAGATTTGGCCGAGCTTCAATCTCAATATCCTCACAGACTTGTGGAGGTGGATATTGAGTCCGATGCCGCCCTGTTGGCTAAATTTGGGCGGATCATCCCGGTCGTGGAGGTCGGTCCTTTCAGCCTGAAGGCTCCCATCACGCGCCAGAAATTACAGATGACCATCGGCGCGGCATTCGACAGGCGGATCCAACTGGAGAAGCTGGAAGATCCCGAATATAAAATGCGGGTCAAGAGAGGACAAACCGTGACGACCGGAGACCGCATCTCATTTTGGATCGCCAGGCGATATTTGCTCATCCTGAATTTGTTCATATTCTTTTATGTTGGCCTGCCCTTTCTCGCGCCAACCTTGATGAAAATGGGAGCCGACCTGCCTGCTCAAGCCATTTACCGCATTTACAAACCGCTCTGCCATCAATTTGGTTTTCGGTCCTTCTTTTTGTATGGGGAACAACCGTTTTATCCGCTGAAAGAGGCAGGTCTGTCTGGGATAAAAACATTTGAAGATGTAACAGGTATCGTCAACTTAAATGACCCGTATAGCTACACGCGTTTTGAAGCCCGCAATTACATCGGTGACGATCTTGTCGGCTATAAGGTCGCTTTGTGTGAGCGTGATACCGCCATTTATCTTGCCATCCTGATCTTCGGCATTGTCTTTGGTTTGACGGGCCGCCGGATCAAGCCATTGCATTGGGCTTTATGGCTTTTGATTGGCATCGCCCCCATTGGCCTGGATGGATTCTCACAGCTCTTCAGTCAGTTCAATTGGGCATGGCTTGCCTCCATGATCCCATACCGTGAAAGCACACCCTATCTGCGTGCACTGACAGGCGCCCTCTTTGGTTTGGCCACCGCCTGGTTCGCTTATCCAGGCATTGAAGAGTCGATGAGTGAAACACGCCAGTATTACATCAAAAAATTTGCTGTTAATCGGGCTTCGGAATAATGCCTTTTCAAGAGCATAACGAACTGCGCTATTTTAGTTTCGATATTTTTGCAACCTCTGTTACGCAGGCGGTCTTTACCCGCCGCGGAGGTGTCAGCCCGGCTCCCTGGCATTCGCTTAATCTCGGCGGATCGGTGGGGGATGACCCTGCGCGCGTGGTGGAGAATCGCCTCCGTTCATTCGATGCGCTTGGACGCGCCCACGCCTCCATCCATGATGTGTGGCTGGTTCACGGCACCGACATTGTCTACGCTGATGCGCCTCGCTCGCTCGCTCAAGCCTCCCAGCGCGCGGATATTATCCTCACAGACAATCCTGAAGTCTCGCTCTTTATGCGTTTCGCAGATTGCGTTCCGTTATTGTTCCACGACCCAAAAAAACATGTCATTGGTGTTGCACACGCAGGTTGGATGGGGACTGTGAAGGGTATAGCCAAAACCACCATCGAAGGAATGCAATCACGCTATGGCTGCCAGCCGGAGAATATCTTGGTCGGTATTGGGCCGTCCATTGGGGTGGACCATTATGAAGTGCACGAGGATGTCACCTTGCAGTTCCGTGAGAAATACGGCAAGGACGCAGAGCGTGTGATCCAAACCAGAGCTGGAAAATCATACCTTGATTTATGGGCCGCAAATGAAATCCAATTGCAAAATGCAGGTGTGGAGCAGATTCAGGTTTCGGGGTTATGCACAGCCTGTCATCTGGATGACTGGTTCTCGCATCGCGCGGAAAAAGGCAAGACGGGCAGGTTTGGCGCATTGATGGCGCTGGTTTGATTATTAAGTTGAATGCCTTCAGTCTTTTCCAGTCAAAGATTGAAGGCGGCAAATGCCTGGGTTGGGTGAGCAGGTTTGACTTAGAAGGAAGCGTGGCTCGGGTTAAAATAACTCCATGAGCGAATTAGTCGAATCCATCCGTGTTAGATATTTGGCAACTCTGGATAAGATCGCAGTTGCGGCAAAAAAGGCCGCGGTCGATCCGGGATCTGTGAAGTTGGTGGTGGTCACGAAATCCCAATCTGTGGACGTGACGCGCGCGGCGATTGAAGCAGGCGCGGATATTTTGGGAGAGAATTACCCTGAAGAGGGTGTTATGAAACTTCAGGCTCTGCGGGAATTTTCTGCGGTAGAATGGCATATGATCGGCCACGTGCAGAGCCGCAAGGCGCAGCTCCTGGCCGTGAATTTTAACTTTTTACATTCTCTGGATAGTCTGAAACTTGCCAAAAGGCTGGATCGGTATTGCGGTGAAGCGGGAAGAAGTCTGCCTGTGTTGCTGGAGTTCAATGTCGGCGGCGAGGAAAGCAAGGGCGGTTGGCCTGCACGGGACGAAGCCTGCTGGACTGAATTATTGGCTGAACTTGCTGAAATTCTTGCTTTGCCAAATTTGAAAGTGCGCGGGTTGATGACGATGCCGCCGCTTGGTGAAACTGCTGAATTCTCGCGGCCGTTCTTTCGGAAGTTGAAGCGCTTGCAGGAATATCTTTCGGCCCAATTTCCACAAGTTGATCTTTCCGAGCTTTCAATGGGCACCAGCTTTGACTACGAAGTGGCGGTGGAGGAGGGCGCTACTTTTGTACGAGTGGGTACGGCGATCGTAGGCGCCAGAGAATATCAAACGGAGGTTGAATGAATTTCAATTTTTTAATTTTGTTTGTAAGAGTCGTTGCCCAGCTTTTCATATACGTTGTGATTGCGTCTGCTTTGCTTTCGTTTTTTCTGCCTCCGTATCACCCCATCCGCGAGGCGTTGGACCGGATTGTTGATCCGTTTTTAAACCCGATCCGCAAATTGATGCCGAGGACAGGCATGGTCGATTTCAGTCCTTTGATCTTGATCTTTGCTGTCGAGTTTTTGTCACGCATCGTGATAGCCATCCTGCTTGCCTTATGATCGATGTGAATCATTCCCAGGAAATATATCCTCCACGATGGTAAAAGGGGATCAGCTCTGGTCGTGCGCGTGGTTGCACACGCAAAGCAGAATCAAATCGTGGGTATCTTGAACGATGGGACGGTCGAAGTGCAGCTTGCATCTGTTCCAACGGAGGAAGCGACAAACCGTGGATTATTGATGTTCCTTGCTGACGTGCTCGGCGTGCCCAAATCCCGCCTGGAGATCATCGCTGGTGAAAACGGCCGGGATAAATTAATATCCGTGCTGGATATGGACGTCGGTAGGGCTCACCAGCGGATTCTGGCATATATGGATTGACTTGTTTCGAGATATAAAAAAGGATGAAGGATTCTTATTGGGAATCCTTCATCCTTTTTTGATTTTAATATTAATCCAATCACTCCGCCGAGCCGTATAAACGCCTGTAAATAACGTGAATCTCATAAATGTTTCGAATGTAATTGCGCGTTTCTTCAAAGCGCACGCTTTCAAGGAACAGGTCGGGGTCATCGCCAGCCAGTTCCTTCCACTGCAGGGAATTTCCCGGTCCGCCGTTGTAGGCTGCCAGCGCGGCATAGATATCGCCCTTGAACAGATTGCGATTCTTTGCGAGATAATGCGCGCCGAACATTACACTCACAAAGGGACGATACAGGTCATTGTCAAAGTAGTTGAGCGGCTTGCCAAGTTCGGACGCGATCTGTGCACCTGTGGAGGGGATAATCTGCATTAATCCGCGCGCACCGGCGGCTGAACTGACAAAGCCCTCGAACAGACTCTCCTGTCTGATTACGCTAAAGAGCAGCAATGGATCCAGCCCATTGGCCTGCGCCTCGGGGCTAATGAGATCTGCATAATACAGTCCATATCGGATGTGACTGAAATATGGAGGAGCCATCATGGATTCAGTATGTTCGTCCAACCCGGCCAGCGTCAGGGCCTGGCGAGCGGCGAAGATGGCGGAGCGGTACAGCCCCGAGTCCAGCAGGTAATTCGTCAGGCGGTAACTGCCTTCTGCATCCTTGTTCAATTCCAATTCTGTGCGCAGGTTTTCAAACTCCAGGCGGGCTTTTTCATACAAACCCAAATCCCAATATTCTTTGCCGCGGATAACGCGTCCATCCGCGCTGAGCGGACCGAGTCCGTCTAAATTTACATCAGAGCTGATGTCAAAGGTCAGCCGCATCCATGCATCTGCGTCGGCGCGTTCGCTGGATAAATTGAGAGCCAGGTTCTCAGCCCCGGGTGGGTCGAAGGGAGCGCGTTCAATTAATAAGTCACGGGCGCGTTCGCTGTAATAACCGCCCGCATCATGAGTTTGACCCGTCCGCCAGGCGTTCAGGGCGGCTTCATTGTCACCAAGTTTTTGCTGTGTTTTTCCAATCCATAAATAGGCGCGCGCCTGATCTTCTGCAGCCACCGACAAGCCCAGACTGCGATTGAATGCATCCAGCGCGGAAGTGAAATCTCCCTGGCGATATTCAATGATGCCCATCAGGAAGACGGCATTGGAAGCCTGGGCGGTTCCAGGATATTCATTGGCGACACGCGCCCACGTTTCCACGGCTTTGTCATACCCTCCGCCGCGTTCATAGATGCGGGCCGCGCTCATTAAATAATCTGTTGAGAGATTGGTGTTTGGGACGATGGAAACAAATTCCAAAAGTGTTTCTGCGGCTTTGGAATACTCTCCCTTTTGAGACCATTCGATGAAAGCTTTTTCTCCCCAGGCGTCTCCCCAGTTTGGATGCGTTGGATAGTTTGCGATGAATGTCTCGTAATCCTGTAAGGCTTCATCATTAAAACCGGAATCGCGTCTCGAAAGTGCGCGGTAATAATAAGCTGTTCCGTCGTTATCTACAGGTTTGGATTCAAGATATCTATCAAAGGCTGCAATGGCAACTGCATATTGACCGGCGAAATAATCCACCAGGCCGCGGTCCAATTCGCTGACCGTGCCGCCGGCATCCAATAGCGCAACCAGGCTGAGGTAGGCATAATCGGACAGCGGATAATTTTCCACAGCCTGGCGGAATTTTTCCAGCGCCGCTTCGTTTTGACCCTGAACTTGATATACCAACCCAGACTGATATGCCGCCTCAGCCTTGACGTAATCATTCGGCGCGCGCGCTGTAACGCCCTCATATAACGCCAGGGCGGCATCATAATTCCCCAATTTTGTGTGGGTGTCTGCAACTTTCAGATCCAAATTAATATCGTCGCCCAGCGCGGGAGCCTGGATGGCGGCAGTGTAGGCCAATATCGCCTCGGCATAGTTTCTGGCGTTGAAGAGCGCATCACCGCGCAGTTCCTGGATGTAGGCCTCCAAGTAGCCGGGGCGAAATGTGAGATAAGTCTGCCATGAATCCGCGGCGGCCTGGTAATTTTCGAGCCGGTAATTCACAAGTCCCTGTAAATAATAGGCCTGCCCAAATTGTGGAGATTGAGGATATTCTGTAATTAACGTTTGCAGTGCAGTGAGGGTCTCGTTGTATCTTTCACCCGCAAAATATATACGTGCCTCCCCCCATTTGGCGGCGGCGCGTAAGAACGGGTCGGGTGAATCTTGCAGGACAATTTGATAATGCAGGAGGGCGGTATCGTAGTCGCCATTGAAGAAGGCCTCATCGCCTACGCCGACGCGGGCGATGGGCAGCGGGGTGGGCGTGATGGTTGGCGTGAAGGTCGCTTCGGGGGTAGGGGAAAGGCTGGGTGTCAGCGTCCAGCCGGGCGGGATGGTGGGAAGGTTTGGGAGGGCGGAACAGGCCGTAATTGCAGTGGCAAGCCAAAGTCCAAGAATGAGGCGGTGTCGTGTGACCATAGGGAGTGTCGAAGGGCGGAGGTTCTTCATCCCGTTTTTATACTTGCAAAAGTCAGGAGCGTCAAGCAAGGTTGTATCCGGGATATGTGTGATTTATAATCATATTCATGTTAAATTTTCCTGCATCAATCACTGAATCCGACCTGCGCCTTGCCATTCTGGAATGCGGGCGCATTGCCTATGAGCGCCACTTAATGACCTCAAATGACGGCAACATTTCCGCGCGAATGGAAAATGGTCATGTGCTCATCACACCCTCTGGAATTTCAAAGGGACGTTTGAACCCTGACGATATGCTCGTTGTTGATTTGGATGGTAATATCCTTTCTTCGAGACCAGATCGCAAACCGTCATCTGAAACTCCAATGCACCTCGAAGTGTACAGACATCGCGGGGATGTGCGCGCGGTCATGCATGCGCATCCGATTTTTGCCACCACGCTTATGGTTGCCGGCCTTGAATTTCCTGTGGATGTGCTTCCCGAGGTCTTGCTCACGCTGGGCGATGTTCCCATCACTGACTATGCAACGCCCTCCTCGCACGAAGACGCGGAAGTGATCCGTCCGTTCATAAAGGATCACAATGCGATGCTGCTTCGCCAGCACGGCAGTCTCACCTATGGCAAAAACCTCGAGGAGGCCTTGATCCATTTGGAACGCATTGAGCACGTCTCTGAAATTTACTGGCGCGCAAAAATGCTCGGTGAAGTGAAACGCGTCCCGCCCGAGGCGCAGGCAAAATTGATCGAATTGCGCGAAAAATATTTTAAGAGGTAAAAAAACATGCGAACGGTATTCTGGGAAAACAACGAACTCAAAATGATCGACCAGCGTATTCTGCCCGGGCGCTTTGAAGTCCGATCTTATCGGGGATATAAAGAAGTGGCGCAGGCCATCACAGACATGGTTGTGCGCGGCGCGCCTGCCATTGGAGCCGCCGCCGCATTTGGACTTGCGCTGGCGGGATTTGAATCCGCTTCAAACTCGACCTCCAGCCTGATTGCTGATCTGCAATCCGCTTCTGCCGCTCTGAGAGCTGCCCGTCCGACGGCAGTGAATCTTGCCTGGGCGTTGGATAGAGTCATGGCGGTTGTGACAGGTAAAGGCGGGGAAGGAAGCGCCGAGGATCTGCGTCAATTGGTTTTGGATGAATCTCAAAAACTTGCCGATGAAGATGTGGCGATCAACAAACGTATGGCGGAGCACGGCGCAGCGCTCATCGACGACGGCGATACCATCATTCATCATTGCAATACGGGCGCGCTCGCCACAGTGGATTGGGGCACCGCTTTGGGCGTGATCCGCACTGCTCATGAACAGGGCAAAAAGATTCACGTGCTGGTAGATGAGACCCGCCCGCGCTTGCAGGGTGCGCGCCTTACCGCGTGGGAGCTGGAACAATATGGAATTCCCTATGAGATCATCAGCGATAACATGTCAGGTTATTTCTTGAAAGCTGGCAAGGTGCAAAAGGTTTTATTCGGTGCAGATCGCGTCGCGGCGAATGGCGACGTAGCCAATAAGATCGGAACATATATGCTGTCACTCGCCGCAAATGATAACGACGTACCCGCCTACGCTGTTGTGCCAACCTCTACCATTGACCTATCCCTCGCGCACGGTGATTTGATTCCAATTGAAGAGCGTAACCCGCAGGAAGTGCTCGGCTTGGAGTTCGAAGGTCAGCGTGTCGCGCCGCAGAACGCCAAAGCGCGCAACATCGCGTTTGATGTCACGCCAGCGCGGCTGGTAACGGGAATTGTCACGGAAAATGGTGTGGCGTATCCGCCTTTTGAGGAGAGTTTACGGAAACTGACAGGAAGATAAGGCGATAAGACATGTCGTAATTTGAGCGCTTCCTGACCGGGGAGCGCCTTTTGTTCTATTGAATTTTCTTCTGGTTGTAATATACTTTAGGTGTGTGAATCCTTTAGCGGTGGGCAGTTTTGTAGAGATGCACGGTCCATCCGTTTTCAGAAAAGGAGAAAAGCATGAACCGTTCACTATTTTTTGCCGGGGGAGTCTTGTTGTTGTGCCTGTCCTCCTGCGCCTCTCCTGCAGAGACTCAAGTGGTGGAACAGGCGGTTGAACCGATGGTTGAAGTGACCGCTACCGCCGTACCAACCAATACGCTGTTGCCGACATCAACCGTAACACCGGAGCCAACTTCCATACCTGAGCCTACTGCGCTGCCGGAAGGCATCCTTTTCAGGGACGATTTCACGGGATACCTCCAGCCTGGCTGGCGATGGGATCCGGAAGACCCAACGCGATGGTCCTTTGTAAATATCCAGGGCAAGCCCTGGCTGGAACTGATCGGCACCAGCGTCCGTTCGAACGTTTTGATGCGCGACCTGCCCGCCGGCGATTTTTCCATCAGCGTCCACGTCAAAGCCGATCCGCGCATGAATTTCCATCAGGCGAACATCTTTGTCTTTCAGGACCTTGATAATTATGTCGCGGTCAATACGGGTTACTGCCAGCCCTGTCCGGTTGGCGGATATGGCTACTTTATGGAGACCATTTCAACCGGGGCAACCGCGCCTGTTAATCATTATGAATTGCCCCGAGCCGACACCGACATGGATGTGTACCTCAAGATCGAGGTTGTTGACAACGTGATCAGCGGATACTATGCGACGACACCCGGCGAATGGGTACGCATCGGGCGTTTCGGGAACTTCTTTACCCTGACGAGCATTGGCTTGAGCGCCACGAATTCATCACCTCCCAGCGGAACACCGGAGGATATCATCGCGCAGTTCGATTATTTCGAGGTGAGCATGCCGTAACCGAAATTTATCCGCTTTCGAAATTCTTTACAATCCATTTGTCCCGTGATAAATTCACGGTTGTTGTTGATTCCAGCGCACTCGCGAGAGTGCGCCTTTTTCTGCGAGTTGCAAATGGATATTCTTCTTACCGGCTCCGTTGCCTACGATTACCTGATGACCTTCCCTGGTCAATTCAAGGAACATATTCTTCCCGAACGTCTGGCTTCCATCAGCCTTTCCTTTCTCGTGGACTCGATGTTCAAACAGCGCGTTGCTCCGCAAAACGCAAAAGCGCGGAATATTGCCTTTGATGTCACGCCGCATCGCCTGGTCACGGGAATTGTCACGGAGAATGGGGTGGTTTATCCGCCGTTTGATGTGAATTTGAAGAGTTTTGTCAAATAGTTGCATATACCCTATTGTTCTGCTAATTATCAGCTGATTCTTTTCAGGCCTTCATGGAATAGCCAACCTCGAAAAGATCTCATTTTATTCCCCTTCAATTGACTTTTTATATAAATATCTATATACTAAATGCGGATAATATTCTGTTTTTTCAAGGGGGCTTGTGTCGAATTTTTTTACTGCCTTTAATGGTTCGATGATGACGATTCCTTAATTAATTAACGAAGGAGGCGACAGGGTAATCTGTGGTCTATCAATGTCATTTGTTTTTTATTCCTATTTTTCAAAGGAGCAAAAAATGAAACGTATATATGCTTTGATCGGGGGATTGATAATTCTTGCCTTGCTCGCGGCTTGCGGACCTTCGCCCGAGCAGATTGCCACCATGACCGCGTCTGCCTGGACACCGACGCCTTTACCGCCTACAGCAACCCCCACACCAACGCCCGCTCCTATAGATCTGACCGTTACCATTGCCGATGAAACTGGCACATCCATCGCAGGGGCCAGCATCGTCTTTCCAGAATCGGGAAACGGAAGCCCCGTACTAATGGACGATCAGGGTCAGTATTCGTGGACCAACCTGGGGAGCGAAGCGGTTTCGCTGACTGTATCAGCCCAGGGGTATCTTGACGCGGACCTGATTACGACTATCCAGCGCGGTTCCAACGAAATCAAAGTGACTCTGCAACGCGACCCGATGGGAATTCTGCCCGCGGAAGCCTGCGCAACAGATCAAAAAGTCCTGTACATCGAAGACTTTCAGGATGGTCAGGCACAGGGATGGAACTTTATTTCGCCGGGCATCAACGGCGATATGCCTAACGGTTGGAGCGTCATTGACGAAGACGGGAACAAGATCCTATCGCATGGGAACGCACCTCAACCTACGAATGACGAACTTCAAGGCTTCACGTTTGACAATTTTGTCTGGCATCTAAAGTATAAAGTGACAGGCAAAGATGGAAACATGTTTTTTATTTGGAGAATATCTCACGAAGGGGATACCAGTAAGTGGTATGTTGTTGTCGTCGGTTCACAAGACAAGCCATGGATGGTGCGATTTTTCCATACACCTACGGGACCAAATCCAATGAACACCGCCCAATCCTCCATCAGGCTGCAGGAGGGACAATGGTACAACTTCGATGTCGTTTATTTTGACGGTACGCATCAAGTGTGGTTAGATGGTAAAAAGATCATGGAATACAAGGATCCACAGCCGTATCCCGCAGGATCCGTCGGTTTTGAAACACATCTCGACCAAAGCAAAGTTTCGCAGTTCTTCTTGGACGACTTGAGAATCTGTGAGTTGACCGCACCATACGAACCTCCCCCATAAGGAACAACTTTTCGTTTATGGTGATTCTACCTTTGCAGAGGCACACCCTCTGCAAAGGTTTTTATCCTGTGCTGCTGTTGTTGACCATACACCCCCAAGTAGAGATATTTGCAGCTTGGGTATGTCATTGTACGGTCTGGAGTGCAATGAAGACCGCACTGAAGGGAAAGCGCTGTTTATATCCCTTTATGCTCTTGCGTCTTGATTGTCAATAAAAGAGGTAACTTCTTTGACAATCTTTTAATCACGTGATAGACTCACTCTGTTAACAAATCCAGCGCACTCGCGAGAGTGCGCCTTTTTCTGCGAGATGACAATGGATATTTTACTTACCGGCTCAGTGGCCTATGATTACCTGATGACCTTCCCCGGTCTGTTCAAGGAACAGATCCTGCCTGAACGTCTGGCTTCGATCAGCCTCTCGTTTTTGGTCGAGTCCATGTCCAAACAGCGCGGCGGAGTTGCGCCGAACATCTCTTACACGATGGCCCTGCTCGGCGAAAAACCGCGCATCATGGCAACGGTTGGGGAGGATTTTGAGGATTATCGCAAATGGCTTGACTCAAAAGGCGTGGATACGAAATTGATGCAGGTCGTTCCCGGTCTCTATACCGCGTCCTTCTTTGCGACTACCGATCGGGACTCCGCGCAAATTGCGTCGTTCTATCCCGGCGCGATGGGAGTCGCTGCTTCACAATCCCTGAAAGATTTACAGAATAAGCCCGATCTTGTCATCGTCTCGCCGAATGCGCCCGATGCAATGATGAAATTTCCCGCGGAATGCCGCGAATTAGGAATTGATTATCTGTACGATCCGAGTCAACAGGTACCCCGCCTTGATGGAAAAGAATTGACACGCGAAATGGAAGGCGCGAAATTCCTGCTATGCAATGACTATGAATTCGGCTTGATTTCCAAAAAGACCGGCTGGGACCTGAAACATATACTCCGGCATGTAAAAGTGGTGGTTGTGACGCGTGGCAAGGAAGGCGCGGACTTATACACGGATGGCCAGGAAGTTTTCATCCCCACCGTTCCCGAAGAGGAAATCGTTGACCCGACAGGCGTGGGCGACGCCTTTCGCGGCGGTTTTCTGATGGGAATCTCGCGCAGTTTCGATTGGAAATTGTGCGGCGAGATTGGTTCGCTTGCGGCAGTATATTGCCTTGAGCAGCGCGGCCCGCAAAGCCATAGTTATACTAGAAAAGAATTTGTGAAACGTTTCCGCAGGCATTTTGAGGATGGCGGTAAGCTGGATGTGTTGTTGAAATAATTACGTAGGGCGGGTTTGTAACCCGCCGCTAAATTTGGCGGGATTCCAGCCCGCCCTACATACCTAAAGGAGTTAGTAAATGAGTAACTACGATGTAAAAGATTTAAATCAGGCCGAAGGCGGCCGCCGCCGCATGGACTGGGCTGAGCGCGAAATGCCTGTTCTGCGTTCGATCCGTGAACGCTTCAAGAAGGAAAAACCGCTTAAGGGCTTGCGCATCTCCGCCTGTTTGCATGTCACCACAGAGACTGCCAATTTGATGGTCACGCTTCAGGATGGCGGCGCGGACATTGTCCTGACCGCCTCCAATCCGCTTTCCACACAGGATGATGTGGCTGCCGCTTTGGTGAACCAGTTTGAAATTCCCACGTTTGCGATCAAGGGTGAGGATAAGGTCACATACTTCAAGCACATCCGCGCCGCGCTCGAACACAAACCTAATATGACCATGGATGATGGCGCCGACCTGGTTTCCTCGCTCTTCTTCATCGAAATGGGCCGCTTTGAAAAACTTGAGCCCTCCCTCGGCGCATGGGCCAAGAGCCTGAGCGATGAAGAACGCAGGCAAATGCTCAAGAACGTCATCGGCGGTACAGAAGAAACCACCACGGGTGTGATTCGCTTGAAGGCGATGGAAGCCGACAAGATCTTGAAATTCCCTGTCATCGCGGTGAACGATGCCCTGACCAAACATCTATTTGACAATCGCTACGGTACCGGCCAATCCACCATTGACGGCATCATCCGCGCGACCAATGTCTTGCTGGCTGGCAAGAATTTCGTCGTGGCCGGCTACGGCTGGTGTGGACGCGGCCTCGCCTCCCGCGCACGCGGTATGGGCGCTCAGGTCATCGTCACCGAGATTGATCCAATGAAGGCGCTCGAAGCGGTGATGGACGGTTTTCAGGTGATGCCGATGGATCAAGCCGCTAAAATTGGCGATATTCTTTGCACGCTCACGGGCGATATCAATGTGATTGACAAGCATCATTTTGAAGTGATGAAAGACGGCGCAATTGTTGCCAATTCCGGTCACTTCAATGTTGAGATCAACATTCCCTCGCTTGCCAAAATGAGCGTGGGCAAACCAAACCTGGTCCGTCCGTTTGTCGAGCAATACACCACCAAAGACGGTCGCAAGATCAATATTCTCGGCGAAGGCCGCTTGATCAACCTCGCTTCCGCTGAAGGACATCCTGCGTCTGTTATGGATATGTCCTTCGCCAACCAGGCTCTTTCCGCTGAATACATGGTGAAGAATGCCGACAAGCTGGAGAAGAAGGTCTATTCCGTACCAACCGATATCGATAATGAGATCGCCCGCCTCAAGCTCGAAGCCATGGGAATCAAGATCGACATCCTCACCGATGAACAATTGAAGTATTTGAACTCCTGGGAGGAAGGCACTTAATCAGTGACCAGTAATCAGTAAAGCCTTGCGGAGCCAGTTTGCGAAGACAAATGCTAACCCTTTCGTGAGTTAACGGAAAGTAAAACATTCATTCTGACAAAATAGAATCAATCAGCCCCGCGAGTTTTCTCGCGGGGCTGATTGATTCTTCGTTATGAAAACTTATGGGCACTTCACATTGACATTTTTTCTATTGGACGCGCCTGCTGCGTTATAAGCTTCCACCTCATATGTCAGGTTGGGTTGCGGGTCGGCGATTGGCCAGATAGATGGGAGGGTGGTGTTGTCAGTATGGCTGGTTGAATTAGCGGCTAGTGCAACCAAAAGCGAGCCTTCCCGGTATATGCGATAACCATCTTCATTATTGGCGGCGTCACTCCATGTCAGGTTAACAGTGACATTATTGGTAAAGGGCGCACCTGGCACACAACTAATGGTAGCATTCAGATTTTTAACTGCTGCCGGCAAGGCGGGAGTAGGTGTGGCAGGTACCGGATATTCAGGGAGATTGGCTGTGTTCCCGCTGACAGTTGCGTACTGACCCCAGAGCCAACAATTCCCTATACCGCCGGGGGTTTTGATGATCCAGTAATTCGAAGCTGAATATTTTCCGACCACTTCGGCGTTTTGCCCGATCAGCAGTGCCCCGATCTGATCATATTGTGTTCCCGGGCCTGTGCGGCAGTTTGTGTTCAAGCTGACTGTCACGGTGGGGACGGAGGGCGTTGGGGTCAACGTGATGGTGGGCGTGAACTCCGGTGTGGATGTGGATACTGGAAGGGGGGTAGCTTGAACCACGGGCGGCGCGCCGGGTTCAAGCAAACGCGCCTGAGCAGTGATGGTCAATGCCAGATCGGGCGCTTCAGGGCTTAGTCCGGTGGGGAGGTTACAGGCTGGGAGGGCAAGGATCAAAAGGGCAGACAATAAGAAGATTGGTTTCATTATTAACATTTTACTCTCTCCTTTTCAATAAGATTATGACATACTTTTATTGAAGGTCAAGCAGGGGAATATGCTTTTGGTACTATGTCAATAGTACTATATCTTCAATTGTTTCTCACACGAGCCTTTCCACTCCTCAATGGACAATATCTTGGTGCGGCGTTTTGAGAATGATCTTCAACTTCTTTTTTTCAGCCATTCAATTTGTGCAAGTTCGGTAACTTCTTCAAACTC
>CAZEGE010000023.1:31050-36709 GCA_964511765.1 uncultured Anaerolinea sp.
AACTTCTTTTTTTCAGCCATTCAATTTGTGCAAGTTCGGTAACTTCTTCAAACTCTGGATCGCCTGTCATGATGACGCCGTTGATCTTTTGCGCAGCGACAACGACAAAAGCGTCCGCGTATGAGATTAGGTGATTTGCTTTAATATGCGCGGCGGCAATTACAGTTTGATTGTCTGCCGGCAGAATTTCAATAGGAAGGCTTTGAATTAATGCCAAAGCTTCATGTGCGCTTGTCAACCCTTTACTTCTTTCTATATTGTATAAAACTTCGCCTACATTGATGATGGAAATAAATACACGGCATTTGTTTTCTTTAGCGTCGCTTAATATCTTCCTTACGCTTTGGGCGGCGGGTTCGCCCTGTAGATAAGCCATAAATGCGAAAGCGTCTAAAACATAGGCGGGAAGATCAGCCATTGAGGAATCTCTTTTCTCTCTTTTTCTCGAATTCGCGATCTTTTTTTAACGCATCAGTTAGAGAAGCCCCTCCTTTTAACCAGCCATATCCTTGTTCAATTGGGTTTTTGAAGGCAGGCACAATGGCAAGCACCCCGCCGTAGTCAACAATAACGACTTCTGTGCCAGGAATAAGGTTATATTTTTTTCGCATTTCAGCAGGGATAACCACCCAGCCTTTGTTTGAAATTGTGAGAACCATGTTTTTCTCCTTTGTTATACTAATTACAATAAAAGTATAACATGATTATTTTCCTTCACACAAGCCTTTCCACTCTTCAATTGACAAGGTCTCTGCTCTTCGCATGGGATCGATCCCTGCGGAGGTGAGCAATGCCTCTGCTTGTGGAGGCGGGATATGTAAGCCGGAGGAGAGGGAGTTGCGAAGCATTTTTCTCTTTTGAGAAAAGCCCGCTTTGGTGAGTTTGAAGAACCTCCCTAATAAATCATTGGGAACAAGTGGTTCCTCGTAAATATCAATTCGCAGAATGGCTGAGTCCACTTTGGGGACGGGGTGGAATGAACCTGCCGGGATCGTGGCGGCGATGCCTGGTTTGCCGTAGACTTGTACGCTTAATGCCAGCAGACTTAAATCACCGGGTTCGGCGCAGATGCGTTCGGCAACTTCCTTTTGGACGGTCAATACAATTCGGCGTGGTTTGATCTCGCCTTCCAGCAGGTGGCGAATAATGGCTGAGGTGATGTGATAGGGAATGTTCGCAGCGACGATGTAATTAGTCTGGTCAATTAAATCGGAAATGGATAGCTTCAAAATATCGCCGTGCACAACCCGCACATTTCGATAAGGCGAGAGAACCGCCTGTAGCGGAGCAAGCAGGTCCGCATCCAGTTCGACCGCTGTCACTTCCCTGGCAGAAACCGCCAAAAAGCGCGTCAGACTGCCGAGGCCCGCACCGATTTCCAAAACACAATCATCCGCCAAAATTTCTGCAGCCTCGGCAATTTTTTCGAGAGCGGATGAATCCTGTAAAAAATTTTGCCCGAGGCTTTTATCGGCGCGCAGGCCGGAACGTTTGAGAACTGCGGCGGCGTTGAGCGGAGGAATGGAGGCATAACTCATATTACTTTAAGAAGTAAGGAATCTCAGCGGGTGCGGGCGCGAGGAAGTACACCGTTACCCAGCCGTTCATGGCGGCGATCTCACCGTCATTGAAGCCGAGGTCGATCCATTTTGTGCGGGGTACGCCAAGCGCAGTTTCGATGATCGGTCCGCCGCCCGTATCGCCGATGGTCGCAAGGCCATAGCCGGGGATATAGACTTTCATGCCCACCAGATAACTATAGATCGAATAATCCACTGCCACGATGCCATAGCCGGCCGGTGCGCCGCTTCGGGTTCCGTATGAACATCCACCCGTGCCAGAGGCGCAGGGCGAGTAAACCGTGGCATACATTTCCGTCGCATACCAATACTCGTAAGGGATTTCGCCTCCCGCCGGCGCAAGCACGATTTTCGACCCGCTCGCCACAATACGTTCCTGTGGTTGGCGAAGGACTGTTTTAGCCTCGGTCTCACGGCTTGCCTCTTTTCCGTCCTCGTGGCGGATGCGCGTGCGCACCATCGCAAGCCCAGTCACACCCGGCTGAAGGGTTTCCTGCTGCCCAAACGGAACGTCGGGTGAATCTACAACTTTTACTTCAAATGGAATTGGTTCCAGGGTGATGCTGATGGATTCCTGGACTCTTACTACTCGGATTTGTCCATCCGGGGGCGGCGCTTCATTCTCCAACGGGGAGCTGGTATCCAGGCCCATCAGCGGAATCCCAGCCTCGGCAAGCGCCTCGCCAATTGTCCCTGCGGCTGAGCGGATCTTGATCACGTCCTCGCCGCAATAAACGATTAAGTCCCGCGCGGGAGTATAAGTCACAGTCATTGAGCCGGTGATCGCAGTTTCCGCGGGCGGGTCGATCTTATCGTTTACATTGACTGAATAACCTGCTTCATTTAAAGTTTGCCCGACTGTGAGTGCGGAAGTTTGAAAGACTTGCTCACCTTGAGGAGTGACAAGGGTCAGGGTAACGGCGCGGCGTAATTGCAATTGGATGGAATTCTTTTCCGCGATGGGTTGATCGATGGGAACAGCGGAGCCGTTCAAAAGCAGTCGGTCATTCGGTTGCGAAGCGATTCCTGCTTCGGTCAACAGCATCGATGGCACGCGTTCGCTGGATTCGATCCTGAGAATGTTTTCGCCGTCAATGATCGTAATAAGTGCCTGTTTGTTGGGCAGGCATGCGGATAAGAAGAGCATCAACGAAAGCGACAGCCACCGAAAAAATTTCATGAAGGTAATTATAAACTAATCACCGGTTTCATCTTCGCAGTCACACGCCAAACCTTTGGCCTTGTCAAAGGCTTCACGCCCTTCCTTGACCGAAAAATAAATAAGCCCCACTGCACCGAGACTGTCCACAATTCCAAGGCCGCTGAGTTGGTAGATAACACTTGAGACCAGTAATACCAGCGACATGTAAATGCAAACCATGGTGCAGTTCGCATCTGCAAGGATCGGCATGGAGTTGAGCGCCCGCCCCACTTTGCGTTTTCCCATTACCAAAGCCCACATGACGGCAATCGAAAGGATGGAAATGACAAGACCTGGCAGGGTTGTCTCTGGCTTGTGATTTGTGATGAGATTATATCCGGCTGTTATTGCCAATCCGCAGGCGAGTATATAAAATGCGGCGCCAGTAACCCGCAAGGCGGTGACTTCAAACCGAGTACGAGACGTATCGGGGTTTTGACGAATGCGGTTTATCATAATAAGAATACCGATGCCGGACATGACCTCAATGAACGAGTCCACCCCAAAGCCGAAGAGGGTGAGGGCTTCATCCCCGATGCCAAAGAATATCGAGATCAGCCCCTCCAGGAGGTTGTAGGCAATGGTAAAAATGGCGAGCCATAAAGCGTATTTCCAGTAGATGGTTTGGGTGTTTTTTTGCATAAGAGCCGTCATTGCTTTTCCTTAATATGGATACAATGTCATATTGTGGGATATGGTGTTGCCTGATTATAACCATTACACACCAAACAATTGATTGCAATATATACTATAATCATGTAAACTGTTTCCGGGGCATACCCCCAAATTATAGCTAGAGGAGCATATTTATCATGAAGAAAGTGTTTTTATCTGTTGTAATAGGCCTTGCGTTTGTACTTGCAGCCTGTGGCGGCAGTGGTAGTGGCGCGGCCACTACAATCAATGTGGCCTTTGAAGAATTTGCTTTTGTCCCGGCAGAATTCACTGTTCCAGCCGGCCAGGAGATCACCCTCAATGCCACCAATAATGGCGCGGTAAACCATGAGTTCGTGATCATGAAACTCGGCGAAACCGTGGGTGATGATTTCGGCCCCGAAGATGAAGGGAATATCTTCTGGGAAGTCGAAGCAGACCCGGGCCTTAAAGTTACCAAAACCTTCACTGCTCCTACTGAGCCGGGTGAATATCAAGTTATATGCGGCATCGAAGGTCATTTCATGGCGGGCATGGTCGGTAAACTGACTGTGGTTGCGCCTTAATCGTATTTGATTAAACAAAACTCCCGGAGGGCAGATGCCTTTCGGGAGTTTTATATTAGGGTAAAGTCGACCTGTGATTCCTAGCTTCCCTTGAAGCAGGTCTGAACGATAAAGTGAGTAATCATTTACAATGGGGGATATGCAAAGACCATTGATCACCAGTTCAAGTAATCCACTTATTAAACAAGCACGGGCTTTACGTCAAAAGAAAGCACGGAATGAAAGCGGATTATTTCTCGTCGAAGGGATTCACCATGTCGGCGAAGCAGTGGAAGCCGGCTGGGAGGTTAAATCGATCCTATATGCCTCAGGTTTATTGACCAGCCCCTTTGCTCATAAATTAATTTCGCATTTCTCTTTCGAACCTCAGCCTGTGACTGCACAAGTGATGGAATCATTGGCTGAAAAAGAAAATCCCCAGGGAATTATCGCCATCGTCCATCAGAGGAAAAGTCAACTTCAAGATGTAAAACGATTTGCACGTGCTGTTGCGCTTATCTCTCCGCAGGACCCTGGCAATGTTGGAACAATTCTGCGCACGCTGGATGCAGTCGATGCAGACGTGCTCTTCCTGCTCGACGGCGGCGTGGAACTTTATCATCCCACCGTGGTTCGCGCCAGCATGGGGACCTTGTTCTGGAAACCTGTCGTCCAGGCTTCATTCAATGATTTTCTTTTCTGGGCGCGTAAAGGGAATGTTCAACTGATAGGCACTTCTGCCAAAGCGGAGGTGGAGTATCACACCCTTGTTCCCCAAGTCCCGTGGGTCCTGGTTTTGGGTAACGAGCAAAAAGGACTCACCCAGGAACAAATAGCGGCTTGTGATGTAACCGTCTCGCTGCCCATGCAGGGACGCGTAAGTTCGCTCAACCTTGCAGTTGCGGCGGGCGTGTTGTTGTATCAATTTGTGAGGTAGATGCAATATCACCCTTTCCTTTAAGGAATGGTTTTCCCTTGACTTTCAAGACAGTTGCTGCACGCTTTGTTCGGCGGCTCTTTTGTATTGCCAAACCCGGTTATTTGTTTTCAGGCTTCAACCAAAGCTTCGGCTTTATCATAAGCGGGCGAATGTGCTTCGATTTTTAGCATTGCTTCGCGGTCGTAGACTTTCTCGCCGCAATTAGGACAATCGTAAAAACTCACCTTTGGAACAGTGTAAGTTTGGCCCTTATATTTGCGGGTAATGTTGCGCACCACGCGCCGAATCTTGCTACTGCCACAGGTTGGACAAGTCTTGATTTGAAGTTTATCGTTCATAGTCATAACGCCTTTTTTGACGAAATCAGGAAATAATAAGTTTCGACGCCCGATTCTTGCACCAATTTACCTTTGGTGTAGATCATCAAGCCTTCAAGATTTGTGCTCTGGATGATATGCAAATACTCTCTTATTTGCTGGCGATAAGGGCTTGTTGAACGGATGGTTTTGTAAATTGCCACTGCATTGACAATAGACTCAACAATATCCAATTCGGTTAATCCATCTGCTTCCAGTTCCATGCTGGCTTTTTCGCTGAAGGCATAATGCCCAGCAAGAATGGCTCTTTTGATGCGAACAAGAGTATCGCTCATAAATCGAGTATAGCACAGGGAACTTACCTGGAATTCATTATCTTGTTTTGGAAGGAAGCCGCCCAACGGTTTGCGCTATCATTCCCG
>CAZEGE010000024.1:0-36619 GCA_964511765.1 uncultured Anaerolinea sp.
GAGCGGGGCAAAGCAGTGGAGAGCCACACATATACAAGCGCAATGGGAATCTCGATCACCATGGCAAGTAAAATTCCCCACACAAGTTTACCGCCGGGGAGTGCGCCCGGCGCCCAAAGATACGTCCAGGGGAAAATCAAGCCCATCGTCAAAATATTGTAGACGAAGGCAGAGAACGGGGACATGACACGTACGAGCCCTGAGGCTTTTCGAGTAAAGACTTCTGGTTTTGCCGTAGCTGTAGCCATTTCTTTTCTCCTTTGGATTAAACTATTTCAATTCATCAATCGGGCCTTGCATTTCTTCATCGATACAAAAGCTCTGCCTCCTTTCAAACCCTAACAACAATTTACCCGCTGGTCATCTGATAGCCCTGTACTTCGCCGTCCACAAAAGTGACCAGGCAGCCGCGTAAAACACCCTCGGCATATTCACTGCCGGGGTTGATACAGGTTGTCCGCCCCAGCTTTGCCACGGATTGGGATTCATGGATGTGACCATGCAGCCCAAGCATTGGTTTGTATTTTTCAATTGCAGCGCGGACGGCCATGCTTCCTGCTCCGTACATAACTGGCTGCCCGCCTTTAACAATTTGCTCGGGCGGGTCCTTATCCCAGTCCAGCATGGGGCAGGTATCGAGCGTGGAGTCTTTGGGTGGGTCGTGAAAGTTGAAAATAGCCTTGTTCATATCAGGCACCAGAGCCGCCATTTTGTCGATCATCGCGCCAAGATCTTCCTCCGAAACCTCACGCGGGGTTTTCCAGGGAGTTGGCGTACTTAGCCCTACTGAAATCATTGTGTGGTCATCATCTACTTGAACCATCTCATTTTCACAGGCAAAAAAGGATTTTGCATCTTCGCGCTTCATGACATTTAAGACATCCCATTCATCATCGTTGCCGCCTGTGACGAAGCACTTAATGCCAGTGCCATTTAATCGTTCCTCGGCAAGATTGACCCAATTGACCATTCTCTGCTTCGCAAGTTCATTGAATAATGCTTCCACAGATTTTGGGTCGGCCTGCAAGGCACGGAATTCATCCTCCTCCATGACCTTGTAATAGAAACCGAGAATATCCAGCTTGCCTGTCAGGGTTTTTAATTCCTCATCCGTGGAGAGATGTTCAACCCGTCCCTGCACCGTGGCGCGATGATGACCATTTGGTTCTTTTATGATGGGAATCATCAACTTGCCTTGAATATCCCCACCCATCACAATGACGTTAACATCGTAGAACTTCCCCGCATTGATAAACTTGCGAAAGGTGCGCTCTGAGCCATGAAGATCAGTGGCAAAGAACAATCGCGTGGAGGTCTTTTTTGGCTTCTTTGAAAACAGGAAGGACATGGGCTTCTCCAAATTAGAACCTGTCACACTTTATGAGAATGCGTCAGGCAGGGATGGATGTAAAAGCGGCAAGCAGACATTCGACTTCATGAACCGCAAGGGATTCCACCGCCGAAGAATCCAGACGTTCATCCGTGACGAGCTTATTTATATCGTCTATGTTTGCAATTTGAAAATTGGAAACCACCCCCCATTTGCTGTGGTCCGCAACAACAATAACCTGTCCTTTTGTACGTTCGATCATGCAGTGCACAACTTCCGCCTCGGCATTGGTCGGCACGGTGCAGCCGTGCTTAAGACTGATCCCATCAACGCCAAGGATCGTTTTATTGGCATAGATCAGGCTCAAATTGTCCAGGGCGAAGCGGCCTGCCAGGGAGTTGGAACGCGATTGGAATTCGCCTCCCGTCATATAGTAGTGAAAGCCCGGGTCACCGAGTTCCATGACTGCACTGACATTGTTGGTAAAAACCGTGATGCGTGAATCCCTGCGGATATGTTGAAGCACCTGCGTGGCAGTTGTACCGCTGTTGATAAATACAATATCGCCCTCTTCGATCAGGGAGGCGGCAAGTTCCCCAATACGCCGTTTTTCTTCAGGGTGATGCTGGGCTCTTTGCTGGTATTCCTGTTCAAGAATCATGCGTTGATTTAATATCGCGCCCCCGTGTGTGCGCTCAAGAAATCCTTTTACTTCAAGCCACTCCAGGTCGCGCCGCACGGTCGCATCGGAAGTTTCCAACAAGTTACATAAATCGACCGTTCTGGCGATTTGATGAACTGCAAGATATTCCTGGATTCGCTCCCGCCGCTGGGCTGGAATGAGAGGTTTGCTCATTAAGTGGTCTCGTCTAAGAATGAAGGAAATTGCACAATTTAATGGCTCATTATATAAGAATCTGATGAAATTTGCAAGTTCTTGAGTTTTTCATTATAATAGCACCATATTCCTTACAGTCCAGAAAAGACTCAAAACTTCGGAGAAGTGTATGTCAAACAGTTCCATTGGGATGGGCACACAAGATCGTTCTGAACGCGAAAAATTCGAGAACGAATTAAAGGCAATCCTAAAAGCCAGTGATGATGCGAATATCCTTTTACGGGTAATCGGTTCACTGGCTTTTCAAATGCACTGTCCACAATATGGATATTTGCAGGCCGCGATGGGACGCGCCTATACCGATATTGATTTCGGCGCTTACAGCAGGCAAAACAAACAAATCACTGAAATGATGATCAAGATGGGGTATGTGGAAAACCGCGAAGTTTACATAGCATCCGAAGGGGAGCGCGCCATCTTCGATAAACCTGGAACTAATCTGCATGTGGATGTCTTCTACGAAAAACTGGATTTCTGCCATGCCATTTATTGGAGGGACCGCCTCGAAGTTGACTCCCCCACCATTCCACTGACTGAGTTGCTGCTCGAGAAAATGCAGATCGTGCAAATTAATGAAAAGGATATTATTGATACGATCATGTTATTGCTTGAACACCCATTGGGCGATATCGACCAGGAGATCATCAACATCAACCTGGCGGCGCAATTATGCGCGAACGAGTGGGGTCTATGGCGCACCTCCACCATGAATCTTGAAAAAGTTAAACAACTTGCTCAGCATTACACAGAACTCACAGCCGAACAAAAATCGAAAGTGGTATCACAAGTGGATGAAATCATCGCGCGCTTGAACAGCGAACCCAAACCGCTTGCGTGGCGCATCCGTGACCGCGTGGGCGACCGCGTAAAATGGTACAAAGAAGTAGATGAAGTTTAAGGAGTCATCATGACCAAGCTTGTAAAAGACCTAATGCATACAGGGCTGATCACTTGCAAACCGACAGCCACACTCGGGCAAGTGGCGGTACTGCTCAATCAACATCATGTCCATGCCCTGGTGGTAACGGACCGCGACGGACGCACGCTGGGGCTCATTTCTGATTTTGACTTGATGGCGGGCGAGTGGCTTTCATCGGACGAGGAGAGTCTCGCGGTCATGCAAAAATTGACTGCCGTGGATCTTATGTCCCAGCCGGTTGACTCCATTGAATCAAATACCCCCATCTCCGATGCAGCCTGCATCATCATCGAAAAGAAGGTAAGCCGCCTGCTGGTCACTGAAAACGGTAAATCCGTCGGCATCGTCTCCCTTTCTGATTTCATCGCCGGCATTGCCGGTGAAATGAAAACCAAAAGGGAGACAGTTGGCGATGTCATGTCCGATGCGATTTTGGTCTGCCGCGGAAAGACTCCGGTTGTCTCCGCCGCCCGTGCCATGACATCTTCCGGCTGGCGTTCTGTACTGGTGGTGGATGGAAAAGGAAAATTCCTCGGCGTGGTGAGCGGGCACGACCTGATGCGGTTGGTGAAAGACGGCGTGGATGAAAAACTGGTCGTCCGCGATGTAATGCACACGGCTTTGACCGTTGACATCAACGCCAGCCTGCGCGAAGCCGCAGATATGATGATTCAAAACTATCATCACAGGCTGGTTGTCGTCGATAAAGAGGATCCTGATTCCTTTCCGCTGGGTGCAATCTCCACCTTCGATATTGTGGCAGAAATGGCAAGACCGGATTCGATTTGGCAGAAAACATAAATTTGTTGAGGTATTGCGAACATGCAATACCTTTGTATTTTATAAAAACACCATTGGTCTCGATGGGCTTTTCGCAGAGAACCACCTCAACAGGCTCAATGCGGCAGCCCAAGGCTGCTCGATCACCGATATAACAAGGTAACAAGGAGACAACTCAAATGTCAGAATTTCCAACACAGGCGCAAGTTGTAATCATTGGCGGCGGTGTGGGTGGGGCGAGTATCGCCTACCATCTCACGCTGATGGGCTGGAAAGATGTCGTCATTCTTGAACGACATGAATTAACAGCGGGTTCCACCTGGCATTCCGCAGGTCTCGTTGGGCAGATGCGTTCAGACGCCAACCTGACCCGCATGATGCATTACAGCACAGACCTGTATCGCAGCCTCAAAGCGGAAACGGGACAGGACACCTCATGGCGCGAGGTCGGCGGGCTTCGTCTCGCTTCGTCTGCCGAACGCATGGAAGAGACAAAACGTCTCGTAGGGATGGCGCGCTCCTTCGGTGTACCCATGGAATTGATCACACCCAAGGAAGCGCTGGATATGTTCCCATTGATGAATATTGACGGGGTGCTTGGCGCGGCGTACACACCCAACGACGGCAGCATCGACCCGACCGGGTTAACGAACGCGCTCGCCATGGGCGCAAAGAATCGCGGGGCGAAGATCTTCACGAATACAAGTGTTGAAAAAATAAACCTCGAAGACGGCTGTGTCAGTGAAGTGGTCACAGACAAAGGCACGATCAAAACCGAGATCGTTGTCAATGCCTCAGGCATGTGGGGCCGCGAGGTCGGCAAAATGGTCGGGTTGAATCTGCCCGTTGTTCCAATGGCCCATCTTTACATCATGACAAAACCGATCGAGGGCGTGACCAATAAATTCCCGAATCTGCGCGACCCCGATCTGCTGGTTTACTGGCGTGAGGAAGTCGGCGGATTGATTACAGGGGGGTATGAACGCCAGCCGGCAACCTTTGGCCTGAACGGCATTCCCAAAGATTTCAAGTTCCAATTGCTCCCACCGGATTGGGAACGTTTTACTCCATTAATGGAAAATTCAATCCGGCGCGTCCCGGCGATTGAAAACGCAGAAGTCGTTAAACTATTGAATGGTCCCGAAGGCTTTACACCAGACGGTGAATTCCTGCTTGGCCCAACATCCGTCAAGGGTTTCTGGGTGGCGTGTGCATTCTGTGCACACGGCCTGGCAGGCGCAGGCGGCATTGGCAAGGTGATGGCGGAATGGATCGTGGATGGAAACCCCGAATGGGATATGTGGCGGCTGGATGTGCGCCGTTTTGGCCCCAATTACAACAGCCTCGATTATACAGTTGCACGCACCTTTGAAACCTATACCCAATACTACGACATTCACTTCCCCGGTGAGGAACGCTTGTCCAAGCGTAATGTACGCACCTCCCCCACTTATTACCGCCTGCGCGACCTTGGGTGTCACTTCGGCGAGAAGATGGGATGGGAACGCCCGAACTGGTATAAAAAGTATGAAGAACTCGCCACTCACGGCCACGAGCCAAAAGGTTGGGCGCGTCATAATTGGTCGCGCGCCATCGGGTATGAGCATTTGATGACCCGCGAAAATGCAGGCCTTTTTGACGAAACATCTTTCAATAAATTTGAAGTGCGAGGACCGGGCGCATTGGGTTTCCTCAACAACGTTTGCGCAAATGAAATGGACCAGTCGATTAGCGCGATCACATACACTCAATGTCTCAACAAACGCGGCGGCATCGAATGTGATTTCACGGTCACTCGACTTGCTGAAGACCGCTTCTTCATCGTCACCGGCACGGCCTTTGGTCAGCATGATATGTCGTGGCTTTCGATCAACATGCCGGAGGACGGTTCGGTCACACTTGAGGATGTCAGTTCCAATTATGTTTGTCTTGGCATGTGGGGACCGAAAGCGCGCAAGATCCTTGAAAAAGTGACGATGGACGACGTCTCTAATGCAGGCTTCCCATATATGACTTCCAAACGTATGAACGTGGGTGACGTCCCCGTCATCGCTTCACGCGTGACTTATGTGGGCGAGCTGGGCTGGGAGTTTTACTGCCCCTCGGAATATGGTCTGCAGTTGTGGGACACACTCTGGGAGGCAGGCGCACCTGAAGGCATGGTGGCGGGCGGTTATAAAGCCATTGACACTTTGCGTCTTGAGAAAGGTTATCGCTATTGGAGCGGTGAAATAACACCGGACTACACTCCATATGAAGCAGGCCTCGGTTTTGCCGTGAAATTGGACAAGCCGAATTTCATCGGCAAGGATGCTTTGGTGAAGCAGAAAGCAGAAGGAATCAAGCAAAAGCTCTGCACGATTACGCTTTCAGATGACCGTACGATTGTGCTCGGCAAGGAGCCGATCCGCTCCGGCGATAAGATCGTGGGCTGGGTGGCTTCGGGCGGCTTCGGTTATTCGGTGAACAAGTCCATTGCTTATGCTTATCTCCCGATGAAGTATGCAAAAGTTGGCACCAAATTAGAGGTTGAATGTTTTGGCGAACAGGTCAGCGCGGAGGTGGCGCAGGCTGTGCTGTGGGATGCCAAAGGCGAGAGAATTCATCAGTAAACAGAAGCAGGATATAGTTAAACAGGAAGCGCAGAGTCAATCTTAACAAAATGGAAGGGTGACATGTCCTCACTTGCTATTGATAAAGCCATCGCCAAGGTTCCATTTCTGGCCGGGTCCAAGAACATTAAACGGACTCCGTTGAGCGGCGGCATTACAAACCTGAACTTTAAAATTGATGCGGATGGCAAGTCTTATGTGATCCGTCTTGCAGGCGAAGGCACGGATCAGTTGGGCATCAAACGCGATGTTGAATTTGCGGCGAATTATGCGGCTGGGGAGTTGGGCATTGCTCCCGAGGTCGTTTATTTCATTGAACCTGAAGGATATATCGTCACTCGTTTTATCAATGGAAAACCGATCCCGCCGGATGTGATCAAACAGCCTGATTATCTTGCGCGCGTGGTCAAAAAGATCAGGCTCTTCCACAAGCGCGGGCCAAAGTTAAAAGGCGAGTTCAATGTATTTCGCCGCGTGGAAATGCTGACAAAGATTTCAAAAAGCAACGGCTCCAAATTCCCGAGCGATTGGGATTGGATCATGCAGAAGATGAATGAAGTGAAGAAGGCGCTAGAAAAAGATCCATATATACCAACGCCCTGCCACGATGACCTGCTTAATTTAAACTGGCTTGAGGAAGATGTGCCCGGCGAACTTGGCGAAATCCGTTTGATGGATTGGGAATACGCGGGGATGGGCAATATCTTTTTCGACCTTGCCAACTTTTCGCATCACCATCGACTAAATGATGAACAGGTGCGCTTTTTCCTGAACGAGTATTTTGGTGAGGTGAGCCCGAAGCATTATGCGCAACTGCGGCTGATGTGGCCCATGTCTGAGCTGCACGAGGCAATGTGGGGCACGACGCAAACAGGCATCTCCAAGCTGGAAGAGGATTTCCAGGGGTATGCGGACTTGTGGTTTGGACGTATGCGCCAACACGTCACCGATCCGCGCTGGGAACAATGGCTGAAGGACGCTGGAAAAAAGAATATTAGCAGATAAGATTGCGAGCTTCATCCAACTACAATAAGGTTTTCAAAAGGCATCTGTAAGAAAGGAAGGTGTGCTATGTTTGAAAGTCCTGTTGAGCGGTTAGCAAAGACCCACCCTGATATGGAAATTTGGTGGGATTCGTCTCCCTTAGTCTATGACCAATGGGTTCGGAAGATGCTCAATAGTGCCGAGCCGTCCCGCAAGGCGATTTTAGAGGAACAACTTTCAAGATTGTACAACGCAAAGGCTCCAGGCCAAAGCATTTTCCGAGGCTGTACGACCAATCCATCGCTTTCGTGGCAAGCCGTCAGAGCCGATCCCGAGTTTTGGAATGAGTGGTTGGATGAGCTAATCCAGACTAATTCTGGACTGAACGTAAAAGAGTTGGTCTGGTTAACTTATAAAGAGGTTGTGAAGCGCGGGGCTGAGATGTATATGCCCATCTTCGAAGCTTCAAAGAGACGGTTTGGATGGATCTCCGGCCAGTTGGATCCGCGCCTTTTTACTGAGACAGACGAAATGGTGCGCGACGCTGAAGAACTCAGTGCTCTCAGCCCAAACGTGATGATCAAAGTCCCGGCCAGTATGCAGGGCATCGAAGTTGTCAAAATCCTTACATCGCGTGGCATCAGTACCAACACTACCGTCTGCTTTACTTTGCCCCAGATTATGGCATCCGCCAAGGCTGCCATGGATGGGATAAAGTTAGCCGAAAAAAATAAGGTTGATCTGGGCAAATGGCGCACAGTCATCACCATGATGATCGGACGCCTGACAGAACATGAGGTTTTGGATGTTCAAGCGGAACGGAAAAACATCAAATTGTCCTGGCAGGATAAGCATTGGTTCGGCATCGCAGTTTTCCGCCGCGCATATCGCATGCTGACAGATGGAGGCTACGCCAGTAAAATGCTCGCCTGTTCGATGCGGGCTGGTCCCGTCGTGGCTGGAAAAACGAGATTTTGGGACGTCCAAAAAATCGCCGGCGGAGACATCGTGTACACCTGTCCGCCTTATGTTTTGGAACCGCTTTTCGATATTGGCGAAGACCTTGTCTTCGAGCCTGAAATCGAAAAGGAAGTACCGCAGGATGTGCTGGAGAAACTGTCAAAGATCCCCTACTGCATCCAGGCTTACGATCCGAATGGTCTTGCGTTGGAGCAGTTCAACGATCATCCCTCAACGATCAGCACGGTTGAGGCATTTTCAAAGGGTTTTACCCGCCTGGAAGCTTATATTGGAGAACGGATGGCGAATCGTCATCAAAAAGAAAAGACAAGATAAATCAAAGTTCATAAAATGAGGAGAAAAACATGTCAATCGTAAATGCAAAAGAGATCATGGTTGAAGCGTTGAAAGGCGGATACGCCGTCGGCGCGTTCAATGTCACGGATTTGCTTCAATTCGAAGCGGTGATCGATGCCGCCATCGAAAAGAAAGCGCCCGTGATCGTTCAAACTTCCGTCAAACCATCGCAATTTTTAGGGACGGATATGATGGTGGCAATCTATCGGACACTCGCCTCATCCGCCCCCGTGCCGGTCTGCCTGCACCTAGATCACTGCACCTCCATTGATTACTGCAAGAAATGCGCAGACGCCGGCTATACCAATATCATGATCGACGCTTCAAAGCAATCCTACGATGAGAACATCCGCCAGACCAGGGAAGTTGTAGATTACAGCCACAGTCTTGGCAATATCTCTGTCGAAGGCGAATTGGGGACCGTCAGCGGCGTGGAAGACCAGATCAAGGTCGCAGAAGATGAAGCGCAGTTGGCGAATCCAGAACAGTCCATTGAATTCGTCGAACGTACAGGTGTGGACATTTTCGCGCCCGCGATCGGCACGGCGCACGGCGTATACAAGACCAAGAACCCGAAGATCGACTTCGAGCGCATGGCAATCATCAATAAGATGTTGAATGGCAATGGAATCAAGACTCCGCTGGTCGTTCACGGCGGAACCGGCCTGCCTGATGATTACATCAAGAAATTGCTCGAAGCGGGCGGCGCAAAGTTCAACGTGTCGACTGAGTTGAAACACATCCTGCTTGACGCGAAGTTCGAGTATTTGTCCGCCCACCGCGATGAGTATGATCCCGGTAAACTGGACATCTTTGTCCGCGATGCGACCCGTAAGGCTGTGATGCACTGGATGGACAAGCTGGGCTGCGAAGGCAAGGCGTAATTTCATAAGCAACTCCGTTGGTTGAGTTGCCCCGATGTTCTTTCGGGGCGCATCGAAACCAATGGGTTATATAAGAAACAAGTGTTGACATGAAAACATGTTGGTCTCAATACGGGCTCGAAAAGCATTCACCCTACTCGACCAACAGTTAAATACCAAGACAAAAATTTTTGAGGAGTAAATAAATGAAAAAAATCGAAGAATTTTATGCCCCGTGGGTGAAGGGCATTCCGATGTACATTTCGGAGCATATTGAAAAAGCATGGAGAGATCCGTCATTACATCGCATGATGTCCAATGAGAATCCGCTTCCCCCATCTGATAAAGTTTTGGAGGCGATGTTCAAATATGCGAAGATGGCGAACCGCTACCCCGATCAAGGTCTGGTGGTTCGCAGCAAGATCGCTGAGATGAACAATGTGGATGGTCCCGGCAACGTGATGATCGGCAATGGCTCCAGCGAAGTGTATGACAATATCTTCCGCATGTTCATCACCCCCGGCGACGAAGTCATCCAGCACACGCCGTGCTTCGGCATTTACGGTCTGCGCGGCAAATTGCTGGGCGCAAACATGGTCTCAGTGCCGATGGTTTACAAGGATAAGTACCTGCACTACGATCCCGATTCAATTTTGAAAGCCGTCACGGATAAGACCAAGATCATCGTAATCGCGAACCCGAACAACCCGACGGGCAATTTCATGGATGCGAAACATTTTGTCACGATTGCCGAACTGGGCATTCCTTTTGTAATTGATGAAGCCTACGTGGAATACTCGGGCTTGGGCATGTCTCAGGTGCAGTTGACCAAGAAATACAAGAATGTGTTGATCACCCGCACGCTCTCAAAGGCGTACGGTCTTGCGGGTATGCGCTTCGGATACACCATCGCGAACAAGGAAGTGATCGACCAGATCGCGGGTTCCCTGCTCCCATGGAACGTTGGCACGATTCCCATGTGGGCGGCGCTCGCGGCGTTCGAAGATACGGAAGGTCTTGCAGAACGTGTCAAGTTCAACAACAACGCAGTGGACTTCATCACCGAGTCGCTGAGCGTGATCCCCGGGTTTGTCATCTTCCCCTCCAAATCGAATTACATCCTCTTCGATTGCGGTGAGACTGGCAAGACAGGCAAGGAAGTGCTGGCTTATGCCGAAACCAAGGGGATCATCCTGCGCGGCGAGAGCAAAAAGTACGGAAGCGACGGCTGGTTCCGAGTGACGGTCGGCTCGAAGGAAGAAAACCAGTTGTTCGTGGATACCATCCTTGAGTTCTTCGGAATGAAGAAGTAAAGACCCATTAACCACAAAGAACACGAAGGAGCACCAGGGGAAACCTTTGTGCCCTTCGTGGTAAAAGGAGTTGATATGTCAAAAATAAAAGCAGTGTTCTTTGACCAGGACGGCGTGATCATCGACACGGAACGCGATGGCCACCGCGTCTCCTTCAACATGACCTTCAAGGAGTTTGGCTTCAGCGATGAATGGAGCGTTGAGTATTATCACGAGCTGCTCCAGATCGCGGGCGGCAAGGAACGCATGAAGCACCACTGGAAGACCAAGGGGTTTTCCAAACCATTGACCGAGGAAGAGATTGATAGCCTCGTCAAGGACATGCACAAACGCAAGACCGCCCTGTTCGTGGAATTGATCGAGACGGGCAAACTGCCCCTTCGCCCGGGCCTGCACAGGTTCATGAAAGAAGCGATGGACGCGGGCCTCAAGATCGCCGTCTGCACCACATCCAACGAGCAGGCTGCGAAAGCCATCACCGAAAAAGTCCTTTCGGATATCAAATTCGAGATCGTACTTGCAGGCGATATCGTTCAGAAGAAAAAGCCTGATCCGGAAATTTACAACCTGGCGCTCTCCAAACTCGGGTTGAAACCCGATGAAGTGATCGTGGTCGAAGATTCCAAAAACGGTCTCGCTGCCGCAAAAGCCGCGGGCGCGAATGTGATCGTCACCACCAACCATTACACCGAAAAGGAAGATGTGAGCGCCGGCGATGTGATCGTCTCGTGCCTGGGCGATGCAGATGGCGAAAAGGCCGAACTCCGCAAAGGTGACATCAAAGCCTTCGATGGTGTTGTCCACGTGAAGCAATTGATGGAATTGTTTGGGTAGATCAGACAAACAAGTTGGGCAAGAAAATCGTCAAAGGTCAAAAGTCGAATGTCCCTGACTTTTGACCTTTGACTTTTGACAGGAATGAATATGGACGAACTCCTCGACATCGTAAACGACGAAGACATTGTTACCGGGCAGGAAATGCGTTCAACTGTCCTTCAACTTGGCTTGCAACATCGCGGCGTACATGTGTTTCTATTTACACGTGATGGAAAAATGCTCGTGCAAAAACGAAGCGCAGACCGCGCCGCATCCCCCTCCATGCTGGATTGCTCGGTCTCGGAGCATGTGAAAGCTGGAGAAAATTATCTCGACGCGGCGCTGCGCGGCATGAAAGAAGAATTGGGCGTGACAGGGATTGGGATATATCCACTTGTAACATTTAGAATGAATTATGGATTTAATGATAACGAAATCAGCACACTATATGAAGGCGTGCTTGATCCCGACAAAGTAATATTTGATCCTGTTGAAATTGAAGAAGTGGGTCATTACAGCATCAATGAATTAAAAGAGATGATGAAAGAAGGAAATCTAAAGTTCTGCGGGTGGTTTGTGGAGATTTTGAATTGGTATTCTAAAAAGCCAGCCAACCTAAAGGTATTGGATTTATGATCAACCAAACTTATCGAGAGCGCAAACAATGAGCAAAGATTTTTTGTCTTCATCATTTGCAACTTCCTGGGAAGATTATCGTATATCTTCCCAGGAAGTTTTTTTCTCTCAAGGAGAACCCATGAAAACCATCTATAAATTTCTTTCTGTTTTATCCCTGCTCGCTCTGTTCACATTGACCTTTGCCACACCCGCGCTGGCCTTCGATGGCCGTGGAGGCGATAAGGTCACCATCAAAGCAGATGAGGTTATTAATGATGACCTGTACGTTACTGCGGGCGAATTCGTGCTTGATGGAACCGTCAAAGGCGACCTGATCGTATTTGGCCAGATCATTACTATAAATGGAACTGTTGAAGGCGATCTGCTCGCTGCGGGGCAAGTTGTCATCATTAACGGCACAGTCACGGATGATGCGCGTATTGCTGGCGCCGCGTTGCAAATAGGCAAAGACGCGGTTATTGGTAGTGATCTTTTGGTCGGGGGCGCAAGCCTTGAAACACAAAAAGGAAGCATCGTGGAAGGCGAACTCGTCTTTGGCAGCGGTCAGGCATTGCTTGACGGCGATGTGACAGGGAATGTTCTCGCAGGCACGGCCGCACTTGAACTCAACGGCTCTTTCGGCGGTAATGTGGAAGTCTATGTGGATGCAACCGAAGGCACAAAAACATCCCCGCCGATGAACATGTACATGGCCAACATTCCAATCTCGATCCCGAACGTACAACCTGGCTTGACAGTTGCCGATAGCGCCAAGATCGCTGGCAATTTGAAATATTCGAGCACTTATGATCTGCCTGTTCCAAGCGGCGTGGTTGGCGGTAAAGTCACTCGGACTGCGCCACAAGTTAACCCTGAAACACAATATGTACCACCCACCGCCGCACAGAAAGTCGGCACTTGGGCGCTTGATATGCTCCGCACTCTGATTACCCTGATTTTTTTCGGTCTTCTACTCGGCTGGCTGTTCCCAGCTTTTATGAAAGCCCTGCCCGAGAAGATCAAATCTCAACCATGGGCCAGCCTCGGCTGGGGCGCGATTGCATGGGCGGCCTTCTTCTTTGGACTGCTCGCGATCGTGCTCGTGATGATCTTCGGCGGTTTGATCTTCGGCTTCCTCACCCTTGGCGGCTTAAGTGGTTCGATCATTTGGCTCGGCATTCTCGCACTCTTCGGTTTCACAATTCTGTTTGTGCTGGCCACTTCCTATCTGACAAAGATCATTGTCGGCGAAATGATGGGCAAGTGGATCCTGAACCGCACCAGCCCCAGTCTCGCGGAACATAAAGTATGGCCAATGGTTATCGGCGTGATCGCGCTCGTCGTCATCATTGATCTATTCCGTTTCCCACTTCTGCCAATTGGTTTCTTTGGCTGGTTGATCAATTTCACTGTCATCCTCTGCGGCCTCGGCGCGTTATGGATTTGGGGACGCGAAGCAATACAGGCACGCAAAGCTGCGTAATTAACAACATACAAAAATAATAGACCGAGGACAACAATCCTCGGTCTATTATTTTGACAATTCTAGTATAATTTTTCCCATGTTAACTCCAGAACAAATCGAAACCAAATTGGATCACATACTATTACAGGTACAAAAACCCGGTCGTTACGTGGGCGGTGAACTCAACAGCATCACCAAAGATTGGAATAAAGCGCATACCAGGGTCGCCTTAGTGTTCCCTGATGTTTATGACATCGGTGTTTCAAATGTCGGATTAAAGATCCTCTACGACCAGATCAATCAGCGGGATGACGCGCTGGCCGAACGCGCTTATGCGCCCTGGCTGGACATGGAAGCCCTCATGCGCGAACATGGGATTCCACTGTACACGCTCGAATCAAAGCACCCCCTGGCCTGTTTCGACCTGATTGGTTTCACCCTGCCTTACGAGACTCTCTACACAAATACCCTCAACATTCTAGACCTGGCAGGCATTCCCGTCCGTTCGACAGAGCGCAACGAGACGCATCCCATCATCATCGCCGGGGGACATTCCGCCACCAATCCTGAGCCCATGCATGCCTTCATAGACGCATTCGTGATCGGCGAAGGCGAGGAGGTCATTCAGGATATTATCAACGTCATTCAAAAGAGAAAAGGCACGAAACGCCAGGAGACCTTGCGCGAACTTGCCCAAATTTCAGGCGTATATATTCCCCAATTTTACGAGACCACCTATCTGGAAGATGGAACCGTCGCATCCACCCAGCCGGTCATTTCCGAAGCGCCCAAAACGGTAAACAAGCGCATCGTGGCAAAACTGCTCCCCCCGCCGACGAAATTCATCGTGCCGAATATTGACATCATTCACAACCGCGTATCGGTCGAGATTATGCGCGGATGCACGCGCGGGTGTAGATTCTGCCAGGCGGGTATGATCACGCGTCCCGTAAGAGAAAGGACCGTGCAGGAGGTGGTGGAGGCCGCCGACGAGGCCATCCGCGCTACGGGCTTCGAAGAATTAGCTTTGATGTCGCTCTCCTCCTCTGATTACACCTATATCAACGATCTGGTGGATGCGATCAGCAAACGCTTTGAAGGACGCAAACTGACCGTTTCACTTCCATCCCTGCGCATTGAATCTGTTTCCGTGACCTTAATGGAAAAGCTAAAACAACATCGCTCCGGCGGATTCACACTTGCGCCCGAGGCCGCCAGCGAACGGATGCGCCGCATCATCAACAAATTTATTCCAGACGAAGAGATCCTCAACACCACTCGCGATATTTACAGCCGTGGTTGGACGACGATCAAGTTGTATTTCATGATCGGACATCCCAGCGAAACCCTTGAAGATGTGCAGGCGATTGTGGATCTGTGCAGGCGTGTCATCGAGCAGGGACGCAAGGTGGCCGGCTGGAAGGTAAAACTGAATGCAGGCGTAAGCACCTTTGTGCCAAAACCACAGACTCCCTTCCAATGGGTGTCATGCGACACAAGGGAGAATATCCTGGAAAAACAGGCTTTGCTCAAGCGTCAATTGATGAAGGACAAAAACATAAAACTAAGCTGGACAAAACCCGAGGATACCCTGCTGGAAGCCTGGCTTTCGCGCGGCGACCGCAGACTATCGGATGTCATTTACACGGCCTGGAAGAACGGCGCAAAGTTTGACGCCTGGGACGAGGGCCGCCATTACGAGACCTGGATGGCAGCATTCGAGGAGCATGGCATTGACCCTGCCTTCTACACCTACCGCCAGCGCCGCACGGATGAGGTCTTTCCGTGGGAACATATCACTGCCGCAGTCCGCAAGAATTTCCTCTTCCAGGACTTCCGCATGTCTCTCGAGGGTCAGATCCGCGTGGACTGCCGCTTGAACTGCTTTGCTTGCGGCATTCTGCCGACCTTTGCCAACCTGCGCCGTGAAAACCCCGGCGAAGGTTGGAAGTGCCCGGATGTGAAAACTCCCGCACGTAAAATCGATATTGAACTGCCAGTGGTGGGCGATTAATCCCCTTCAGCAAATGGATAAAATCATCCTTCTCGAGCGCTTGCAACAGGAGCGCGATAAATTTGAATTATTGCTTAACAGAGTCGGTTTTGCGCGCCAGTTAACCATGAAGGGCGTCTTGGGCGGTCTGACCATCAAAGACCTGCTGGGGGAGGTTCTCGCACGCGAGCAATTTATCTCGGACCGGCTGACTGAGATCCTGCATGGCGATCTTTATTCACCCTGTACATCCTACACGGCTCTGGAGAACTTTCAAAAGGAATACGGTTATCCGGATTACGAGTCGCCTTTGCTTGAAAAGGAAAAGCCCGATCCCCTGGTCATGTACAAATATAAGAATATTGCATTGGATGAGATCATAGCGCAGGAACTCACCGCCTATTCGAATATCATTTCCGCATTGCAAAAATTGACATACAACCAATGCCTCGACCATGATCTATTCCATCGGATTGCCCAACAAACGTATAAAGCATACCGACGGACCAGCGCGGAAATCATCCGCTGGCTCAAAAGAATGGCAGCGGAATCATAACCGTTATGAGAGTCAGAATCACATTCACAAAACAAGGCGCACTGAGGTACACCGGTCACCTGGACCTGCACCGATTATGGGAGCGCGCCATGCGCCGCGCAGAATTGCCCATCACCTACTCGCAGGGGTTTCATCCCCAGCCGAAGATCAGCCTAGCCGCCGCCCTGCCGTTGGGATTCTCGTCCCGCGGCGAAGTACTGGATGTCCGATTGAATGAAGAAATTCCCATTGAAGTAATTTCAAAGCGATTAAAAGACAGCCTGCCGCCTGACATACGGCTCATTCACATCGAAAGCGTGGAGGAGCGCGCGCCTGCCTTACAAACACAAGTGGTATCAGCGGAGTACGAAATCCATTTGACGGAACCAATCGACGGCGCGGAATTGACGCGCAAGGTCGAGGCCTTGATGCTGTCAAAATCCCTGATCCGCGAAAGACGAAGCAAGGTATATGATATGCGTCCGCTGGTCGAGATGCTCAGCGTGGTTACCGACGCAAACGGTGAAGTCGGGTTGAGAATGACACTCGCGGCGCGGGAGGGCGCCACAGGGCGGCCGGAAGAGATTTTGAACGCGCTTGATATTGCCCCGGAATACACACGCGTTGAAAGAACTCGCTTGATTTTTCAAAAATAAACCGTAAGTAATTGTCCGGCGGGCACCGGATAATTACTTCATCCGGAGAAGAAATAATATGGCGCCGCTTGTATCCTTATTTTTTGGTTTTGTCCCAATGTTTCTGTACGCTGCATTTGTTTACTGGCTGGATCGTTACGAAAAGGAACCCAAAGCCCTGCTGGGCGCGGCTTTTTTCTGGGGTATGCTCATCGCCGCAGGCGGGGCGTTTATCATCAATACTGCCTTTGGCATCGGCATTTATATCTTCACCAATTCAGAAGCTGCCGCTGATTTCGGCACGACATCCCTGGTTGCGCCCGTTGTGGAAGAAATCCTCAAGGGCACGGCGGTTGCACTCGTCTTCCTGATGTTCCGAAAGGAATTTGATTCCATCCTGGATGGCATCATCTACGGCGGCATTGCAGGCCTGGGGTTTGCCGCCACAGAAAACACACTCTATATCTTTCGCAACGGCTATCTTGAAGGCGGTTGGGGAGGATTGTTCACATTGGTCTTCATCCGCGTGCTCGTGGTTGGCTGGATGCATGCCTTCTTCACCGCATTCACTGGAATTGGATTTGCCATTTCCCGTCTAAACAGGAACATGCTGATTAAGATCAGCGCGCCGTTTGCCGGCCTGGGACTCGCAATTACAATTCATGCTTTCCACAACACCTTCGGCGGGTTGATCGGCGGGCTGGAAGGACTTGTGATTGGCCCCCTGATCGACTGGTTCGGCTGGGCCTTGATGTTCGGGTTCATCATCTGGTTGATTATGAACGAGCGCAGCCTTGTCAAGAATCAATTGCTGGAGGAAGTATCCACAGGTTTGATCTCACAAGCGCAATATCAAAAAGCATTATCACCCTGGACCTTGACCACAGCCGGCTTGAGCGGCAGGGCTGCCTCCCGTTTCTATCATGCCTGCGGCAAATTGGCTCATAAAAAAGAACAGTATATGAAACTTGGCGACGAGAGCGGTAACGCAGCGATCATCGACTCGCTCCGCAAGGAACTCGCAAGACTGGCGCCGCTAGTGCGATAACAAATCGCTTCATTCGGGAGCGTAAGGCTGGCGACGGGAGCACTCAAAGTTTGTTGGTGTTGCTCTTTTCCCTCACCCTGAATGTGACGTTTTCTCGCGGCGACAGCTTCCCCCTCTCCCTTCGGGAGAGGGCAGGGTGAGGGCTTTTCGCGGCGTTCCGCCTTTTGGCTGAAATTCATCTACAAATTATTAGCGCACCCCTAGTGAACTCTTTCATCGGATTTTTTACGCCTATGGTAAAATTCCGTTCGTTTGCCCCCGTAGCTCAGTGGACAGAGCGTCAGCCTCCGGAGCTGAAAAGGACAGTTCGAGTCTGTCCGGGGGTACACAACATAGCCGCCATCACAGGCGGCTTGTTGCTTAAATCCGTTTATCTCTTATCACACTACCTAATTCCTGGATACAATAGCTCCTATGCAAGCCAAAATCTTCACCCTTCTCCTTATTTTGATAATCGCAATCACAGGTTGTGATGTGAAACTGGAAGGCCAAAACGCATTAACTGCAACCCCTGGATTTATTACCGCCACTTTGCCGGCTACACCGATGCCACTTCCAACGCAAACACCGCTCCTGTCCACGCCTGTTCCCACCCTCTCACCCATTGAAGGGACAACCACTACTCAGGTCAATGTGCGGGCTGAAACTTCCACGGCCAGTGAAAATCTGGGTGTGATCGCGCAATTTTCCAAGGTTCAGGTTATTGGGAAGGATGCGAGCGAAACCTGGTATCAGATCGTTTACACGGATTCACTGACAGGCGCCGGCTGGATTCGCACGGAATATGTGCAGGTCAATGCTTCGGTGGAGATCCCTGTGATTGAATCAGGAACAGGTAACGGATCCAGTGCGAGCGGGCTTGTCATCCAGAAAATAAATATTCGCAACGGTCCTGGTACAACCTATGAAACGCTCGGCGTTTTAAATCCAAATGATGTGGTCTTCATAACAGGCAAAGACCCCAGCGGCGCATGGATCCAGATCGAATATACAAATGCGCCCGATGGAAAAGGCTGGGCGGCTTCCAGGTTTTTACAGATTGATCATTCCGATTCCCTGCCGGTCATCGGGGAAGCAGAACAAACGCCTCAAGCGCCAAGCGACATTGCTGTAACACCCACCGTAATAATATTTCCGGCCATGCAAGATGGAGATTCAATGGAAAATCCGTTGGCAAAAGCGACCATTGCGCCGACGAGCGCTCGCGCCTTTCAGGTAAACGGCGATGTTTCGGCGCCTGAAGGAGACAATGAGGACTGGATTGAATTTAATTCAAATAGTCAGGTTGTTGTAATTCAAGTGTTATGTTCAAGCGCTGCTCTTCAAGTGGAGTTATGGAATAACGAAGCAAGCGTGGATGGATTTTTACTGGCCTGCGGAGAAAAGCGCGCTTTGAGCATTACCCCCAAAAACACCTATGTATTGCGTTTATCCAACCCGGTTTCAAACGAATTCCGCTACACAAAGTATACTTTAAGCGTGGAAGTTGTCCCTTGAAAATGGAAGACAATCCTTAGTCTGTGAATAAGGGCAAAGTCATCGAACGGAAAAGCAAGCACATTTGAGTCAGATTGCTGGATTAAGCAGCAGGTTTGAAAAGAAGCGGCGCATCCCTGGTTTGCCGTATTTCGTTTGTGAAGTACTTGTGTTGAATTGCACTAAATTTAAATTTATGATACATTTGTGAACAAATTTCATAAAGGCGAGGTCTTATGAACGCAGAAAAAATACCAGATATCATCATCGGGCGACTTCCTGTTTACCTGCGGGCGCTGCAACGCATGGCAGATCATGGCATCAAGACCACCTCCTCGCAGGAACTTGGCGAACATGTGGGTATTTCCGCAGCGCAAATTCGTAAAGATATTTCACAATTTGGGGAATTTGGGAAACAAGGCACAGGCTATTCAATCGCCTACCTGCTTGATAAACTGCGCGAAATCCTAAAAGTAGACCGCATCTGGGATGTAGCCCTGGTCGGCGCTGGCGACATGGGACACGCGCTTGCCAATTATCAGGGTTTTAAAAATCGCGGTTTTCATATTGTGGCGATCTTCGATAATCAACCGGAAAAGATCGGTCAGAAAATAGGGGATTTTGTCGTCCAGGATGCCGATAAATTAGTTGAAAGCATTAAAGCCGCCAATATAAAAGTTGCCATGCTCACTGTCCCTGCCATTGCCGCACAAAGTGTGGCTGACAAACTGGTACAGGCCGGCGTGAGGGCCATTCTCAACTACGCCCCCATCAGCCTGAACGTGCCTAATAACGTGAAAGTGCAGCATATTGACCCGGCTACGCACCTGCAGAGAATGACTTATTACCTATAATCTATAATTCGTAAAACAAAATTCAAAAAGGCATCCTGATTTGGGATGCCTTTTTTGCGTAATCAGCTAATTACCTCTTTACCAAATCTTCATATTCCCTTTGCAAAGAATCAACAAATATTCTTTACACTTCGCTCATTATAAGTTACGCACGATAATTTATCCTGAAATGGAGAATATGATGAAACTTTTCGGTAAACGGCTCTTCCGCCCTCGCAGTATCTGGATTCGAAAAATTGTACAGTGGTTCTTCTTGCTCTTGATTGCGCTCATCGCCATCAACCACACCCTGGTCGAAAACGGAGGGGGCATCCCCTTCCTATCCACCGCTTCCCTGCATGCTTTGTGCCCCTTTGGGGGTGTGGTGACAATCTACCAGTATGCAACTGTCGGTTCCTTCGTGCAGAAGATTCACGAATCTGCTTTCATTTTGATGATCATTGGCTTCGTATTGGCTTTCCTCTTCGGACCCGTCTTTTGCGGTTGGGTTTGTCCCCTTGGAACAGTCCAGGAATGGGCCGCAAAACTTGGACACAAAATCTTCAAGCGCAAATACAACCACTTCATCCCAACAAAGCTCGATAAGGCCTTGCGCTACCTGCGTTATCTGGTATTGATTTGGGTGGTCTACGTCACAGCAACCAGCGGCAGGCTCATCTTCGCTGAGTACGATCCCTACTTTGCACTCTTCAACTTCTGGACGAGCGAAGTCGCGCTTGGCGGCCTCATTGTCCTCGGCCTGACCCTGGTGCTTTCCGTCTTTGTCGAACGTCCATGGTGCAAATACGCCTGTCCATATGGCGCAATACTCGGCATCACCAATCTATTTCGCGTTTTCCAGATCAAACGCGCCGCATCCACCTGTAAAGCCGACGGCGCTTGTTCGATTATGTGCCCGATGAATATTCCAGTCGATTCGCTGACAACAGTCCGCGATCACCAGTGCATTGCATGCCTCGAATGCACCTCCGAAGCAATTTGCCCTGTCGCTAAAACCGTCGCCTTCGCAACACAAGGTGCAAAATGACGCTTACAGCCAAACCCCTCGCCGCGCTCATCTTCATCATCCTGTTTGGAAGCATAGCATTCACTACTGTCATGGGTTGGTGGACCACTGCAAGCACCAAGGAACCCATTACCTTCAGCGAAGGTGAATTCGCAGGCCAATATAATCCCGCTGATATCCGCGGCTCGTACACATTCGGCGATATTGAAAATTCCTTCGGCGTCCCGGCTAAAGTATTAGCACAGGCCTTCAACGTCCAAACCGACAAACCTGCCGCCTTTGCCATTAAAAGCCTCGAGGAAATCTATAGCGGCAGTGAACTCGAAATTGGCACCGCTTCTGTCAGACTATTCGTCGCCTTCTACAACGGCCTGCCGCTTGACCTTGGCACCGACATGTATCTCCCGGAGAGTGCCACCCTTCTGCTCAAAGAAAGGACTCTCACCCCGGATCAACTCGCTTATCTGGATTCTCACACCATCTCAAACCTCACCGCCTCTTCCATCCCCGCAGCTGCTCTCATTCAAGTGACAGAATCTTCGCCTGAAACAGAATCCACTGACAGACTTATCAAAGGCAAAACCACCTTCCAGGAGGTTCTTGATTGGGGCGTGACACAAGCAACCATCGAGCAAATCATGGACATATCCATGCCCAACCCGCTGACTAAAATTAAAGACTACTGCCTTGAAAAGGGATTAGATTTTGAGATCATCAAGACGACCCTGCAAACCGAAGTGGACAAAATTAAATAAAAATAACAGGTGACCTGTTAATCGGTCACCTGTTATGCACAGCTCTGTTTCTATTCCTAAACCTGCGGCAAATTCCTGCGGATCACATTCAGCATGCCAAAGCTTTTGGCAGCGCCTTGCACCACACAAGTCAGTGGGTTGTCCACCAGATAGGCGGGAATCCCCAGTGACTTGGTCAACAATTTATCGACGCCGCGCAATAAAGCGCCGCCGCCGCACAGAGCAACCCCGCGGTCAATAATATCTGAGACCAATTCAGGCGGGGTTTTCTCCAGTACCTTGCGGCCGGTTTCGACGATCTGCTTCAAAGGCTCCTGTAAGGCTTCCACAATTTCGCCTGTGGTCAAAGTGACGGGACGCGGCAGGCCAGTAACCTGGTCCTGCCCTTGCACTTCCATACTATTTTCGATATCCTGAGGAACCGCCGCGCCAATGCGGATCTTAAGCTGTTCAGCGGTCACCTGCCCGATGATCACGCCGTATTTTCGGCGCACATAATTGACAATGGCCTCATCCAAATCCATGCCGCCTGCACGCAATGTATCTGCGGCAACAATGCCATACATGGCCATCACAGCGGCTTCAGTACACCCTCCACCCAGACAGATGATCATATTTCCAGATGGAGAGTTGATGGGCAGGTCAATGCCAATTGCAGCGGCCAACGGCTGCTGGATCAGGAAGGTTTCGCGACTCCCAGCTTCCATGACTGCTTCATAAACCGCGCGGCGCTCCACACTGGTCACCCCATAAGGCACAGAGACCATCACACGCGGCCGAAAGATGCGCATGGACCCGCTTACCCGTTGTAATAAGTATGCAAGCAGGGTCTCGGTAATTTCATAGTCGGCGATTACGCCGTTCCTGAGCGGACGCGCCACTTCAATATTTTCAGGAACCTTGCCGTACATGTCGCGCGCTTCCTGACCAGCCGCAACCATCTTTTGATCGTCCACTTCGATGGCCACAATGGTCGGCTCTTCCAACAATACCTGGGTACTGTCAGCGAGACGTGTAAACATGGTACCCAGGTCTATACCCAGGTCTTTTGAGAATAATGCCACGCGAATCTAATTCTCCGAGGGGGGTATACGCATACCACCCTTGCGGTATCGGCGGACAGCATCCAAACGAAGGTTGGATTTGCGTAAAGCAGCCTCCATTGCCAGATAAACATCTGTATTGACTGGGACGCCTTTGGCCAGCACTTCTTCTGCACGCTTCCGGGCAGCTTCAGCGCGAGCCTCATCGATCTCTTCCACATTCTCCGCCGCATCAGCGAGAACCGTGATGATATCAGGCTGAACTTCAGCAACGCCGCCGGCAACAGTAAACAGCTCTTCCTTGCCGCCTTTGCGGACTTTGATAATCCCATATTTCAGGGTGGTGAGAACAGGCGCGTGTTTGGGAAGGACGCCCATTTCACCTGCCGCACCGGGCAGCACAACAATATCCACATCACCTGTGAATACGGTGCGGTCCTGAGAAACAATTTCACATCGAATGGTCATGATCATTTCCTTACGGATTACGAATTATATTTTTCGTAATCCGTAATTCATAGGATTAAGCCTTGGATAGGTTTTCCGCGCGCTCACGCACGTCTTCGATGGTACCGGCCATCATAAAGGCTTGTTCGGTCAAATCATCACATTTGCCGTCAAGGATCTCACGGAAACCGCGCACGGTATCCTTCAAAGGCACGTACCTGCCGGCGATACCTGTAAAGCGTTCCGCCACGTAGAACGGCTGTGAGAAGAAGCGTTCGATCTTGCGGGCGCGCGACACGATCAGTTTGTCGTCTTCGGAAAGTTCGTCGATACCGAGAATGGCGATGATATCCTGCAAATCCTTATAGCGCTGCAAAATGCGCTGGACTTCGCGCGCTGTCCGGTAATGTTCTTCTCCTACGATGTTGGGATCAAGAATTCGGGAGGTTGAACCGAGCGGATCCACAGCGGGATAAATCCCTTTTTCCACGATGGAGCGTTCGAGGGCAATGGTCGCATCCAAATGCGTAAATGTCGCCACTGGCGCAGGATCGGAGTAGTCATCCGCAGGGACGTACACAGCCTGCATGGATGTGATCGAGCCGGTGCGGGTGGAGGTAATGCGTTCCTGGAGCTCACCCATTTCAGTGGCGAGGGTCGGCTGATAGCCTACCGCAGAGGGCATACGTCCAAGCAGCGCCGACACTTCGGAACCAGACATGGAGAAGCGGAAAATGTTATCGATGAAGAGCAGTACATCCTTGCCTTGATCGCGGAAATATTCGGCCATGGAAAGAGCGGTCAGCGCTACGCGCAAGCGCACGCCGGAAGGTTCGTTCATTTGACCGTACACCATGACGGTATCCTTCATGACGCCCGATTCCAGCATTTCGCGATACAAGCCCGTACCTTCACGAGTACGTTCGCCCACGCCAGCGAAAACGGAATTCCCTTCATGTTCGGTGGCCACGGAACGGATGAGTTCCATGATGATAACGGTCTTTCCAGTTCCCGCACCGCCGAAGATACCCGTCTTGCCGCCTTTGGTGAATGGCGCGATCAAGTCAACCACTTTCACGCCGGTTTCAAAGATTTCAACGCGGGTCGATTGTTCGGAAAAAGTCGGCGCCGGGCGGTGAATGGGATAACGAGTAACGGCATCAACACCGCCTTTCTCGTCAATCGGGTTGCCAAGCACATTGAAGATACGCCCCAGAGTGGATGGTCCTACTGGGACCATGATTGGCGCGCCGGTAGCCAATGCGGGAATACCGCGTTGAAGGCCATCGGTCGAGTCCATGGATACTGTGCGAACCCAGTTGCCGCCCAAATGTTTTTGGACTTCAAGGATCAGCACATCCTGCCCTGGACGTTCGACCTGAATCGCTTCGAACAACCCAGGAATATCGCCCTCAGGGAATTCCACGTCAACCACACCACCTAAAATTTGCACGACACGGCCAGTTGCTTTTGCCATGATTTCCTCCAGTTATTTCGCGGCCAGCGCTTCTGCGCCGCCCACAATGTCTAAGATATCGTTCGTAATGCCTTGCTGACGAACTTTGTTATAAGCCAATTGCAACGCGCTGACCAATTCCTTCGCGTTGTCTGTCGCATTGCGCATCGCGATCATGCGGGCGGCATGTTCGCTGGCTTGCGATTCGAGAATAGCCTGATACACCTGCAATGCAGTAAAACGCGGGATGATTTCATCCAGGATTTCACGCTGGTCCGGTTCGTATTCATACGCTGCAGCAGGGCCATTGGAAGTGGAGGTATGGTCATACTCCTCCACGCGACCTTCCCCGCCAAGTTCAAGCGGAAGAAGTTTCTTTACCGTTGCGATCTGGCGGCCCATGTTGACGAAGTCTGTGTAAATGAGGTAGACCTCGTCCACCTCACCATTTTTGAATGCATCCACAGCCAGGCGTCCAATCGCAGAGACATCCATAAATGTTGGCGCTGCGGGAATATTGCTGAATTCCGCGATCACATCCTTGCGACGGCGGACGAGCAGGTCCCTGCCCTTTCGACCGACAGCAATGTATTTAACGGGAACAGGATTTGGGTCAAAGCGCTGAGCCGTAAAACGGATTACATTGGAATTGTAGGCGCCGGCAAGCCCACGATCACCGGTAATTACCACCACCAATGTATTGTCCACAGATTTATGCTTTGCAAGCAGTGGGTGCAGGCTCTCACGGCCGGGTTGTTCGGCAACGTGCTTCAAAACCTGCCACGCTTTGGTTGCATACGAGCGCGTCGCTGTCACCGCATTGATGGCCTTGCGGACCTTGCTGGCGCTCACTGTTTCCAAGGCGCGCGTGACCTGCGAAATATTTTTTACGCTCTTTATTCGGAGTCGCATTTCACGAGCGGAAGCCATAGGATTAGTCCTCTATTCCTTGATCTGTCTTAGGCTTGCCAGCCCGCGCGAAAGCCATCGAGGGCTTTTGTGAGAGCGACCTTGTTGTCATCGGTAATCGTCTTTTTTGCGAGAATATCTTTTCCGATTTCAGGATGTGAAGACGCCATGTAACGGATGAGATCCGCCTGCCAATCTGCCATCCTGTCAAGCGACACATTGTCGGCATAACCATTCGTGCCCGCAAAAATGACAATGACCTGATCCTCAAGCTCCATGGGTTGATATTGTGGCTGCTTGAGAATTTCCTGCATGCGCTGACCGCGGCTCAACTGCTGCTGTGTTGATTTGTCGAGGTCGGAAGCCATCAAAGCGAACGCCGCCAACTCACGGTAAGCCGCCATGTCGAGGCGCAAGCGACCAGCAACCTGCTTCATCGCTTTGGTCTGTGCATCACCGCCCACGCGGGAAACAGAGATGCCCACGTTCACCGCAGGACGGATACCGGCATTGAAGAGGCTGGATTCAAGATAGATCTGGCCATCTGTAATTGAAATTACGTTCGTGGGGATATAAGCTGATACATCGCTGAGCAAAGTCTCAATGATGGGCAATGCCGTCAGAGAGCCGCCTGTACCCTTTACCTTGATGATCTTGTAATTTTTTTCATCCTTCATCTTCTTGCGGGCTTCCTCCGCTTCATCTTTGGAAACCGGACCCGTGTAAACCTTGCCGTCCACGGCATCGCTTTCAGATGCCATGGCTTCCTTAAAATCATTCTTCACAATGACATACTTGTTTGCCAGGCGGGCCGCGCGTTCCAGCAAACGGGAGTGGAGATAGAACACGTCACCAGGATACGCTTCACGTCCGGGCGGACGGCGCAGGAGCAGGGAAACCTGACGATATGCCCAGGCATGCTTGGAAAGATCGTCATAGATCACCAAAGCATCGCGACCTGTTTCCATGAACTCTTCACCAATGGCGCAAGCTGAATACGGGGCAATATATTGCAGGGCGGCTGATTCATCCGCGGCGGCAACAACTATGATCGTGTTATCCAGGACGCCGGCGCGTTCAAGAATACCAACGGTACGTGCAACTGCGGCTTTCTTCTGACCGATCGCCACATAAATACAGACCAAATCCTTGCCTTTTTGATTGATGATCGCATCAATCGCAATGGCGGTTTTACCCGTCTGGCGGTCGCCAATGATCAACTGACGCTGACCGCGTCCCACAGGGATCATCGAGTCAATCGACTTGATGCCGGTCTGCACAGGAGTATCCACATCCTGACGTTGAACCACACCGGGCGCAATCCGTTCGATCGGGCGGAACCCTGTTGTCGCGATCGGACCCTTGCCATCAATTGGTACACCCAACGCGTTCACCACACGTCCAATCATTGCATCGCCAACGGGCACGGATGCAATGCGTCCGGTACCGCGCACGGTCATGTCCTGGATGATGCCATCGTACTCGCCCATCACGATCACACCGACGCTATCCTTTTCAAGGTTGAACGCCGTACCCATCACGCCGTTCGAGAACTGCACAAGCTCCTGCGATCTAACATTCGCAAGGCCCTGTACACGGGCAATACCGTCACCCGCTTCAACTACAACGCCGATGTCACTGATGCTGAGCTCAGGTTCATAGCCTTCTATTTGTTTCTGCAAATCACCGGTGATCTGCTTAATCAAGTCTGACATTAGGTAGCCTCCACCAAAATTCGTTTTACGTACAAGAACCCGGATAAGGGGCTTATCCGGGTTTATTGGTTGTTTTCCGCCTGCAAACCTCTCAAATAATGCCTTCGTGAGCAAGGGCACAAGCGAGCCAATAATACCTGAAAGGCTAATGATTGTCTAGTTACAAACATCATTTACCTTAAGAAATCCTGCAATCCCCTCTCACTTAAGCTATGATTACACAGATGAAACGCTGTTCCTTCATCCAAAGGAGAAGAAATGCCCGAACCCATTAAACGTGCGGAAGAAAAAACACCAAAGCACCCTATGAAACGATACTGGAAAATAGCGGTCCTCGCCAATATCAAAGACGACCACCATCCCAAGCCCGATGGAGTTCCCCCCGACGCTTTTGCCGATTTCGACCATATCGAGACCGTGGATTTGCTTCGGGCCGCGCTCGAAATTGATGGCCACACAACTGTCTTTATCCAGGCTGACCGGGACCTGCCATTCGCCCTGCGGGAGACAAAGCCAGATATTTGCTTCAATATCGCCGAAGGCCTCGGGGGAGACGCGCGCGAAGCGCAAGTGCCCGCTTTGCTTGAAATGCTTGGCATTCCATACACAGGGTCGCGCGTATTAACGAATGGAATCTCCCTTGATAAAACCCTTACAAAACGCATCTGGCGGGATCGCCGCCTGCCCGTTGCCCCTTTTCAGGAATTCAATATTGGCGATGAGCCTCTCCGCCCCGAATTGAAATTCCCACTCTTCGTTAAACCAGCGCGCGAAGGCACCGGCATGGGAGTGGATTTGAAAGCCATCGTCAAGAACGAAAATGAACTCCGCGAACGTGCGCAATACATCATCAACGTCTATCACCAACCCGCCCTGGTGGAAACATTTTTGCCAGGCCGTGAATTCACCGTCGGCATATTAGGCCGCGCTGACGCAAAACTTTATTCGCGCCATCCTGAATGGTACGAAAAAGATGGCTTCCACCGCTTCCCCATCCTTGAACTGGACAGCAGCCGTTCCGTCACACCCTGGGTTTACAGCAACGAAGCAAAATCAAAGGATGTCGGCGCAGACGGCGCGCCCGGGTATTTTTGCCCGGCCGAGATTGAACATGATCTTGAAAAGAAATTAAAGTATTTTGCTTTGCGCGCCCATCTGCTGCTTAATGCGCTCGACGTCTCCCGCACAGACATTCGTCTCGATGAGGAAGGCAATCCGCGTTTAATCGAGATCAACACCCTGCCAGGCCTGACACCCGACTATAGCGATTTATGCCTGCAAGCCAAAGCCGAAGGCATTCGTTACGAAGATTTGGTGCTCGATATTTTATATCTCGGTGCAAGCCGCTGGGGAATGCTGGAAGCGCGCGACATCCCAATCGAATCGTCGAAGAAAAAAGGGGTGTGATTACAAGCGCCGTCCCGCAGGGTGATACGTGTCCCCGCGCAGGGATCGCACTGCAAAAGGACGACAAACTGCGGGTACTCGGCCACGTACCGGTAGGTGATCGCCATTTCCGCCGGGAATTATCAAATGGGCAAGAGCCGGCCTGACGCGGTAATTAATGATTGTTTCTTTACCATCGCAGTCCCCTCTCATTTTTTTGCTATTCATCACCGCCGGCTTGCGCGACCACCAATTGGTTGCGACCCTCGTTTTTGGCGCGATACAGGGCAGAATCAGCAGTGGCCAGGAGACTCTCAACCTTTCCGCCGTGTTGCGGGAAACCTGCAATTCCAATAGAAATGGCGATGGTCGGTAACGACTGTCCCTGATACTGCACAGACATGTGCTGGATTTCGTTTTGCAACTGCTCGGCTCGCCGCACAGTATCGCCCAGCGAAGCCTCCGGCAAAATCAGCAGAAATTCTTCGCCGCCATAACGGCAGGAGATATCCTCGCCACGAACATGCTTCTTTAGCAAAGCGCTAAATTCGATCAAAACCGCATCACCGGCCGCGTGGCCGAAGGTGTCGTTGAAGAGTTTGAAGTGGTCAATGTCGAGCATGATCACGCCAACAGTCATTTTACGGCGAGCGGCTCGGTCCAACTCGCGCTTGAATGTTTCTTCCATATAACGCCTGTTGAACAAGCCGGTAAGCGGGTCGCGAATTGCCTGGTACCGCAGAGTTTCCTGTAATCTAAGGTTCGTCAAAGCCAGCGCAATATGTTCAGCCACCGTCTCGGCCAACTCTCGTTTCAACGCGACCATACCATGGGCTGATTGCATCTCCGAAGTCCGCGGAGATTTCGAGCGCCTGAGATGCAGGATGCCCAGTACCTCGCCTTTCGCCAGCATGGGCACGCACAGATAATCCTCCGGCTTGGGATGTCCGAGGTACGGGCAGAGACCTCCGTCTTCTAACGCGTACATCTGTCCCTGGCTCAGCGCCACGCACTTATCCGGCGAGAGCGCCCGCCCGGGCAATCGAGGCGGGGCCTCTCCCCATGTAACAGCGGTTTCGAAAATACCAGGCGTTTTATCTATGACGTACAGCGCGCCCGAAACGTTTGGGAACAACTGTTGGGCAAAATTGGCAATGACAGCATAGGCCTCCGCGACCGTGAGGCAGATTCGCAACTCATTGCCCATTTCGTTCAGCAGGCGGAAATCATCCCTATGCCAAGCCAGTATCCTCCGCTCGGCATTCGCCACTTCGGTTGCGCTCTGCGACTTCTGGAACCCCCAGAACAATAATGCGATCGCGGCGGCCGAAAAAGCCACCACGAAAACGGAACCAAGATCGCCTAACTGTTCCACCCGTTCCTTCCTTGCTTCATAGGTGGCGCTGGACTCAGCCAGTGCCTGGATAAGATCGTTGAAATCTGGATCCACTTGCCCCTCGTCAAAGAGCCGGGCCTGGTCGAGATCTCCTTGCGAGATTATCCTGAACTCTTCAGTGAGAGCAGAATCATAAGCCGCATAGGCCTGGCGAACTAGGCGTAGATTTTCGCTGTTTGGATCAAGCTGCTCCAATTCCCTCATTGACCGCTCCATCTCATCACGGGTGTTGTGCACATCCTCAACGACCTGCGAAGAGATTTGTCCCTCACCGATGGATTGCCATTCCAATGCAGACAGTTGATAGGCAAGCTCTTGGAGGTGCAAGATCAAAATTTCAGCGTGCTCACTTTCCTCAATATTGCGGCGAAGCGCACTATTGGCACCGACTGCTGCCAGCGCGATGACGAACACGAGTATCAAAACCAGCAGTCCGGGGATCCGGCGTTTGCTTTTTGGAGAGGAAATGGTTTCAGGCGTGATCATTTGCTTCTTAAGTAGTGACCGTTATATATTCCAATCTTTTCATTCTTCGCTGGGGTGCGCCCACCTAAAGGTTAATTCACCGGCCGCAGTGATTACAGGGCGCGTAACGCATCATAGCATAAAATCTTGCACAACGCGCTCTCACAAAAGCTGAAGGAATTCGCTGCGAAGACCGGGTATTGGATATTCTCTATATCAGCGCAAGTCGCTGGGGAATGTTGGAACCGCGCGAAGATGCGCCAGATTCGTCGAAGAAAAAATAAAAAGCCCTGCAAAATTTTGCAGGGCTTTTTATAAAATTAATCATCGTGCTCGCGGCCGTCCGCGTGACACTCCATGCAATTCTCAAAATTCGAAATGCCTTCTTCCACATGTTCCGAGCGAATTTCCGATTCATTATGTTCATGACATCCATAGCAGGTATAGCTCGTAAAACCTGCGGGATGGCAGGTAGCGCAAGAGACAGCCCCACTCTCACCATGATCCAAGGGGAATGTATGTTTCCCATTGAATGTGGCGGGAGACCAGGCATCCGTAGTGTGGCAGGCAACACAGTCCGTGCCAAATTGACCCATATGCGAGGTCGGCTCGGCATGACAAGCCAGACACGTTGTATCCAACCCCTTGAATTGACCATTTTTATGGCAATCTTCACAGACAACATTGACATGCCCGCCTGTCAATGGGAAGTTGGAGCGGGAGTGGTCAAATGTGGCGTCATCCCAATTATTCGGGGTATGGCAAGCCGAGCAATCTGTGCCAAACTCACCATTGTGCTCATCGTCTTTTTGATGACAGGAATAACAATCTGTGGGCGTGCCTGCAAAAACATCATTCTTATGACAGTCTTCGCAAGCAACTTCATTATGTTCGCCCTCCAATTTGAAGACAGCTAAATTATGGTCGAACTTTGCTGGTTCCCAACCATCGGGTGAGTGACACACAGCGCAATCCTGTCCAAACTTTCCTGCATGTTCATCATCTTGCTGATGGCATGAGAAACAATCCTGCGGCGCGGACTGTAAATCTGCAACAGTGCGTGCATCGAGATGGCATTTCGAACAGAAAACATCGGCATGTTTTCCAGTTAACCGAAAAACAAAAGCTGAGTGATCGAAATCATAACCATATTTATCTACGCCATCGTGGCAGGCAAGACAACCTGTCCCGAAAGCCAGGACGTGTGTCTGGGTGAAGGCAACATCCAATTGACGGTGGCAACTGTCGCAGGTGTCTGGCGTAAATGTTGTTATATCCTGTTGATGACAATCTTTACAAGTAAACGCTTCCCTCTTAACGGTTAGCTCGTGTCCCTTCAATGAAAATCCCAGTGCCTCATGCGGAAAGGTGTTATTTCCCAAATCCGTCAAAGGGGCAGATGCGCCACGATGTTCCTGGTGACAGTCGCGGCAGGCAAGCGTGCGACTCTTTTGGGTAATCACGCCATGTAACTTTGCCACATCAAACATTTGCGCCGCAATATCGGTATGGCAGACAATACAACGATCAGCCATCTTTTCAGTTTCCCACGGCGCAGGATGACATACTTTGCATTCAGTGATCTGCGCATGTGAATTTACTCCGCCATAAACATCATCCCCCTGAGCGTTCAAAGCGCCTGCCGAAAACATCTGACTGCCGCTAGTAAATAATAAACCCACGATGGTAAAAAAGGTGATGAGTGCGGCTATGATTCCAGTGCTTGTAAAACAACCAAGTCTTTTGCTATGCATTTTGCCATCCTATTTTATTTTAGAAGCGTGGCGTAATAGATCGCCCCACCAATGTGGATAAAGGCGGAGACGAACAGCGCCATGCCAATAGGAATATGGATCGTATGCCAGAGTGCCATCAATTGACGCGCCTGCCTGAGCGCGGCTTCTGAAACCGAACCTCCAATTTCCAACCCATCCAATGTGCGTGGTATACGCGTGAAAATATAACGTCCAATGATTCCACTAATAACGATGATGATGGTTAAGAGCGTGGTGGCACCCGCTAGTCCATTGAATTTCCAGGATGTATGAAGCAGAACCATGTATGGACCCACCAAACCCATAAAGATGTGGAATTGAAGCCAGGAAGACATCCTGCCCCAACTCGCGTTACGAGTGCGCTTACGCAGGCTGTAAAGCGTTTCGGTTAACAGCATAAAAATAAATCCGATGATACCGAGTGAATGACCAAACAACTCACCTGCCGCCGGAATTCCGCGTGTCAGGTAAACAACCCCGCTATACAAGATCGTAATTAAGATTCCCGCTACAACTGCCCACCAAAGTTCTTTGTTTCCACGAAGCATGGCGCCTTCTCCTCTTATTTATTCGTAGGTCAGGCTTGCAGCCTGACGTTTTTAATAACTCACCTTACGCAGTATCATTCTGAGCGGAGCGACACTCCCTGACACTGCTCGCCAGGGCAAGTATGCACCGCCCTGCGTTCCCTGGCCCCCCGCCAGGGCAGGTATGGTGCAGTGCCAGGTGAGAATCTCTAAAATAATAGTAGAGACCCTTCGCTCCGCTCAGGGAATCATGTTTAGGTGCGTAAGGCCACTTAATAACATAGACTTTGGCAGGCTGGAAACTTGCCCTACAAAGCCGCTTTCTTTCTCCACACAACCCAAAAATCTGCGACCAAATCAGCGATTGGCGCATCAGGTGCCATCAATTTCTCACGAATAGGTGCAATATCTGCTCCGCCTGCAATCATTTTTTGTAATGGCAAGGATAGCATTTGATCACCCATCAGCAACGCACCAATTAATTTTTTTTCACCGATCAGCAAACGTACGTGATTAATGTCAAACCCACCTTGCGCCACAATCGCATCAGGCAGCTCACGCCAGGTTTCACTGTCACCGCGCGCAATGCCAATCACATCTTCATCACGGCCATGACCCACCGCACCGATAATGGTTATCGTCAAGCCAGCCAAACGTGTCACATTAAACGGTGGTGACTTTAAGTAAGCCGTCTTATGCCCAGCCATATTCAAACCCGCCACACGACCTTTATCGCGCGCTGGATTCCAAAGACTATCCAACACGGATCGCCCTGAAAGCGGATCATAAGCCTGTGCCACATCACCCGCTGCAAAAATATCCGGGTCATTGGTTTGCAAATGCTCATCCACTAAAATTCCGCGATCCAATTTCAAGTCAATATTCTGCACAAGTTCAAGGCATGGACGAATACCAATTGCACAAGCTACCATATTGCACTTGATTGTCCGTCCATCTTCCAGGCGAATTCCTGAAACACGATTTTTCTTTCCAATGATCTCTTTTAATTCAGCGTGATAGTGCAACTCCACCCCTTCCGCCAGTAACCGGCCCTCGATCACTTTTGATTCGTGTTGATCAAGCACATTGCTCCAATAACGGTCACCACGCAAAAGATAATGAACATTTACGCCGCGCGCAAGCAAACCCTCTGCCAGCTCAAGCGCCGTAACACCCCCACCAACGACTACAGCGGTCCTGCTACTCTTCGTCAATTTGAGAATATTCTTGGCGTCGGTCAAATGATCCAATTTCACTACGCCATCCAGTTTTGCCCCTGGAATGTCCAATGGTAAAGCGCGCGAGCCGACAGCGATCAACAACTTATCATATGCGAGCCGCGATTTCACATCCATCTCCAATGCATGTTCCGAACGCAAAATCCGCGTCACACGTCCTTTGAGATGTTTGAAATTTAATTTATTGTAATCATCCTGTGTGCGCGGATAAAGTGCCTTATCATGAAGCTCGCCTGTCAGGTAATAAGCAAGCCCGGGGCGGGAATAATATCCGAACGGATCGTCGCTGATCATGATGATCTCCCCTGCTTTATCTACAGAACGAATCGCTTCCATTGCGGCATAGCCGGCCACTCCCGCTCCAATAATTACATATTTCATTCACCCCTCCGCTCGAACAGATCCGTCTGGGTAAAACGCAATACCCCACGCGGACAGCGCGCCACGCACTCACCGCATGTCAGGCACTCGCTATTTTTCACAGCCTCATCGCGCCAAACATGTGCGCGAACATCAATCCCAATTGGACAATTGTATGTACAAATGCCGCACTGCACACAACGCGCAGAATCAGGCACTACGTGCCCTGAATACAACGCAGTACGTCGAGTGGCATCGCTCTTGAATATATTTAATAATGACACAGCACAGATACACCTTCCATTTCGCAGTCGTCAAAGCAACATAATTGTTACTGACGAAGAATTATTATAGATTACTCAAATCAACACATGTAGTAACAAAAGTCACAAATGTCCTTTACAATCCCAAGGCAACAAAAAACAGAGTTGCCAGTAGGCAACTCTGTTTGGTCGCAAAACTTCAGCCGTCAGGCCCTGTTTTACGAGAGCGGGACCACATTGGCAGCTTGCAGGCCTTTGGGGCCGTCTTCCACAGAAAACTCAACTTTCTGTTCGGCTTCCAACTTGCGGTAGCCCTCGCTCTGAATGGCGGTAAAGTGAACGAACACATCTTCACCATCATCGCGGCCAATAAAGCCGTAGCCTTTGGTCGCATTGAACCACTTGACGGTTCCAACAAAACGCTCAGACATCTTTTATTACTCCTGCTGAGAAAAATTTATACCCGTCCACCTTTACGCTTTCAAAGGCGATCCGGGTACACTGCCCGCAAGATTATCACGCCTAAAACCGCATGTCAAGATTCTAATTTCTTCTGTTTAATTTCTTCATCGTGGATGCATATCTCGATGTCAGATGAAACCACCATGGCGACCACTTCACCCTAAACTTTGCCTGACGAATAACCTTGCGCATCTCATCCGGACCTTCGAATGGGTCCAGCAACAGAAGCGACCTGCCCACCTCAAAAGCGGTGTGCGCATCCGAGCCCACTGTACCAGCCAGGTTGTACTTCTCCGCAAACTTCCGCGCCCGGCGATTGAATCGCGGCAACAGGCAGCGCGAGTTATACACTTCTATTGCATCGATAAACGGGACAATTTCAAGCAGGTCCTTCTCCTTCCAACCACCCGCGCGCATTTCATCAAACGGATGAGAGACGCTGATAAAAGCCCCTTGCTCCTTCAAGAGAGAAATTGTTCTTTCCGGCGTAAGACAGGGCGGAACCTCCTCCTTTACAAACGCCGCAAGAATCTCTCCTCGGCTGGTCATTATCTCCTCGCCGACAATGACCAGCTCCGGGTCCAGAAGCTGGGCCGCCCGCGCGCCGGCGATCGAGTTGTGGTCAGTGATTACCAGGCGGTCAATCCCCTTGCGGCGCGACATCGCAACCAAATCCGCTGGGCGCGCGAGGGAGTCTTTGGAGGCATGGGTATGACAGTGGAATTCTAAAAATACCTGCATTTAAGTGGGGACATCGGTAATCGTCAAGCGCATAAAAAGTAATCCGGCGGATGAATTCAAATATCTTTTCTAACATTATATCCATGTTTCAGGGATATACCTATCGTGGAAAGCCGAGCAAGGTCAAGCTCCCGTTTGATCTATTAAAAGGAAGTAGAAAAAATAACAGGCATCGGAATGTATGAATTGGCTTTAGGAATTTGAATATACGCCTTGTTA
>CAZEGE010000025.1:0-34474 GCA_964511765.1 uncultured Anaerolinea sp.
CGCTACGCCGAAAACTGCTTCTTCATCAAGGAGCGGGAACCCGGCTTTGAGCACAAATCCGTAAAGCAGATCGCGCACGAAATGTTTGCGCTGGCAGACGGCATGACCATGTCTGCCAAGAAGGACGCAATCGTCAACATCGGCGGATTGCTATGTTTGAACGATGAAGGTCTTTTTCAAAATGTCAAAAACGAATTGATCCTGCGCGAAGGCTTCCCCACCTATGGCGGATTGGCAGGCCGTGACCTCGACGCGATGGCAGTTGGCTTATATGAAGGTTTGGATGAAGATTATCTCGCTTATCGCCTGGGACAAACCGCCTACCTGGCCGCACGCCTCAATGACGCAGGCATTCCCACCATCCAACCCGCGGGCGGACACGCTGTATATGTGGATGCGGCGCACGTCTTCCCGCACATCCCACAGAACGAATTCCCAGGTCAGGCGCTGGCGGTTGAGTTGTATCGCGAGGGCGCCATCCGCGGCGTCGAAATCGGATCGGTTATGTTTGCCTATCCCGATCCTGATTCGGGAAAAATGATCCACCCAAAACTTGAACTCTTGCGGCTCGCGATTCCCCGCCGCACCTACACCCAAAGTCACCTCGATTATGTCGCGGACTGCGCGGCAAAAATCAATTCGCGCGCGGATGAAATCCGCGGCTACAAATTTACCTATGCTCCCAAATTATTGCGTCACTTCACGGCAAAATTCGAACCTTTATAATCATAAGCAAATAAAAAATCAGGCCCTCACAAATATTGTGGGGCCTTCTCAAATTACTCTATATATTGCTCCAATTTCGGAAGCGAGTACAAATATAAAAAGATTGCTTTCAATTCATCATCCGTCATCAGCTTGTAATCCTTCCACGGCATATAATCAGGATTTAGCTCATGCCCGCCCGGCGTGGTGCCAGTCCGTATCGTATTGATGAATTGCTCTTCCGTCCAGAAGCCAGGTTCGCCACCCGTGGTTAAGTTCGGCGAGATCAAATTGATGGTCGGATCAGGGTACTGCCCGCCATTCAGTTGCGGTCCATGACAAACACGGCAATCGTTGGTATCCACAAGATACCCGCCATACCCAACACTCACAGCGCGCTCGGGGGCAGTGACATGCGTTTCATGACTCACTGATTCCACAGGCAGTTTGCCCAACACGCCCGCCGCCAGCATGATCTTCGCCAAAGGCTTGAATTGCTGTCCTTTCGTAAGATGATCGACAGGCGGAACAGATTTGACGTAGGCAATGATCGCGCCCAAGTCTTCATCACTCAAATGTGACGTGGAAACGACTGCAGGCATAAAGATGGGTTTCCCTTCGGGGTCAATGCCATGACGGATTGCATTCACATAATCTTCATCCGTTGTAAATTCCTGCCCGATGCCTCCTTCTCCAGATGTGAGGTTGGCTGAATCAACTGTTCCGAGAGGATCAGCGTTAAACCAGCCTTCGATACCACTCAAATCCGCGTCATGACAACCCTGACACAACGTCTCCGCGCGATGTTTGCCGTATTCAATGCTTGCCGCATCAGTGGGAAGGACAATGTTAGAAGGAGGAAAATCATAGGTCTTGTTTAGGCGCGCATTGCCCATGGAGTAAAACACCGCTGCCAGCACAAGAACCAAACCAATCAGCGAACCAAATACAATACCGATCCATTTAAAAATCTTCTTCATTTTGCATCTCCTAATATTTCTAAAGTTTGCACGATTATATCAAGATATACAAAATACAAACATTCTCTTCATCTCTGACGTAATAGCGTCAATGAGGTATTGCAAACTTGACACCTGACACGTGACACGTGATACTTACTCAATGACACGTTGGCTTGATCCTCATCCCGTAGAAATCCCCGCTTCCTTCGCGGATTTAAACCTGCCTCCACTCGTCGCGCAGACTCTCGTCCGACGCGGATTCACCACGCTGCAAGAGGCGCAAGCCTTTCTGCATCCCGGCGCCCTTCCATCCACTCCATTCCCGAATATTGAACCCGCAGTCGAGCGTATCAACGTGGCTATACGCAAAGGTGAGATGATCTGTGTTTGGGGTGACTTCGACGTGGATGGACAGACATCCACCACCCTGCTGGTGCAGGCACTGCAATCCCTCGGTGCGAAGGTTGTCCATTACATCCCGATTCGCGGCAAGGAAAGTCACGGCGTACATATCGAGACCCTCAAGCCCATCCTAGATAAGGGTGCAAAATTGATCCTGACTTGCGACACAGGTATCACCGCACACGAGGCAGTCGATTACGCCAACTCCCGCAGTGTGGATGTGGTAATTACGGATCACCATGATCCAGGTGAAACACTTCCAAATGCAGTTGCTATCGTCAATCCTAAACTACTGCCCAGGGATCATTTACTTTCAAATTTAGCGGGCGTGGGCGTCGCCTACAAATTGGCAGAAGCATTGTTTGAAAACCGTGATTTGGAAATCGGGAATCGAAATTCGTCGCCCGACTCTCAAATTACAACTCCCGATTCCCTGCTTGACCTCGTCGCACTCGGCCTCATCGCCGACGTTGCTTTACTCAAAGGTGAAACGCGGTCGCTTGCCCAAAGGGGAATAGAAGCCTTACGACATACGCATCGACTCGGCTTGAAAGTAATGGCGGAATTATCAAGCACCAATCTCGAAACGCTGACTGAAGAAACCATTGGATTTACGTTTGCGCCGCGATTAAATGCACTTGGCCGCTTGGGCGACGCAAATCCAGCCGTGGAATTATTGCTCACACAGGATCCCGCGCGTGCGCGTCTGCTCGCCGCGCAAATCGAAGGGTTGAACGTGCAACGCAGATTATTGACAAGTCAGGTTTACGAAGCGGCAGAAGCACAACTGCGCGCTCACCCGGAGGTGCTCACCGAACCTGCGATTGTGCTGTCTCATCCCAACTGGCCGGGCGGCGTGGTGGGTATCGTCGCCAACAGACTCGTTGACCATTATCACAAACCAGCGATCCTCTTAAATGAATCAGAAGACGGAATCATGCGCGGCTCCGCGCGCTCGGTTGAAGGCCTGCACATCACGGAAGCCATCGCTTCGCAAAAGGACATCTTGCACAGCTTCGGCGGTCATCCCATGGCGGCAGGCATGTCATTTGACGCGGATAAGTTGAACGAGTTTCGCCGAGGTCTCGGAAAGGCCATTGAAAAGCAATTGGGAGAAATCGTTTTTGAAGAACCGACTCTGCAAATTGACGCATGGCTTGAATTGAATGAGCTCAACCTCGAACTGGCAAGTTCGCTGGAAATGCTGGCACCCTTCGGAGCAGGAAATCCAGCATTGACCCTGGCCTCGCACGGCGTGACATTGAAGTCCCTTTCGACAATCGGGAAAACACAGGAGCATCTTCGTATGAACATTGAAGATGCTAATGGAAATGCTCAAAGTATTTTGTGGTGGAGCGGCGCAGGCGAGGAACTTCCCGAATCAGGCAGTAAATTTGATATAGCCTATTCCCTGCGCGCATCCACTTTTCGCGGACAGAAGCAAGTCACATTACAGTTTGAAGAGTTCAGAGTTACAGAGGAAAAGCCTGTTGAGGTGAAGAAGGCAAAACTTGAAATCATTGATCGTCGTTTGAACGTTGGCGGGTTGGAAAGCTTGAAGGTCGGAACGTTGATCTGGGTTGAAGGTGCTGAGAAATCAAAGGGCAAATCCCGTTTCGAGTTACAGCAAGCCGATGAATTCGTGATCTACACGACTCCCCCGTCCCCCGTTGAATTACGGAAGGTGCTGGAAATCGTCAAACCAAAAGTGGTTTATGTATTTGCCATTCCACCTGCCGAGCAAAAGCCCGATGACTTCCTAACCCATCTCGCAGGCTTATGTAAATTTGTGTTGAACCAGCGCCGAGGGAAAGCTATCATTAGTGAACTTGCATCCGCGATGGCGACACGCGAAAGCGCCATACAGATCGGGCTGGAATGGATGTCAGCCACAGGTCAATTCTCAGTAAGCATGGAAGAAAACCAGATCACATTGTCTGCAGAAAAGCAAGAGAAGAATCAATACCTGCAGGCGGAACTATTCATCGCATTGAAAGGCATCCTCAATGAAACGGCTGCCTATCGAAAATATTTTGGGTGTGCTGACTTAAAAACTCTCTTCCGCTACGAATCCTAAAACAAGGATCTTCACCACCTATACCTTGCTCCCCAATCAAATCAGCAAAAAACAAGCAGCCAACGGATTTACTCCACCAGCTGCTTGTTTTTTATTCCAACTATTATTTTTTATGATCGGCCACATACACCTTCACGGCCTTGAGCATGAATTCTGCCAGTTGGGGGTGCATTTTGCCGAAGTTGGACTTGAAGCGCGGGTCAGTGTTGTAGCCCTCTGCCAACGCAAGCAATTGATCGATGTTCGGCGTCCAGAAGTAATCCATATGTTTGCGCCAACGTTCGACAATGGCCTGCACGACGGGAGAGTCTGCGCCTTTGGGCATGGCTGTGACCATGTCGGTGTAAATCAGCTTTCCTTCCGCCATGATGACTTCCTTCTTCCCTGCAGAATATGACTTCCATTTGCGCTTGGACTCGCGCACGGTTTCGGGATCATACATCTGCTCTGCTTCCTGAGCATACTTCTCCTGCTCTTCTTCGCTAAAGCCTTCGAATAAACCTTTTTGGTTCATTTCCTTTTCTCCTTTCAAATGATGAATCGTATTGTCCACGGTGGCAAGCAGACGGTTCAACCGCACAACTTGCTTTTGCAGCGCCTCCTTGTGGCTTTGCAATGCGCCCAGCACATCGAAATCACGGCGTCCCATGATTCGCCTGATCTCCTCGAGTGGGAAATCCAATTCGCGATAGAACAGGATCTGCTGAAGTTTGATCAATGCCTCCTCTCCGTAGTAGCGATAGCCATTCTCGCCAACTCGGGATGGCTTTAGGAGACCGATATCATCGTAATGATGCAGGGTGCGCGGGGTGACTCCCGCCATTTTGGAGAGCTGTTTTACAGTGAACATGGCACAACTATAAACCCTTACGTAACGTTAATGTCAAGGGGTTTGTTTCGATCTTTTTTTTCATGGGAATAATCTTCGGTTTTTTTCACCTCTACACTAATAGTCTATGTAAATAGCGCTTCCATGCCATGCTATAATTTTATTGGATGCAAACATGAAACTCACTGCATAGTTGAAAATATTGGCAAAAAGAATCAATACCTGCATGCACTAACCTGGGAGGCCTGCTTCAATGAACGCAAAAACCATTTCCTGGCTGCTTGAAGGCGACCCGTCCATCCGCTGGCAAGTACAGCGTGACTTGTTAAAGCTGCCAGAGAAAAAATATGAAGCCGAGCGAAAACTTATTTCAAAAGAAGGCTGGGGCAAACGGTTACTAGACCTGCAAGACTCGGATGGTCGCTGGGGTGGCGGGATGTACGGCCCCAAATGGATATCCACAACCTATACGATGCTGACCCTGCGTCAACTCGGATTGCCGCAGAATAATCCGCAGGCAAAGCGGGCTTGTAAATTATTTCTTGATGAAGGCTTTTACACCGACGGGGGCATCAATTTCTTTTCATACGCCTGGAAATACAGCGAAGCTTGTGTCACAAGTATGATTCTGGCTTTGCTGGCTTATTTCAAATATCCCGATGAGCGGATACATTCCGTTGCTTCGTATTTGATGAGCCAACAAATGTCTGATGGCGGCTGGAATTGCGAATCATACAAGGGTGCAACTCATTCATCTTTTCACACGACAATGTTGACGCTCGAAGGGTTGTACGAATATCAATGCGCATTTCCTGAGAAGAAAAAGACAATCAGCAAAATCCGCGGACGCGGGCATGAATTCCTGTTTGCGCATCGCTTGTATAAATCGCATAGAACGGGCGAAATCTTCGATACAGCCATGACGCGCATGACATTTCCGCATCGCTGGCGCTATGAATTTATCCGCGCGTTGGATTACTTCCGCGCCTGCGATGACCCGAAAGATGAGAGTATGAACGACGCCATTGAACTCCTGCAAAAGAAACAAAAAAAAGATGGACTCTGGCTTTTGAACAGCGGCATGTCTGGGAGAAAATATTTTGACCTGGAATTAGCCGGCCAGCCCAGCAGGTGGAATACTCTGCGGGCGTTACGCATCTTGAATTGGTGGAACGAATAGATGATTTAGAAAGCAGACTCGAGCTCAAGAGAAGAAAGGGTCGAGGAGGAAAATAATTAGGCGGGTAATATATTTTTTGGCAAGAAATTTATCAGTGTTGAAAATATTCCCATTAACATAATAGACCCTGAAGGTTTAAAAAACCTTCAGGGTCTAAGCTTTTTTATACTGGCAATCCCAATTCCTGTAACTTCTCTTTCGTCGGCACACCCTTCTCGTCCCAGCCGCGCAATTTATAAAACTCAGGCAGCATCTTGTCGAGTTCAACGACCTTGCCCTTGGCAGGACCATCGGGCAGCGGCTCGTGCAACATGCGATGCGGAAGTGTATCCTCGGTTGAACCCGCTTTGATGAGGAACATGCGCTCGAGGTTATAAACACGCTCAGCGGCAATCATCACTTCTTCGGGACTATACTCCGCGCCTGTGGTGAGGTTCATCATCTCGGCAAGACGCAGGGGCAGGATCATACGATCCTTGCTGAAGGCATAACGAATGGCAACGAAGACGCACAAGCCCGAGCTGTCCATCAATGCGAAGGAATCCTCAAAATGCTTGACGAGTTCGGGCTTGCCCTCTGTAGTGAGCGGATTCTCCTTGACAGGCACACCGAAGACTTCTTCATAGGCCACATCCCCTTCCATGTGGGAGGCCCCTTTATTCGATGTAGCGTACAACAGGCCCATGCCCTGCGATCCGCGCGGATCATAGCCGGGGAATTCCTGCTTGCGCGTGGTCACTGCAATTTCGGGGTGACCATATTTTTCCGCGAGGCGGTAACTGCCCTGCGCAAGATCGTTCCCAAAACCTTCGCGATACGCCATCTTCTTGATCATCGCGATCATCGCATCGTGATCGCCGAACTTCAACGGCATCCCAATCACATCTTCGGGGATGTAACCCTTCTCATACATCTCCATCGCAGCGGCGATTGTCATGCCGGTGGTGATGGTATCCATGCCGTACTCATTGCATAGATAATTTGCTTTGACGAGCGCGGCAAGGTTGCTTACGCCGCAGCCCGTTCCCAAGGATGAAATGGTTTCATATTCAGGTCCCTCACCCTTGCCCTTATACGGGCCATCCGGCACTTCGGTGAGCCGTCCGCATGACAGCGGACAACGATAACAAGGGGTATGGCGGATCAAATATTGATCCTTGAGCGCATCGCCGTCGATCTTATCCGTGTGTTCAAACGTGCCTTGCAAAAAATTACGCGTGGGCAAAATGCCGAGCGTGTTGGTCACCTGCGGCACATACGATGTGCCATAAATTCGCATATTCGAACCTTTTTTAACATCCACGCCCACCTCTTTGGATGTATTCACGCTCAACGCGCGCATGCCTTCGGGGTTATGCAGCGGCGGATTTTTATTCCCCATCGCGACCACGGCTTTGAGGTTCTTGCTGCCCATCACCGCGCCGACTCCCGAGCGAGCCGCCGCGCGATGCTTATCATTCATGATCGATGCCATCAATGCGAGGTTTTCCCCCGCCTGTCCGATACATGCGACTCTCGCTTCGGCGGAGGTCTCTGACTTTAAAATGTCCGTGGTCTCATGCACATCCTTCCCCCAAAGATGCGCGGCAGACCTGACCTCGATCTGATCCTCGTTTACGTAGACATAAACTGGCTCCGGGGACTTCCCCTCGAAAATGAACATATCGAATCCCGTGCGTTTCATCCAGGTTGGGAATTCGCCGCCTGAATTGGAGTGTGCCAGGGCACCAGTCAGCGGCGACTTGGTCACGACCATATAACGGTTGCCGGTCGGTGCGGGAGTCGCGGTCAACGGACCCGTGGCAAAGATCAAAACATTCTCAGGCGAGAGCGCGTCTGCCATGGGATCCATTTCCTTATAAAGATAATGAATTGCCCATCCGCGCCCGCCGAGGTAATCGCGCGCGATCTTGGGGTCTACATCTTCCTGTGTTACTTTTTTGGTAGTGAGGTTTACGCGTAGAATTTTGAGGTGCCAGCCGTACATAGATTTTCTCCTAATTTCGGTGGTTGAGTAGCCTTGAGCGACAGCGAAAGGTATATCGAAGCCACCATGTCATTGAAATACTTTCAATCCCTGGTGGTTTCGATACGGGCTGCGCCCTACATAACCACCAGGTTATTTATGAGATTCAACCGCCCGCAATCGCCGAAAAGGCTGTGACCATGTCGCCTTCTTTGAGCGGAGTATTCATATCGACAGTAAGTCCATTTAAGACAATAACGCTCGTGTCGTCCAGCGGAATGTCAAAACGTGAAATTGTCTCACGGACCGTCGTCCCTTGCGGGACATCCAATTCAACCACCCCGTTTTTTGCTTCGGGTGGAAGCTGGTCACGGAAATTGGCAATCAGTTTGACATGGATCATCATTTGTGAATTCTAGCATGAAAAGGGATAAAATAATAAACATGAAAAGACAACTTCCCTATCACGGCTGGTGTTTCGTCTGCGGGCATGAAAATCCGCACAGTATTGGCATAACCATGTTTGTGGATGATGATGGCATCCTCAGCTCTGAATTTACATTGAATGAAGCCCAGCAAGGTCCGCCTGGATACACCCATGGGGGGGCATCTGCGGCTGTATTAGATGAAGCCATGGGACTCGTCGTTTGGGCGGCGGGACATAAAGTGGCGGCCGTCAATTTGGAGATCAATTATCACAAGCCGCTGCCGCTCATGCAACCGCTCACTCTTGAAGCGCGCATTGTACAAATGGATGAGAGAAAAATATTCTCGACAGGTGAAATCAAACTGGCTGATTCAACCGTCGCCGTGAGCGGACGCGGAATCTACGTCGTGGCGCCGAAGTTATTCGAGCAGGTCAGGCTGGAGGGAAAGGGGTAAATGAAGAGTGTCCTATTCCTGGTCATCGCGGCATTTTTGAGCGCCTGCGTCGCTGTTCCCACACCAATCCCCACACCCACAACCGGGATCCCAGTGATGCTGCTCGTTGAGGAGAATCCGTACAGGCCACAACCTGAAGATGCCAGCTTAAGGCCGGCGGGTGTTGTGTTGACAAACACCGGTCTATTGGAACGTTTTGACCTCGACCCTTTTCGCGTGGAGTTAACTTTATCGGGCTCCCTGCCAAGTGTGTGCAATGAATTGCGGGTGGAGGTGGCACCGCCGAATACGAATTATCAGGTCTTTGTCGAGGTGTATGGCATGGTAAATCCGAAGATCAATTGTGATAACGTATTTCAACAATTTGAGGCCAGCATTCTTCTGGGGGTTTATTCCACAGGGCGTTATACCGTTTGGGTGAACGAAAATTTAGTTGGGGATTTCATCACGTATTAAAGGAACTTTTAACTACAGAATTTCAATCATAGACCCACGCCAAAAAAATCAGTGCCTGGGGTTTTTCCGGCCCTGATTCCATTAGTGACTAAGTATCTGTGAGAGGAATAATTTGGTTCGTTCCTCTTTCGGATCATTGAAAATTTCTTCAGGCGCACCGCTTTCCACAATTTGTCCCTCATCAAAAAAGAACATGCGGTCGGCAACAGCCCGCGCAAAGCCCATCTCATGGGTTACGACCAGCATGGTCATCCCTGATTTCGCCAACTCAACCATCACATCCAATACTTCCTTGATCATTTCAGGATCAAGCGCCGAGGTGGGTTCATCAAAAAGCATGATCTTGGGTTGCATGGCAAGCGCGCGCGCGATGGCTACTCTTTGCTGTTGACCGCCGGATAATTGGCCGGGGAATTTGTGAGCCTGTTCGGGTATTCCCACCCGTTCCAGCAATTGCATGGCGATCTCTTCCGCTTTTTGCTTCGTCCATTTGCGGACTTGAATGGGAGACAGGACAATATTTTGCATCACCGTCAGGTGTGGAAATAGATTGAATTGCTGGAAGACCATGCCTGTTTCCATGCGAATCTGTTCGATATGACTCACATCATGACTCAACTCAATGCCGTCTACAAGAATCTTGCCCCGCTGGTGATCTTCCAACCGATTAATCGTGCGAATAAACGTGGATTTCCCCGAACCGGAAGGCCCGAAGATGACGATCACCTCGCCCTTCCTTACTTCCATGCTGACACCCTTCAAGGCATGATAATCTCCATACCACTTATGGACTTCCTGAACAGTAATGATGGTTTCGCCTTCCTGAGTCATCATGCTTCTCCTTTTGGAATTATCGTTTCCCAACACCAAGTTTCTCCTCCAGCCGCTGGCTCAGATAAGACATGCCATAACTCAATACCCAGTAGATCAAGGAAATGAAAGCATACACTTCTCTTTGCAAACCGAGGAATTTCGGTTGAGCCAGGACGGATCTGCCAATGCCGACCAGATCCAACAAGCCTACAATTGCAACCAACGCAGTATCCTTGAAAACAGCAATAAATTGTCCGACCAGGATTGGAATAATCAACCGTAAAGCCTGCGGCAGGATGATCAAGAACATCGTTTGCGCACCGTTCAATCCGAGTGCATACGCCGCCTCGTATTGACCTTTAGGTATGGCCTGCAAGCCTCCGCGCACATTCTCTGCCAGATATGCTGCGCTGAACAATGTAATTCCAACCATCGCGCGCAGGACGCGATCAATCGTTACATTCGGCGGCAGAAAGAGAGGCAGCATCAACTGAGCCATAAAAAGGATGGTGATCAGCGGAACACCACGCACCAATTCAATATAAGTTATGCTTGCAAGGCGGACAACCGGTAATTCAGACCTGCGTCCCAACGCAAGTAAAACCCCCAGGGGAAAAGAAAAAAGTATGCCCACCACTGTAAGCAGAAATGTAAGCAACAATCCGCCCCACAGGTTGGTACCTACAATCGGCATAATTCCGTTTTCAGATGTGAATCCCCGTGTAAGCAGGATAAACACCGGCAGGGATAACACCCATCCAAAAATCACACTCCTGGCCAGCGCCTCGGGCCTGGTTCGCCCTGTTCCCCATCCGATTAAACCCAGAACCGTAAGCGTGATCAACCACTTGCGAGGCTCGTCCCCAAAGGGAAGGAGCGCCAGCAAGGCAGGAGCTGCAAGCAAAAGGATCGTCTTTATATATGATTTACGCGCCCAGATCGCAAGGGAATTGCCCGATAGGAACATCAGGAAACCAAGCGCGATCCACAATCGCCCAACCTGTTCAAGGGGATATTGCCCGATCATAATCAGGCGCAGATTTGCGGAGATAACGTTCCATTCCGCTACCTTGAATATCCATGTCAAAAAGCCTTTGACCACCCAGTAGATGACGAGTGCGCCAAAAATGGTTAAGAAAGTATCAGACCATGAACCAAAGAGGTTTTTCCGCAGCCAGCGTAGAATGCCCGAACGCTCTGTGAGTGGTGGAAGAATTGATTGCGTTTGTGTCATCTTATCTCTCCACCAGTTTTATTCTTTGGTTGTACCAATTCATGAATACAGATGTAATCAAGCTAAAGGTAAGATATGTTAACATCACCAGTGAGATCATTTCCACCGCGCGGCCGGTTTGATTTTGGATGGTATTCGAGACATAGAACATGTCGGGAAAGCCAACCGCAATGGCAAGCGATGAGTTCTTGATTAAATTCAGGTATTGACTGGTTAACGGCGGGATGATTACACGCAAGGCCTGAGGCAGGACAATCAGCCGCAGAGTTTGAAAACCATTTAAGCCAAGCGCGCGGGCCGCTTCCACCTGCCCTCGGGAAACAGAGATAATTCCCGCACGAACCACTTCGCCAATAAATGCGGAGGTATATAGAAACAGTCCGGATGTAAGCGCCGTGAATTCCGGGCTGAGGATTTTCCCGCCTGACAGATTCAAGCCTTTAACAAAGGGGAGATCCGGGGTAAGGGGTTTTTCAGGAAGGATCAACCACCCGACCAGTGCAACGATAACAAAGGTAAGGCTGGTCCAAAGGAGGGTTATCGGGGTGCGTCCCGTCCGATTGCTGTAGGCACGGAGTGTAAAGAAAACGCAAAGGGCAAGGATCAAGCCAGTGAACAGAATCAGGCGGAAGGTTGGGAAGGAGGCGGTTGGGATTCCCCACGGAATTCCAAGACCGCGATTCGTCCAAAAGATTGGGCCGGGCCAAATGATGGCTTCTTTTACCCTGGGCAGTTTGAGAAAAACCGCCAGATACCAGAAAATCAAGAATACCAATAGGGAAAGGTTGCGAATGAATTCAAGATAAAAAGCAGCGAGGCGATTGATCAGAAAATTCCTGGAAAGCCTAGCAACTCCCAGGATCACGCCAAGTATCGTTGCGACTACGATACCCACAGCGCTGACGGATAGTGTGTTCAATAAACCGACAAGGTAAGCCTGCCAGTAGGACGAAGTCCGGCTGTATGAGAACAGGGTTTCAGAAATATCAAAACCGGAAATGCCCTTTAAAAAACCATAACTGAGAGTGATGCCTTGTGTTGCAAGTCCCACTTTCATATTTTGATAAATCAATGACCCGATAAAAATAAGCCCGATAACAAAAGCTACCTGACCCAGAATGTTCAGAATGCGTTCATCGCGCCAGAATGGGATTGTCGCTTTTCGCTCTGGACTGGCCTGCATTGGCAAACCTCCTGCATTAAGGAAAAGAGGGCGGGGAAATAATTCCCCGCCCTCTTTTTTTCCAATCTGCTAGCGAACAGGCGGAGCGAAGAGCAAGCCGCCATCGGTATACAGGCTATTCAAGCCGCGTGGAATATAGGTGGGGGTGTCGGGTCCGAGATTGCGATTGTACACTTCCTCGTAGTTGCCGACTAATTTAAATATGTTATATGCCCAATCGTTGCTTAAGCCGAGTTTGGCACCCATGTCGCCTTCGACGCCCAAAAGACGCATGACCTCGGGAGCGATGGCGCTGGATTTTACGCTATCCACATTCGCAGATGTAATGCCAAATTCTTCACCGTCAAACATGGCAAAGATGGTCCATTGCGCAATATCAAACCACTGATCGTCGCCGTGACGGACCATCGGACCAAGAGGTTCCTTGGACATGGTCACATCCAGAATAACATGCGCAGTCGGATCAGCGAGGACAGTACGGCGTGATACAAGACCTGATTTATCGGTCGTGACAGCATCACAACGTCCTTCTGCGTACGCGCCAAAAGTGGAATCGGCATCTTCAAAAACCTGGGGAGTATAGGAAATCCCCAAAGAGGCCATCACATCAGCCAGGTTAAGTTCGGTGGTGGTGCCGGTCTGGACACAGATCGTGCCGCCTTCCAAATCTTGCAGGGAGGTGATGCCACTATCGGTGGGAACCATCATGCCCTGACCATCATAGAAAGTGGTGTGAATAAAATTGCCGCCCAACTCAGTATCGCGAGCAAGGGACCAGGTAGTGTTGCGGCTGAGGATGTCGATTTCACCTGACTGCAAAGCGGTGAAGCGTTCGGCAGCAGTCACAGGACGAAACTCCACTTTGTCTGCATCACCAAAGATGGCAGCCGCAAGGGCGCGGCAGTAATCCACGTCAAAGCCGGAATATTTACCATCCGCGTCAATATAACCAAAACCAGGTACTTGTGCGTTGACACCGCAGACCAGGTTGCCACGCGCTTTGACCGTTTCAAGGGTCACGCCATAACCTGCTGGAGCAACAACTGCCGGTGCAGAAGAGGTCACTTCAACGATTACGGTTTCAACGACAGGCGCAGAATTCCCGCCAGTAGCAGCAGGGGTGCTACCACACGCAGCCAAGACAAGGCTCGCCACAATTAAAATTGATACAATACTTAGAGTCTTTCGCATTTTTCTCCTCCTTGAGAAATTTGATTCGATAAAAAAGCTTGTTTGCCAATCCTAAAAGCCCAGATAAACTCGCCTCCTTTCACGTAAAGGATTTGTAATCCATTTTTTAGAAAAAATCAAGTTAAAAAATCAAGTTAAAAGAATTGCCTGCATCCATCGAAAACAGGCGTATTCCGCATATTTATAAGATAAATCAATCGCTTCTGCTGATATTTCCAAACCGCGCATTCACCAATTTCGCCAGGTCATTCACGCCCAACTGAATATCCAAACCGCGCTGACCGCCGGAGATATACACCTCATCGAGGGATTGTGCGGCGGAATCGATCACCACTTGAAAACCTTTGTTGATCAAAGCCAGCGGGGAAATTCCACCAGCCTGCAAGCCCGTCAATGATTCCGCTTCACGTTCGCTCGGCAGGCGCATCTTCTTCTCCCCCAAAATCGAGGCCAGCAATTTCAAATCCACCACCCGCGGGCCGGGAATGACTGCCAGCACGGGCTTCCCTTTTTCACGCACGGTAACAATGGTCTTAAAAACCTGTTCCGCCGGCACATCCATCAATTGGGCCGCCTGTACCGCGCCAATTTTTTCGGCGGGCAAATCATGCGCCGCATATTTCACCTTGCGCGCATCCAAAAATCTTGTGATATTATTCGTGACCGGCATTTTATATAAATCCTGTCCAATTGTAAACACAAAGGAGGCTGGTATGTCCAACGAGGAGCAGGAACGACTCAAAAAACTTCGCGACAGGCAACTCCAGGTGCGCAATCCACTCGCCAGACAGCGCAAATTCCAACAAAGCAGTTCCGTCAAGGAAAAACGCATGCGAAAATCTTTCTCCCTGTCCAGGGCATGGAAAGACATCCCCCACATGATCAGATCCCCATTCTACGGTCTTATTCTCGGACTTCTTGTCGTCCTCGTCCTCCCAATGATCTGGGATTCGGCTTATGCTCTTATCGCGGGCGCAGGCGCAACCCTTCTATTCATTATATATGGATTGATCCTCGGCAACTCGCTCGATCTCCGCGACAGGATCAGGGACCATCTAAAATAAGCGGATGAATACCGCTTCAGCATAAGAAACATTTATTACACCAAACCATGGAGGCAAAATGATCAGCACGGAAACCATATCCCAATTTAGCTTATTCAACGGGCTGCCAGAATCTTTGCTCAAGGAGATCGCCGCCATCTGCAAGGAAGCCCCCTTCAAAAAAGGAGAATTCGTCTTTCGCGAAGGCGATAGCGCAGACAAGTTGCATTTTCTGTTGGATGGAAGCATTGCCTTGCGAGTGAAATTGACCTCCCGTCCGGAGAGCGTTACGGTTTCCTTTGTGTCATCCCCCTTTCAAAGTTTCGGCTGGTCCGGCGTGGTGCCTCCCTATCATTACACAGCCAGCGCCGAATGCGACGAGGATTCAAACCTGCTGATCATTCCTGCCGACGCATTCATGAAATTACTGGAACAAAATCCAGAGGCCGGATTCAAGGTCATGCAGCGTATCACAGTTATCATCGCGGACCGCCTGCGAAACAGCCGTCAGGCATTATTGAAAACCATGTAAGTTTAAGCGGGTTTTGTAAATTAATAATTTATGGGGATGGCTTTCAAGGTATCCCCTTATTTCCGCACGGTTACGGGGCGGGAATATTAACAGAAAACAGGAGCAGGCGCGAGGGCGGATTGAGGCGAGCCATCCTGTTTTTGATTCTTAACCCTGCGTAGTACAATTACTTGAATGAAATCAGCAACCACCGCCGCGATCCCTCTTGAAAAGCTGCTCGAGCAACTTCCTGAAAACTACACCGTCGCAGACCGGGAGTTGGTCATGCACGCCTACCGTGTGGCGGAGGAAGCGCATCGCGAACAAAAACGTCTTTCAGGCGAACCTTATATCAATCACTGTATCGCAGCCGCCAGCATTCTGGCGGATTTGAAAGTGCCGCCTGAAGTGGTTGCGGCGGGGCTGCTGCATGACACCGTGGAAGATACAGCCATCACGCTGGCAGATATCCGCCGCGAGTTTGGCGATACGGTAAAGATCCTTGTGGATGGTGTGACAAAGCTGACGCACCTACCGAGCGTCTCGCGCGGCGACCAACATGCTGAAAATGGCCTGAACGGTGGCGATGCCGAAGAGACTCCCATCGAGCCTGCGCTGCTGGGACGTAATGAGGATATCGTCTCTGAAACACTGCGTAAAACTTTTCTTGCCATGGGTGAAGATGTGCGCGTGGTGCTCATCAAACTGGCGGACCGTCTGCATAATATGCGCACGCTTGGCCATATGCCGGAACATAAGCGAAAACGAATCGCGCAGGAGACTCTCGACATATTCGCCCCGCTCGCAAACCGACTCGGCATCTGGCAGATCAAGTGGGAATTGGAAGACCTCGGCTTTCGTTATGTGAACCCCGAAAAGTATAAAGAGATCGCGGGGCTGCTGTCCGAAAAAAGACCGGATCGCGAAGCACATCTTGAAACAATCAAGGAAAGCCTTGTAAAACTGCTCGAAAAAAATAATATCAAAGCCGAGATCAGCGGACGCCCCAAACATATTTATTCGATCTATAAAAAGATGCAGAAGAAAGGCAAGCCATTTAACATGCTGCACGACGTCCGCGCTGTGCGGCTGATCGTGCCGGATGTACCCTCCTGTTATGCCGCACTGGGTGTGATCCATACCACATGGCGTCCGATCCCCGGTGAATTTGATGATTACATTGCCGCGCCAAAGGATAATTTTTATCAATCCCTGCATACGGCTGTCATGTATGACGACAAGCGCCCGCTGGAAGTCCAGATCCGCACCAACGAAATGCACCTGAATGCGGAATATGGCATCGCTGCACACTGGCGGTATAAAGAGGGCACAAAACATTCCGACAAGAATTACGAACAGCGCATCAACTCATTACGTTCGATGATGGAATGGCGTTCTGACGTGAACGACGCCGCCGAATTCGTCGAATCCATGCGCAGTGACGTGTTCCAGGACCGTGTTTACATCTTCACCCCGCGCGGCGACATCATCGACCTGCCCGCCGGTTGCACGCCGATCGATTTCGCCTACCACGTCCACACAGACATCGGTCATCGCTGCCGAGGGGCGCGGATCAACGGAAAACTTGTGCCGTTGTATCAGGAATTGAAGACCGGCGATCAGGTTGAAATCCTGATCGCGAAGCGAGGCGGACCGAGCCGCGATTGGCTGAATGCCAGCCTTGGGCTGGTGCGCACTTCACGTGCGCGTTCGAAGATCAAGGTCTGGTTCAAAAAACAGGAAGACGAACAAAACCTCGCGCAGGGACGCGATACGCTCGAGCGTGAGCTGCAAAGGCTCGGCATCAGCGAGATCAACTTTGAGAAGATGGCGCGTGAGCATGGCTACAAAATCCCGGAAGAAATGTTCATTGCGCTTGGCTGTGGCGACCTATCCATAGGCAAGATCATCAAGCAGTTCTCGCAAAACGATGAGGTGGAAGATATCCTCACGGCAGGTAGGCCCACCGCAAAGACCACAGCCACAGATGCGGTGGAAGTGGTTGGGCTGAGGGGCATGCTCTCCAACATGGCGCGCTGCTGTCACCCCATGCCCGGGGACCAGATCGTCGGCTTCATCACCCGCGGACGAGGCGCGACCATTCACAGGCAGGACTGTCCAAATATCCTGCAAACAAAGGACCGGGAACGGTTACTGCAAGTCGACTGGGGTCATTTGGAACGAACCTATCCTGTCTCGGTAAAGATCAAGGCTTATGACCGCCAGGGGTTGATGGGCGACATCTCCAATCTGCTGACAGATGAAAATATCAATATCGCCAGCGTAACCGTAAACGTCAATCAAAGCATTGCCGATCTGCATCTCATTATTGAAGTCAAGGACCTCACCCAGCTAAGCCGCATCCTGACCCGAATTGAAAATCTACCCAATGTGATGGAAGCGCATCGGATGAACCCGGGCTAAGGCGGGATCACAGTCCGGGAAAAACAGGGGTGCAATGGTATAATCGCGCCGCTTCGAGAAATGATCTCTGTAAATGAAGCGCGCGAGCGCATCCTCTCACATTTCCAAACCACCGCAGCGGAAGATATCGCGCTGATCGCGTGTGCAAACCGCGTACTGGCAACGGACATCACCGCTGCGCATGATCTCCCCCTCTTCGACAACTCAGGCATGGATGGATTCGCCATCCGCGTAGAAGATATATCCACTCCGGATGGGATTCTTCATGGCCCTCAAGACCGCGCCTTGAGCGTGATCGCTGATATCCCGGCCGGCTCAAACCCGACAGTGACTCTCGCACAAGGTCAGGCCGCGCGGATCATGACCGGCGCAGCACTACCCACAGGCGCCAACGCTGTCATCCCGGTTGAAGATACAGACTTCAACAACCGTGGAGCAGACTCACCCGCCCCAAGAACGATTTCATTTACAAAGATCGTCAAAACAGGCGATAACGTCCGCCTGCGCGGGACGGATGTCCGCGCAGGTGAAGTCGTCTTACGCAAGGGACAGACGCTTAAGCCGCAGGAACTCGGTCTGCTGGCAATGCTTGGAATTGGGCATGTGCAGGTTTATAAAAGACCACGAGTTGCCCTGCTCTCCTGCGGGGATGAATTGCTGGAAGTGGATGCCCCGCTTGAATCAGGCAAGATCCGCGACTCAAATTCCTACACACTCGCAGCGCTGATCGAAAGCGCCGACGGAGAAGTTTTAAGGCTCGGCGTTGCAAAAGACACACGCGAGTCCGTGGAGAGTCTTCTGCAAAAAGCCATTCGCGAAGATGTGGATTTCATCCTGTCCTCGGCAGGCGTAAGCGTAGGTGCATTTGACTTTGTGAAGGAAGTGATCGAATACAAAGGCGCATTGGATTTCTGGCGCGTGAACATGCGCCCGGGTAAGCCGCTGGCATTCGGCGAATACCTTGGGAAGCCGTTCATCGGTTTACCGGGCAATCCCGTTTCAGCCTTCGTTGGGTTTGAGATCTTCGTCCGTCCGCTGATCAAGAAGCTGAGCGGCAAGTTGGACGGAAGCAGGCGTCGGGTCAAGGTAAGAAGCGAAAATGAAATTGAATCCGATGGACGGGAAAGTTATCTGCGCGCGAAAATCCGCGATGAAAATGGAAACCTGCAAGCCAGTCTGACGGGTCATCAGGGGTCTGCAAATTTGCTCTCATTGGTACAAGCGGATGCTTTACTTATTATCCCCGCTGGTGTAAAATGCGTGCCTGCTGGTCAGGAAGTAGAGGCTTACCTACTATGAGGAAAGATGAATAAAGGGTTGTACCGCATATCGTTTGTGCTTGTGATTATCGGTTTGCTGATTTCAATTTATATGACCATTTACAAGGTCACGTCCAACGACAGCATGTGCTTGGGTTCGGGCGATTGCTCCACCGTGAACGCCAGCCGCTTTTCAGAGGTGAACGGAATCCCTGTGGCAGTGATCGGCATGCTTGGTTACGCGGCCATCCTGGCTGTGCATTTCTTCGAGGACCGCAATCCGTTCTTCAAACAAAACGGGATGCTGATGATTTTTGGTCTGGCACTGACCGGTTTTATTTTTACCCTTTGGCTGGTTTATGTTGAGCTCGTTTTATTAAAAGCAATCTGTCCGTTCTGTGTCGCATCACAGGTAGCCATGACCTTCATCTTTATCATTGCCGTCGTACGCCTGATCAAAGACCCCCACTCTTAGGAGGAAGTGAAAATGCCCCGTATTAAATGTCATTACATAGATTGCGTGTTCGTGGACGAAGGTTATTGTTCCGCCGCCGCAGTGGAATTGGACCCGGATACCGGGTGCGCCACCTATTCCCCATCGGATGCAGCCGCTGCGAAAGACGATGACTGGGACGAAGAGGATGAAACTGAAGAATGGGATAAAGAGGATTCCGACGAAGACGACGACGAATGGCTCGACGACGAGGACGAATTCTAACCCACCCCGCTTCCTTCCATAACTGAAAATTGAATCCGGAAAAAAGCCTTCTCTGTGCGAGGATGCTTTTTTGATTCTGGTGAATTTAGTTTATACTACGCTTGGTCAGTGTCCAATTTTGAATGGGAGTCCCCGTCCGCCATGGTGTTTGAACCTGTCGAAACCCACCGCCACTATTCCTTCAAGGGAATGGTATCGCAAACCGTTGGGTGACCTTTGAAATATTATCGGGTGGTTTAAGGAATCCGGGCGATACTGGCGGACAAGGAGATTGATTATACGCAATTGAAGCGGCGGGATATGGAGCAATATCAGAAGGTGGCATCCGTGAAGACACACCAAGTTCATCCCCTCTTTCAAATTGTGCCGGGAACAATCGAAAAGTGGGAGCAGATAGGGTAAGCCGTTTGGGGATGTTTGTTAAATATTGACAGGCAGTCTAAAACATTCCGAAACGAAAGGGCTCACGGTTATTTCAAAAAATGATTGTCATCTCTTGCGTCTGTCTGTATAATGGAAGTTATCCACACTGGTATTTGGTCTTAAAGACCTATCACCATTCAACAGCAGGTTGCTAACCTGCAAGGCGAGGCATACCCATGGAGTCAGTGAACACAGGTACCACGTCACCGAATCAGCCGGATCAAAAGATTCTAGAATGGCTTGAAAAAGCAAACAAAATCTGTCTCTCAGCAACAACTTTGATTGCTGCAGTCATCCTATCCGGCTGGCTGGTGCCAGCCATCGGATCGCTGCTCCTAGGCGGCTGGATGTTGATGCAGGTCAGCACCGCGGTTTGTGTGCTGCTTCTCAGCTTCAGCCTGATGCTGAACCAGCAGAAAGGCAACGCCTACCTGCTCCTTGCCAGCTGGACCTGCGCAGGTGCAGCCATTCTCATCGCGGGTACGGCCCTGTTCAATCATTGGATTGGAGAAGGTACCGGTATTGGCAGGCTATTCGTGGCAGAGGGCATGTTGCCCATGACTCACCCAATGTCGATTCAGTCTGCATTCTGCTTTGTGCTGCTTGGATTATTATTGATCATCGATTATAAGCGTCAGGATTGGCTCGGCCATGTATCGGATGCACTCATCATGGCGCTTGTGATACTCATTCTGGTATTTATTTCGGGTTACATCATTGACGCAAGCCATCTTTTCGGCCAGTCCTCAAAGATTCTCATATCACTGCAAAGCCTGGTCAGCATAATACTTCTGACCTTTGTGCAGGCAGGACGCCGAACCCCCTATGGTTTCTATTCCGTGCTGGTAGGGATCGGCATCGGCAGTCACTCCGCGCGAATTGTACTGCCGTACTCGATTTTGATTTCCTGGCTGATCATTTTCAGCGGAGAGCGCCTGGCGGTGAATACCCTGAATCTGGCCTATGCTGCCGCGCTGACGTCAGCGACTTTGGCAGCGCTTCTGATAATCCTGGTGGTTTTACTGGCCCGCATGATCAACTCTCTCGAAAAGCAGTTGCGCGACACATCCCTGACTGACGAGTTGACCGGCATTCACAACCGCAGAGGTTTTTATCTGCTCGGCGAGCAAGCCCTGCGTGATGCACGGCGTAGTGCAAACCCGGCAACCCTGCTTTTCTTCGATGTGGACGGCCTGAAGAGGGCCAATGACACCCTGGGACATGATGTCGGGTCGCAGCTCTTATGCGATATTGCCACGCTGCTGCATGCGAACTTCCGTGATAGTGATATTGTGGGGCGATTGGGCGGCGACGAATTTGCGGTACTCACCCACGGGCCGCAAAATGATATGTCGTCTGCGTTACAACGCCTGAGGGAGGCGACCAAAACCGCAAAAAAGGCGGGAAACAGGCCCTACACGATTAGCTTTAGCGTGGGCAAGGTGATGGTCGAACCGCAGAACAGCGAGTCGCTAGACGAGTTACTGGCCCGCGCCGATGCAGCAATGTACCGGAACAAACGGGAAAGGCAGGCTGGGCGTAATGAAGTCAAAATTGAGAAAATAATTTAAGACCCGGGTAAAACGGATTACCGATGAGTTGTTAAGTAAACCCAGATGGAGAGGTTTTGCTACTCCAAACAGCATATTGAAGGGCAGGTTCTCAATAAGTAAGTTCCGCCGCTCTTACGCCATCTACAGGACATGACAACCTTTAGAACTATATCTCACATCATCGAACCGCAACTTGTGATCGAAGGCGCGGGCGTTTTATTGAGACGCTCCATCGCTCCGCGCGCCAGCAACTTGTATGATCCTTTCCTGCTCTTCGATCACTTCGCTTTCAATAATCCACTCGAAGGACCCATTCGCGGGTTTCCCACGCATCCCCATCGCGGCATCGAAACCGTCACCTACATGCTGGAAGGCTCGGTTAACCACCGTGACAGCCTTGGCAACGCCGGCAAGATCGGTTCAGGGGATGTGCAGTGGATGACATCAGGACGCGGCATTCTGCACGAGGAAATGCCGCGGCGTAGTGAAAACGGCAACATCTACGGTTTTCAACTATGGGTCAACCTGCCCGCCGCGCAAAAGATGGGACAGCCCCATTACCAGGAAATCAGCGCAATGGGCATTCCGGTCATTGAAAAAGACGGAGCCACCATCCGCCTCGTAGCCGGAGAATTGGATGGAACCCGCGGGCCCGTGACCGAGATCGCCGCCTCGCCGCTTTACATGGACGTGAAACTGGCGCCTGCTTCGAAATTCATCTACCCCATCCCACGCGGACATACCACCCTCGCGTATGTCTTCGAAGGCGCAGCCGAATTCGGGAATGAGGTCGTGGAATCCGTCAGCATGGCAGTCTTCAACGACGACGGCGACCAGATTGAGGTCAAGAGCCAAAAGGGCGTGCAGTTCATGCTTATCGCCGGCGCACCGTTCAAGGAGACAATTGTCCCTTATGGACCCTTCGTCATGAATACGGTTGAAGAAATTCAGCAAGCCATTCAGGAATTACGCAACGGTACTTTCATAAAACAATAGGAGCATAACCTCCGAGGGTTTACAGGTTTCGGAGGTTAATATTTTTATGTCACAGGTATTATTTGGCCCGCGATTGGGCAGGCAGGGCCAATTAAGGGTCGGATGCAGCGCGATCATCTTTGACGATATGCGGGAGAAGGTACTGCTCACCCAACGCACAGACAACGGGCGCTGGTGCCTGCCGGGCGGCGGGATGGAAGCGGGAGAGAGCGCAGCCGAGGCATGTGAAAGAGAAGTTTGGGAGGAAACAGGTTTGAAGGTCGGCATGAAGCGCTTGATCGGCGTATACAGCAATCCAAATCAACTTGTCGTCTATCCCGATGGCAGCCAGGTCTTCATGGTCGTGCTTAGTTTTGAAGCAGAGATCATCGCAGGTGAACCGCGTCTGAGTAATGAGACCACCGCCTTTGGATATTTTTCACTGAAGGAGATGGAAAACATGCCCATGCACGGCGAACACAAGAGCCGCGTGGAGGATGCCATGCTGGGCAGCGATGCGCTGATGAAATAATAATCAATCTTCATCCTTTTATTTCCAGCCACCACACGCCGCTGCATTCAGGCAGGATCACCCAATTATTTTCCTTCACCTTGTCACCCAATTCATCGCCAAAGAAAAAACGGGAGAAGTATTCCGCTTCTGCCAGCGAGGCGAATTTATAGTCGGTGCGAATCCACTTGTTTTGGAATCCGACTTCATCCAGCCAGGGATAGAAATCCTTGAGATGTTCCAGCCTGATCGGCGATTCATTCCCCGTACCCAGCGATTCGAACAGGACGATATGGCGGTTCGGTCTTAAGACGCGTTTCATTTCGTCCAGCCATTTTTCCAACTCAGCCTGCCCCGTTTCAGGATTCCAAACTGATAGATAGCTCAAACTCCAGCCCGATACAACCAGGTCAGCAGACTTGTTTTCCACAGGCAATTGACGATGGTCGGCAATATCCACCTGCCAATTGGATAAGCCGCTGGCAAGGAACTTGTCACGACAGATGCGCAGCATTTCCTTTGAAATGTCAAATGCATGGATGTGTGAAACGTGTGGGGCGAGCAGGCCTGTCAATCGTCCGGTGCCAGCTCCGAGGTCCAGAACGGTGCGGTTTTCCAGAGGCGTAATTTCACGCAGCGACTTCAGGATATTTCCCTGATAATCCTCCCGTGCGATCAAAGCCTCATACTTATCGCCTTCAGTTTTATAGATTTCTTCCTGTGTGGGCATACAACAATTATAATATGCGCCATGACCCAATTATCCCCTTCTGCACAAAAGATACAGAACCTGCTTACATCTCTTGGATATGACTACACCGTGATCGAGCATATCGAATCGACGCGCACGGCGCAGGAAGCCGCGGAGCGCGCAGGTTGTAAGCTCGGACAGATCGTCAAATCGCTTATTTTTCGCGGCAAGACAAGCGGCAAACCGATCCTGGTATTAACCAGCGGCGCAAACCGTGTAGATGAAAAACGCATCGGCGTTTACGCTGGCGAACCCATCGGGCGGGCGGATGCCGAATTTGTACGATCGATGGCAGGCTTCGCCATAGGCGGCGTGCCTCCGATTGGACATCTCGAAAAAATGGAAACCTACCTGGATGAGGATTTCCTGCCTTATCAGACCATTTGGGCGGCGGCAGGGACGCCCAATGCCATCTTTGAATTGAAGACCGAAGATTTACAGAAAATGACGGGTGGGCAAATCATCAAGGTAAATTAAGTCGCAATCGGACACATGCTCCATGCGCTTTGCTACTCTAAATTCAAGCTAGGTAACACCGTGTGATTTAAAAACAGCGCCAATTGTGTAAATTAAAATGTAAATATCCAAAAGAATACCGGCCCGTTCTATATAGGCAATGTCCATACGGGTGCGTTCATCCATATTGACAGAGCCGCGCGCGGTGATCTGCCATAATCCGGTCAAGCCCGGTAAAACGTCGAAACGTTCCGTCTGCCAAAGGTTGTAGGAATCAGGTCCAAAGTCCGTTGGGCGCGGTCCCACCAGGCTCATATCGCCCTTTATGACGTTTAACATCTGGGGCAATTCATCCAGACTGGTCTTCCGTAACAGCCTCCCAATGGGTAAAACACGCGGATCGTTGGTGATCTTGAAATCAGGCCATTCAAGTTCATTCAGATGCATGTAATTTTCTTTTAAAGCCTCGGCGTTGGGAATCATGGTGCGGAATTTATAAAACAAAAATAATTTACCGCCTCGCCCTGCGCGTTTATTGGTGTAAATCACAGGGGCGCCGGGTGACGTGACAAATATCACCAACGCGATCAATGCCATTACTGGAATCCAAAATGGGGCGCTGAGAAAAACAATCGCCAGATCCATAATTCGTTTGACGCGCAAATAATCATCTCCCACAAACCAGCGCTTTTTAGGGTCAAATTTATTTACCCACTGGTAATCCATGCCAGCCATCCCTTACGCCTCTCCCGCATTTTCAATACACATTATAGGCATTATGCTTTTTCTTGAGTTTCGTGCCTATTTTGCTTTTCTTCATTAACCTTGGAACGCAGCGCAAGCCTGGAATTGGCAGCATCCATCAGATCATCAAAGTTTAAGGCATCCTCGGGGAATGCGGCCGCACTCCATTCAACTGGAACGCCGGTCTTGCTTTTAATTGCATCACAAATCCTTTGGGCAAGGATTTGTGAATTTTGATAATCTGTTTCAGGGCAAAGGATGGCAAAGTGATTGCTTCGACTGAGGATCACCATGTCCGTCTGGCGGACGTACTCATCGATCACCTGTCCTATTCGTGCAAAAGAAAATCTATTCGATAGTTCGTGTTGAATTTTGGTGATCATTTGTTCAATTGCAACATGGTCGGATGGATCGGTCTGCATAACCAGCAAGCTTAAAGGACGATGATAGCGGCGGCTGCGGGTTATTTCTGTTTTGATCTGTTGCGAAGCTTCCTGAATGGTTTGAGTGCGGTTGGGAAATACGCTCAATGCCATGGCATCCATCACGGACTCGGCATGGCTGATCCCATTGGCGAGCTGGAATGCCAGCCAGACGCCAATTTCCACCAATATGAATTCAAGCAGAATGATGGGAAATGTGCTGTTCGGGGCCGAAACCGTCCGGTCGAGTACTTGCAGCATCACCAGATATATACTCCCCCAGACTATGGCTGGGACAAGCACCGTCATCCTCGATGTAAATGGAAAAAAGATGGTGGCCGGCACAGCTACCATGACCATAAAATAAAAGTATTTGGCAAAGTCGATAATTGGCGAGTCCACATAATCGAACTGGGCCAGGATGAAAACAACCCCAATGTAGAATGACAACCAAAATACGGACTGTTTTAGGGACGACATCTTGAGCCACCTTTAATTTTTCAAAAGAATATCTATATTTCAATTCTCAAGCTTACACGTACAGGGAATATTCGGGGACAAATTGCGGGCTAAATGTAATGGATCGTAGTGGGATTTTAATCGATTGATTACATTTACACAATACTGTCATAAAAATTACATAAAATTTGTAAGAGTTTGTCTTGCAAGTCCCTCTAGATTGCAGAGGAGCGCATATAATGCCGTCAAAATCAAGCCAATTTAACTTAAAACCTGAGAAAATCAGCGTTTATGGCACAGTCTGGTGCCCGGACTGCAAGCGCGCCAAGAAATTCCTGGGGGAACATCGGGTGGATTACGTAAATATAGATATTGAGGAAACCCCGCAAGGGATCCCTTTTGTGGAAAAACTCAATAAAGGCACAAGAATCATTCCAACGATCATTTTCCCGGATGGTGAGATTTTAGCTGAACCAAGTAATGCCCAAATAGCCGAAAAGCTCGGGCTACAAACCAAAGCCAGCCGGGAGTATTATGATGTGATCATCGTGGGAGGCGGGCCGGCAGGATTAACCGCCGCACTATATCTTGCCAGAGAAGGGTTGGATACCCTGCTCATTGAAAAGGCCGGCCTGGGTGGACAGGCCGGCATCACCCAGACGCTTGATAACTTCCCAGGTTTTGACGAGGGTATATCCGGCGCGGAATTCGCAGATCGACTAAGCAGGCAGGCGCGCAAGTTTGGTGTAGAAATCCTACAGGCTCAGGAAGTGGGTGAGATCGAAGAAGATGGCCAATACCATATTGTCCACACCCGTACCGAGGATATCCATTATCATTCGAAAGTCGTGCTGATCGCAAGCGGCGCGACTTATCGTCGCATGGGAATTCCGGGTGAAGATGAACTCATTGGTATCAATGTTCATTTTTGCGCGACATGTGACGGGGCATTTTATAAAGGTAAAAAGGTTCTCGTCATCGGCGGCGGTAATAGCGGATATGAAGAAGGTCTGTTCCTTACCAAATTCGCCACACAGGTCGATATCATTGTAGACTCGCAAGAACCAAAGGCAAGCAGGATTTTGCAGGAAAAAGTGGCTCAAAAGGGAAATATGAAGGTATTTCTCAACCACAGCCTCAAGGAGTTACGCGGAAAAAATAAACTTGAGTCTGTGCTTGTGAAAGACAAAAACACCAATGAAAATAAAGTATTTACCTATGATGGCGTCTTTGTATTTATCGGCTTGACGCCCAACAACGATCTCTTAAAAGATAAGGCGAAACTGGATCCGTGGGGATTTATCGAGACCGACCATATGATGACCAGTATTCCAGGGATCTTCGCTGCGGGGGACGTGCGTTCAGGTGCAACCAAACAAGCCGCTGCCGCGGCAGGAGAGGGGGCTTCTGCCGCCCTCGAAATTCGCGAATATCTTAGATCGCTTGGCGATTAAACGAAGTCATGGAGATTTCCTTTGAGTGACCTTTATAACTTGCACCCATCACGGATCGTAATGTACGCCACTGAATTTTGCCCCGACTGCCACCGGGCAAAGGTTTTCTTTGAAACCAATCATATTGAGTACCTTCGAGTGGGGCTTGAAGGGAATAAAGAAGCAATAGAATTCGTTATGAATATCAACCACGGATACCGAAGCGTTCCCACCATCATTTTCCCCGATGGTTCCGTGCTAACTGAACCAGGTGTGAATGAATTGAAAGAGAAAACAACACTCAAATAGTTTCGGACAAATCCACCCAAAGCGAGGCTGGTTTAATAAATAAAATGCCGGCCTCGCTTTGGATTCACAACTGCGCCGGAGTATAATGAACCTATGAAAAAGATCATCGCCCTGCCCTTGCTTGCGTTCGCGCTGGCTGCGTGTGACACTTGGGGCTCATTACCACAATCTTTTCCTGTCTGGACCCCAATTCCATCGCAGATACCGGGTATTGTTACGGCAACCCCTTTGATACTCCTGCCTTCATCTGTCGAGACAGTCACTCCATCCATTATTCAACTCACACCTGTGATCCCGACAGACACTGAAACTCCATCACCAACCAATACCCTGGAACCGGTTCCACCAACCCAAACCTTTACACCCGTCCCTTTGCCATCTGTAACGGTCGATATTCTTGGCTGCAACACCAGTCTTGACATCAGGAACGGCATGGGAGAAGTGACCAACGCCTACGTGACGGTTAAAAATAACGGGACGGTTGACCTGCCGGATACCTGCGCCCTGCTTCGCGCCATTGACGAAGATCGGGAACATCCCGATAAGAAGCGATGCGTGGATATGCTGCCTGCACAATCCCAGGTGAATTTGAAATTAACCGTTGATTCACAATACAAAGTGGATACGATCATCCAGGTGGACATCACCTCCAACGAAACAATCCTGTTGCGGCTTGACCAGCAGTCGTGCAAAGATATCAGTCTTTTTGGCGGTACCCCGTCAGACGTAGGCATCGTCAAACCAATTCCATAAAATAGGCTGAATTTAGCCAACACCCAAATCTTTTAAGCCGCTGGTATTGAAAGTTCGATGAAAAGGAATAATTAGATCATGACAGACGAACAGATTAAACCTCTTGCAAGAAACAAGATTGCCATGCTTATTGATGGCGACAATGCCCAGGCAGGCTTGCTCTCCCAAATGCTCGTAGAGGCAGGCCGTTATGGGCAGGTGACCGTCCGCCGTATTTACGGGGATTGGACCACAAACAGCATGAACTCATGGAAGGATACGCTTAACTTCCACGCCTTCCAGCCCATTCAACAATTTCGCTACACAATTGGGAAAAATGCAACGGATAGCGCCATGATCATTGATACGATGGATATCCTGCACTCTGGCGTGGTGGATGGCTTTTGTCTTGTTTCCAGCGACAGTGATTACACCCGTTTGGCTACCCGCATCCGTGAGACCGGGATCTTTGTGATGGGGATCGGCGAAAAGAAAACGCCGAAACCCTTTGTCAATGCCTGCGATGTGTTTGTTTACACCGAAAACCTTGCAACGGAAAAGAAATCCGTTCAACAAAGAAATACGAATACCGCCAAAGCGAAGAAAACCAAAGGCGAAAAAGAGGAACTTGACCCCATACCGATCTTAACCCAGGCCTTTGAGATGGCGGTTCAACAGGATGGTTGGGCCTCGCTGGCCAATATGGGCAATGCGCTTTATCAAGTGGATCCCAGTTTCGACCCCCGTACCTATGGTCATAAGCAGCTCTCGAAGATGATCAGTAAATTAAGCGAACGCTTTGAAATGCGCGCACAGGAAAATGACGGACCAATCATATTTTATGTGAGAATGAAGGAATAAATCCTAAACCGCCTTTTCTTTACTTAATACATCGTTGTATACCTCGACAATTTGAGAAGCTATCGTTTCCCAGGCGTAATCAACTGCATATTCAGCAGCATAACGCCCCATTTGATTCCGTAAATCTGTGTTTCCCAAAAGCTCAGCCAGTTTATCGCATAAAGCCTTGGGGTCACTATCGGGGATGGTATATCCGGTAATGCCATTCTGCACAAGATAACCAAGCCCGCCCACTTCCGAGGCGATCACCGGCACACCGCAAGCCATCGCTTCAAGCGCCACCATCCCAAACGATTCATAAAGCGAGGGCATCACAACCACTTCCGCCGCCGAATAATAATATGGCAATGTATCCTGCCCGCGCTTTCCAAGAAAGACCACCATCCCCCCCATACACAGATCATCACACAACTTCTGCAGGCGGATCATTTCTTCTGACATATCCTCGAGTTTTACATTCACATCGCCGCCGATGATCGCCAGGTGAACAGGTTGACGTGCTCCCTGCAAACCCAAACAAGACATCGCATGAATTAAAGTATCCACGCCCTTCAATGGCTCGATCCGCCCCACAAATAGGACCATGCGATTTTCAGGTTTCAAGCCGATGTATTGCTTGGCCTCGTCTGCAGGAATCGGATAAAAATGGCAAGTATCCACTCCAGGCGGGATGATCACCATTTTACGGGAATCAGCCCGATACAGAAAACGAAGCTGGGTCAACTCTGCCATCGTAGCGACGACGATCCGATCCGCCCGACGGAGAACCTGTCTCTCACCATTGAGCCGGTCCTCGCCTGCACGTTCATCCTCCGAACGTGCCACCCGATTCTTCATTTCCCCCAGGGTATGGAACATATGCACCACTGGCGTACCGCCCCAGGCATCGCTCAATTCTTCCGCTGCCAGACCAGACATCCAATAATGGCTATGAATAATATCGTATTCGATCCCTTTTTCAGCTGCAAATCGTTTAATCCCCTCCACGAATTCCGGGATATATTTCGCAATATCGCTTTTGCTTTTCGGCTCCTCGGGTCCAGCAGGGATATGTACCACGCGATTACCATACCCGATATCGTGCAGCACATGCGGCACATGTTCGTCCTGCGAGCGCGTGAATACATCCACATGGATGCCCATCTGTCCCAACTCCCGCGTCAGATCGCGGACATACACATTCATTCCGCCTGTATCCTTACCTCCAAGTGTAGCCAGGGGACAGGTGTGATAGGAAAGCATTGCAACACGAAGCATATATATTCTCCATAAACTAGACAACATGTGCGTATGAAAACTTGCGGGATTAAACCAAATCCTTTATAATCCCGCCGCCCATAAAACATCCATTGGGAAAAGTCTTTCGGGCAGCCCTAATGGATAATTTGCCACCATAGCTCAGCTGGTAGAGCAAACGATTCGTAATCGTTAGGTCGTGGGTTCGTATCCCACTGGTGGCTCACAACAGGAAACATCCGAAGCCTTGCGACTTCGGATGTTTTTTTATTCAATCCCGTCAAAAATATGATCAAGCGTTTCCTCGCTCACATCAAATACCGAGCCATTCTCAGGCAAGGCCTCTTTCGTCATCCATTCGGGCAGCCGGTCATCCTTTGCGGTAAAGCCGGCCTGTTTGTTGAATTGTCGTTCCAATTTGATGGTTTCCCTCCCCAAAGCCTGCAAAATATCATCAGGGATATCCTCCCAGCCATAGCGCGCTTGAAGCAAACGCTTCACCACACCATCCGGCGTGGCGGCATATCCGAAACCTGCAAAAATACAGGCGCCCAGGGTATCATAACCCGCCATATTCAATTGCGCATTGAGTGAGGCTTCCTTTTGTGCGTTCGGGTCAAGATGATCGATCTTGGCGCGGATGGTCAAACCGCAGGTGTGATCTGCTCCTTGTGGAGTAGTCGCATATGTCACGCCTGTGCCTTTGATCGAGCGCGGCTCATAAGCCGACATGGCTTGTCCCTTCACGGCAGGCACGTGCTCGATATTATATTTTTTACCGACCGTCACCGCGCCATCGCCAAGGATTCGTCCCAGCTCTGTGCCGGCATGAATTTCATGGATCAACTTCAGCGCATCCTCTTCGCTGCCCCATCTCATCAAGCCTGCTTCTGCCGCAACGCCCAATGCCCCGCCTACTTCGATGGAGTCAAGTCCCAGGTCGTTTACATACCAGTTCAAACGCCCGATCGAATCGAGCGAATCAATATCAATGTTCGTGCCCATCAAACCGATGGTTTCATATTCAAGCGGAGAGACGATGATCTTTCCATCTTCGCCGCCAAACACGTTTGAACATTTGATCGTGCATCCCGCCATGCAGGCATGAGCCGGGTCGGACGGTTTACCACGCGTCAAAGTAAACTCACGCAGGCATTCGCCGCTGATATTATCCACTTTGTCAAATGTACCGCGCGAAAAATTATGGGCCGGGAGCGCCGCAAAACTCTGCGTCAACTGCGCCATGGCGGCTGTGCCATAATCACGATACGTCACAGATTGCGGATGCTCCATGACAGCCTTGGTGTAATCCTTCTGTGCAACTTTAAACCTCTCAGGATCAAGAATGGCAGGCTTCTGCCCCCCGGCGTGATCGAACACAATGGCTTTTAATCCCTTTGAACCCATCACCGCGCCGAGTCCGCCGCGAGCCGCGATCCGTGAGGGGACTTTATCCTTGTCAATATTCTGGATCCCCGCAGATTTCATGCGCATTTCGCCGCCGGGGCCGATTAAAGAAATGGCAACTTTATCACCATATTTTTCAATCAGCTTCGGTGCAGTTTCGTAAACGCCAAGACCGACAAGATCATCCGCTTTTTCCCATTTGGCGCCGTTCAAGGAGAGATGCAAAACCCAGTATCCCTCTTTTTCAGGAATATCTTCAAGGATAAGTGCATGGATGCCCATGAACGCCATATGATAACCTGTGCGTCCACCCGCATTGGCTTCCTTGATGCCGCCCGTGAGCGGGGATTTTCCACCAACAGAGATGCGGTCGGTGGATGAAAGCATATGCCCCACCAATAAACCCGGCGTAAAGATGAGTTTGTTTCCTGCGCCAAGCGCATCGCATTTCGCATCCACTTCATCCACAAGAATACGGGCAATCAACCCGCGCCCACCGAGACGCTTCCATGAATTGGGAACAGATTCGCGCTTTAATGTTTGCCCGCGTGTATTCACACGCCAGACTTGTGTTGAATGTTCTGCCATAATTAATTCTCCATGTGGATTTTGGTATAAAAATTACAAGTCGCCTTATTGTACAGGTGGATCAAACAACGATTGTACCGCTTCTCTAAACACCTTCGTGTGATAATCCACATCGGCCTGGGTTATCTGCGGGGAAATTAAAGCCATATTATGGAAAGGCGTCATTAGAATACCACGATTCAAGGCATACAGATGCATATAACGATCCAATTCAGGATCGATGGCAACATGAGCCTCTCCGCCATTCCTGGGTGGCTTGGGGCGGAACCAATACTCGGAACGGTTACCCAATTGCTTGACGATCCATGGAAGCTTGAATTCCTTGATAACACCCTCCACGCCCGCCGTGAATTGTTCTTGCAGCTTGATCGATTTGGAATAGAAATCATCGGTCAAAACATTTTGCAGAGTCGCTTTCATCGCCGCGATGGATAAAGCATTGCCCGCGAGTGTACCACCAATGCCACCGACATCCGCATCGTCCATATCGATTTTGGCGGCAAAGGCCTTGGACACTTCTTCGGTAAAACCGTAGATCGCGGCGGGAACGCCCCCAGCGAGAGGTTTGCCGAGGGTCAGGAAATCAGGCTGAAGTCCGAATGAGGCGGTGTATCCGCCAGGACCGGTGCAGATCGTGTGAGTCTCGTCAATTATGAGATAGGTCCCATATTTTCGAGTGATCTCACGCAGCGCCTCGTGGTAACCGGGGTCAGGGTGAATGATGCCGATATTGGTCATCACGGGTTCGGCAAGCACAGCCGCGACCTCACGCGCAGAGAGCGCCGTTTCAAGCGCGGCGATGTCGTTGAACTCAATGACCTTCGAGGTTTCGCGCGGGTCGATTTGCGGACCCAGATTGTTGGGGCGAGACATCGGTGTGCCTTCTTCGTCCAGCGTGATAAAGGTTTCATCCACCGAACCATGATAACAATAATTGAAAACCAGGATCTTTGGGCGGCCTGTGATGAGGCGCGCCATGCGAAGTGCGAAACGATTTGCGTCCGTGGCGGTGAGGGCAAACTGCCAATATGGAAGTTTGAAACGGCGCTGCAACTCCTCGCCCACCCAGATGACGTCTTCATACGGCAGCATCAGGGTGATGCCTTTTTGAATTTGCTCGGTGATGGCTTTGACAGTTGCTTCGGGCGCATGACCCGTCATTGCGCCTGTATCGCCGAGGCAGTAATCAATATAATCATTCCCATCCACATCGGTGAAATGCGCGCCCCCGGCGCTCTTTACGAAAACGGGAAACGAGCCGGCCCAGCGAATCATCCACAACATCGGCACGCCGCCATGCAGCGACTTGCGCGCGCGCTGGTATAGTTCGTAGGATCTGGGGTGGTTTTTATGGAAAAGTTGTTCTTCGTTTTTTAGGATTTGCGTGAGTCTGTTGCGATCGAAGGATGGTGTCATGATTTTTTATGTTGGCAGGTCCGATTAGCCCAATGTTTCCTTGAGAGAGTCGCCGAAAATCTTCAAGCCATCGTTGATCTGCTGACTCGTGACATTCAACGGAGGAATCCAACGCAGAGTGTTATCGTAAGTGCCGCAGGAAAGAAGCAACAAGTCTTTTTCTTCAGCCTTGTGGATGACTTCCTTGACCAATGGCTTTGCCTTCGCCTGACTGCCATCCACGATGAATTCTGTGCCGATCATCAAACCCTTGCCGCGCACGTCGCCAATCTGTGGATATTCCTCCTGCAACTTGTGCAGTCCCGTCATCAATTGGATGCCGCGTTCGGAGGCATTCTCCAGCATTTTTTCGTCTCGCATCGC